>CAYRXS010000140.1:0-17155 GCA_964428225.1 uncultured Planctomycetaceae bacterium
GCCGCTACCCTCCCCGCGGGGGGGGCCGGCCCCCTGCCCGCGCCGCGAGCCGGAAGAGGAGGGGGAGGGGCGTTCCGCTTGTCAAGGGAGCGCATGGGCCTTGCGACTTGACGCCGCGGGGTGAGGGCGGGGATCTTGGGGGCGATGAGCCCGCCCGAATCCGATTCCTCCGACGCCGCGCCCGCCCTCCCGGGGCAGGATCGGTTCGACCGACAGGTGCGCTTCGCTCCCCTCGGCGCCGAGGGGCAGGAACGGCTCGGCTCCGCCCGGGTCCTGCTCGTGGGCTGCGGAGCCCTGGGCGGCGTGCTGGCCCAGGCCATGGTGCGCGCGGGCGTCGGGGAGCTCCGGCTCGTCGACCGGGACGTCGTCGAGCTCTCCAACCTGCCGCGCCAGGTCCTCTTCGACGAGGCCCACGCGGTCGCCGGTGCGCCCAAGGCTCTCGCCGCCGCGGAGTCCCTCGCCCGCGCCGGGGGTCCCACCCGCTGCCTCCCCCACGCGATCCATCTCGACGCGGAGAACCTCCCCGCGGTGGCCGAAGGCTGCGACCTCGTGCTCGACGGGACCGACAACCTCGCCACCCGCTACCTCCTGAACGACTACTGCGTGGAGCGCTCGCTTCCGTGGGTCTACGCGGGGGTCGTGGGCGCGTCGGGTCTCGTGATGGCGGTCCTGCCCGGCCGGGGCGCCTGCCTGCGCTGCGTGTTCCCCGAGCCGCCGCCCCCGGGGGCCCTGCCCACCTGCGACTCCGTGGGCGTGGTGCTCCCCGCGGTGGGCGCGATCGCCTCGCTGGCCGCGGGGCAGGCCCTGCGCATCCTCGCCCGCCCCGATCGCCTCGACGAGCTCGCGCCGGGTCTCGTCGAGCTCGACGTCTGGAACGCGGAGGCGCGCCGGATCGTCGCCCCGCGCGATCCCGCCTGCCCCTGCTGTGGGAAGCGGGAGTTCCCCTTCCTGCACCGGCCCCCCGGGAGCGATCCGATCTCCCTGTGCGGGCGCAACACCGTGCAGATGCCGGCCGCCTCCCGGCCGCCCGACCTCGATGCCGTCGCCGAGCGGATCGCGAGCATCGCCACGGACGTCACCCGGACCGGGGTCCTGCTGCGCTTCGCGGTCGACGACCACCGGATCACCCTGTTCCGCGACGGCCGCGCTCTCGTCGAGGGGACGGACGATCCCCAGCGCGCCCGCGCGATCTTCGACCGCTACGTCGGTCACTGAGCCCGTGGCCCGTCTCGTCCTCCTCGCGGCCGGAGCGAGCCGCCGCCTGGGTCGGTGCAAGGCCCTGGTGCCTCTGCGGGACGAATCCCCCCGCACTCCGCTCGAGCTGCTGCTCGACGCCGGAGCGGGTCTCGCGCCCCCTCCGCCGGCCTGCGTCACGGGGCGCCACCACCCCCAGATCGCCGCCGCCGCCCCCGGGGGCCTGGAGATCGTCGAGAATCCCGCGTGGAAGGCCGGTCGCACCGGGAGCGTCCAGCGCGCCGTCGAGCGGTTCCCGGGCGAGGACCTGTGCCTGGCCCCGGTCGACGTCCCCATCGTCCCCCGGGGGGTCCTCGACGCCCTTCGCGAGGCCTGGGAGCGCGCGGGTGCCCCCCCCCGGGGCTGGATCGCCCCCCGGGTGACCGCGGGGGCCGAAACGCGCTTCGGGCATCCGGTGATCGTGGGACGCGAGCTCCTGGCCGAGCTCCGCGGGTGGCCCCCGGATCGCTCCCTGCGCGAGCTGCGCGCGCTCGCGGACCCCCTGCTCGCGGTGGAAAGCGATTCCCCCTCCGTGCTCCTCGATCTCGACACGGCGGACGATCTGGAGCGGATCCGGGCCCGATTCTCCGGGCCCGATCTCGTCTAGCCGCCTCCAGATCGCCGTTTGCCGCGGTCGATAAGGACCGGACGACGGGATGGGCCACGGGCCCGCTCCGTGGACCGCGACCTCGCCGATCTTCCGTTCGTCGCTCTCCACCGAGGAGAGCGCGGAGGGTCGTCGAGCCACGTTGCATGTCCACGATCGAACGCGCGCTTCCCCACCGACATCGAGAGGACCCCGAGCATGAGCTTTCAGGGAGACGTTGCAGGAATCGGACTTGGCGAGCTCCTCCAGGGCTTGTCCCGCGGCGGGCGCGATGGAGTCCTGACCCTCTACGGTGATCGACTCTCCGCGGCGATCGGTTTGAAGAAGGGGCAGCTCTTCATCCTCGCCGGCCCCGACGAAGAGGAGAGCGACTGGCGCGAGCGCGCGCAACGCGCGTGGGCCGAGAACCCCGAGCCCGGGGTGGAGACCGCCCGCCGAGGGGCGATCGCGCGAGCCGCGCGCCTCGAGACGCTGTATCAGCTCCTCGAGGCCCCGAACCTCCACTTCCGGTTCGAGCCGGGCCCGCTCCCGCCGCCGCCCGGCTTCGCGCGCCAGGTCAACAAGGAGGCCGTTTCCCTCGAGGACGGCGGCGAGCCGACGACGGAGACGAAGGACCACGCGTGGGGTCCGGGAATGACGGTCGAGTACATGCTGCTCGAGCACGCCCGGATCAGCGACGAGGCGTCGACGGGGCCGGCTCACTCGCTCACGAGCTTCGACATGCCGCGCTCGCTCGACCTCGGCAAGACCACGACGCAGACGCGCGATTTCCTCGAGCATTGCGACGGTTCGTCCACCGCCCTGGAGATCGCGGACCGGCTGGGCTGGACCCTGACCCAGTGCCGGCAGACGATCGGCCAGTACATCACCGACGGGAACCTCCGCCTGGCCCAGCCTCGTGAGCTGCTCGCCAGCGCTCAGCGCGAGCTCGAGCTCGGTCGCATCGGGCGCGCGGCGACGCGGCTCACGGGGTGGATCCGCTCCTCGCTCCCCGGTCCGCCCCCCGTCGGGGACGCGGACCTGCTCGTCAACGAGTGGGAGGCGGGTCGCGTCGGCCACATCCTCCACGCCCTCGAGCCGCAGGACGCGCGGTCGCTCCTGCGCAAGCTGGACAGCGTCCACATGGACGTACGGGCCGCGCGCGAGCGCTGGCAGGTCCTCCGGGAGGCGAACCGCGGCGACGAGATCGCCCTGCTCCACGAGGTGACCCTGCGCCTGGCGGCCGTCGATGAGCCGGACGCGCGCACCTTCCACGACCTCCTGCGCCTCGCCCACTCCTTCCAGGAGAAGGGCCTCGAGGTCCGGACCCGCACCCTGCTGCGGCTCGCGGCGAGCCACATGCCCGAGAAGCCCCAGACGCGCGTGGAGCTCGGGAAGCAGATGCTCGTGACGGGGCTGGTGGAGGAGGGCACCCGGTGGCTGCTCAGCACCGCCCGCGAGCTCATCGACATGGGAGACGGCGAGCGGGCGATGGTCCCGATCCGCGCCGTCCTGCGCGAGGTCCCCGAGAGCAGCGAGGCCAGCGGGCTGCTCATCGAGACCCGCTCCCTGCTCGCCAAGAAGAAGCGCTGGCGCTGGAACACGATGGCCGCCCTGTCGGCCGGCTTCGTCCTCGCCCTGGTCGCGATCGTCAAGTACCACGGACACCGCCAGGACCAGGGCAAGCTCGCGGAGATCTCGAGCTACATGTCGCAGCCCGAGATCGCGATCGCCATGCTCGAGGAGGAGTTCGGGGACGACCAGTCCGAGCGGATCGCCGACCTGCGCAGCACCCTGGTCGCCATCAAGAAGGAGGACGACCAGCGCAACTACGAGGCCTGGCGGAGACGCTACGAGAACATCCAGGAGCAGTGCGAGTTCGGCGACGTCGTCCTCGGACTGCGACGCGTCCTCGAGCTTCCCCCTCCTCCGACCGACGAGGGCGAGAACGGGAGCTGGGAGGAGCGGCGGGACCTGCTCGGAGTCCTCGCCAAGCGCCTCGAGGAGCGCAGCGACGAGCTCGATCTTCCTCCCGACGCCACCGAGGACGAGCTGAGCCAGGAGCAGCGACTCCTGGACTCCCTGTCCGAGATCCTGCGGATCGTGCCCGAGAAGACGAAGGCGCTCGAGATCTCGACCTTCCGCTTCCACGTCGACGAGCTGCAAGGCCGGGTCGAGGTCCGGCGCGGGCTACGAACCGAGGAGCGCGCGCAGATGCTCGAGCGGCTCGCGCTCGAGGACCAGAACACGCTGCTCGCCGCGGCCCGGGCCCACTACATGGCCGGGGATCTCGACCGATCGCTCCAGGCTTACGGGCTCCTGTTCCAGTCCGATCCGTCGCTGACCGACATCCCCGAGCTCGCCACGGCCGTCGAGGCGGTCCGCGCGGAGCGGAACGCGGTACGTAGAGCGCGCGAGCTCTGCGAGCAGGGAGAGCACGAGGCCGCCTGGGCCGAGCTGTCCGCCGACTGCGACCGCCCGATCAAGTTCCCGATGCCCTGGCGCATCGAATCCCGTCCCCCCGGGGCCCGCGTCACCCTCTCGAACGGGTCGGTTCACGTCGCCCCCTTCGTGTTGCAGTCCGGCTTCGGCGAGGAGATCACCCTCACCTTCGAGCGGCGGGGCTGCGTCCCGCGGGCCATGACCACGACGCGACCTCGGGACCTCCTGGTGTCCCTGCACACCTTCCCCGAGCGCGAGTGGCGCAACGACCACACGATCCACGCCGCCCCGGTGCCCGTCGGCGACGACCACGTCGTCACCGACCGGGCGGGCATGCTCCGCCGGCTCGCCGCGGACAGCGAAATCAAGTGGGAGATCGAGCTCGAGACGCTCGGCGGAATCGCCCGCACCCCGGTCTTCGTTCCCGGGAAGCCGGGCTTCCTCCTCGTGCTCTCGGAGGACGGGAGAACCTGGCTGGTGAACGCCGCCACCGGGGACCGGCGGGGACCGCGCGACATCGGCAGTCCTCCCGTGGATGGACCGACCGTCACGCGCGCCAGCGTGTCCGCGAGGTTCACCGACGGCCGGGTCGCGCTGTGGACCGTCGGCCTGGAACCGTCGTTCTACGACGCGAACGGGCTCGTGAGAGCCGCGAGCCCTCCCCCCGGGCAGGACCGCAACTCCACCCTGACCATCCTCCGCCGGGGAGCCTCCCGAAGCTCGACCCTCACCGCCCCGTGGGCTCGCTGGGTCGTGGAGGCCCTCGACGACGAGTTCCGGGTCGTCGGGCCGGAGGGCCGCGGGTACACGGCCGAGATGATCGGCACCTGGGAGTACATGGCCTGGGAATCCCCCAAGGCCCTCATCCCCTTCGGCCGTCTCTGGGTTTCCGACGAGCGCGGTCTCCGCTCCTACGTTCCCGAGGACCGCAACCTGGTCCGCTTCGAGGAGCCCTGAGCCGAATCCGGACTCGCGAGGCCCCGCAGAGGGAAGGGGAGCGACGCCCCGCGCCGCTCCCCCAAGCGTCGCCCCAGCGAAAGGCCGACGCCAGACGATCGACCGTTCTCCTAGAGCTTCTCCACCCGGAAGGGCGCGGAGAGCTTCAGGGTCGCGAGGTCCACCATCTGGAAGCTCCACCCGTCCTCGCCCCCGAGGCCCATGCCCCAGAGGTCCAGGGTGGGAAGGGTGTAGTCCACCTCCCAGTAGCCGTACGAATCGAGGATGACCACGTTCTCCCACGGCGCGAGGAGGATCGCCTGCAGCCAGGTGTCCAGGGGATCCAGGTACCAGCCCCCCCACCCCGGATGGGTCGTGAAGTCGACGTACCCGGTGTCCCCCGCCATGAGCACGAGGGCGACCGAATCCGCCGGCCCGTGGAACTCGGCGTGGAACGTGTCGCCGGGTAGCGCCTGGATCCGGTCGATCAGGATGGTGGGGATCTCCTGGCCCGGCTCGACGATCGACAGGGCGTCGATCTCCGCTCCCCCGAGCCCGATGGCCGCCTCGTCGCCGACGACGTAGGGCACGGCGGCGCAGCTCAGGATCGCGCCGTCGTGGCTGCTCGGGCCCTGGGTCGCGACCCAGATCTCGCCCGCCACCCAGTCGAGGGCCTGTACGTCCCCCACGCTGGCGGTCGATCCCGTCGCGGCGGTGAACCGCGCCTGGATCTCGGCCTCCGAGAGCACGCGGCTGACGACGCCTCCCGCCTCGAAGGCGAGCACGTCCCCGTCCTCGACGAGCCCGAGCACGGTCTGGTCCACGTCGCTCTGCAGCGAGAAGAGGAGCCGCCCCGCGTCGTCGAAGTCCAGCGCGTCGACGTCGATCGCGACGCCCGACAGGCCGAGGGCGGCCACGATCTCGTCCTCGGAGACGAGCACCTGCAGCCCGCCCGTGGAGCCGAAGACGAGGACGTCGCCGTCCGCGAGGCCCAGCTCGTTCGACAGGAAGGACACGGCGATGGAGTCGCCGCGACCGGGGACCATCCCCGGCAGACGGGCGAACCCGTCGATGTCGCCGGGCACGAAGCCGCTCGTTCCGAGCCAGTGCCCGTCGATGAAGTGCGGAAGCACCCCGCCCGCGCCCCCGACGGCGATCAGCGAAGCGTCGTCGATGAAGGGTAGGGTGCCGTTGTCCGGGACGTCCGCGGTGGTCGACACCATGAGCCGCGGCGGAGCTCCCTGCGCCGCGACGGTTCCGCCGAGGAGAAGCGCGCCGAGCGCCAGGAACGACTTTTGGATGAGCCCCGACGAGGGGCCTGCGATCGGATGATCGTGCATGATGAGATGTACCTCCGCCCCGACGACTCCCTCCCCCGAAGTTGGTTGCGGCCTCCCCCGGTTTTCTCCTCGCATCAGCTAGAATGGGCCGATGTCGCGCGAACGCTCCTCCACCCTCCTCGCCCTCCTCGTGGTCGCCGGGGCCTCCTGCGGGGCTCCGTCCCCGGGGGATCCCCCCGCCTCCGCTCCTCCCGAGCCTCCCCCGACCGCGGACCTGCTCGGCTGGGACGAGCTGTCCCCTCTCGGCTTCGAGCAGCTCGTGGAGGCGGAGCTGCCCGACGATCGGGTGACGCCGCTCGGCGAGCTCCAGCTCGCCCACTGCGCGCGCTCGCTCGACGAGATGAGCCCACGCTCCGTCCGCGCGGCGGTCATCCTGGGGCGCAGCCGCATCCCGGCGGCGGCGGAGGTCCTGCTCGCCCGGCTCGAGAGGCGCGTCCTCGGACCGGCGCGCAACTCCGACGCCGGGGACACGGTGGCGGCGGCCGCCCTCCTGCACTTTCCCGGAGCGCCGGGGTACGCGGAGCGACTCGAGGCCCTCTCCGTCGGTCCGCGGCCCCATCCCGATCTCGAGGTGCGCGTGGAGTGCGCGTGCACGGCTCTCGCCCTGGGCCGCGACGGGGTTGCCCCCTTCCTCCTCGTCGTGCTGCGCATCGGGACGTGGCAGGGGCTCGAGGACGAGCGGGACTTCCCCGCCTCGGACACGACGGCCTGGGCCCGGGGGCGGGCGGCCATCGCCCTCTCGCGTCGGGCCGAGGTCCCCGTCACGTACCGGACCGACTCGTCCATCGACGATCGCGAGTGGGAAGTCGAGCAGCTGCAGCTCGCCCTCCGCGAGCGGGGCGTCGGCGACTGAAGGGCCTCCCCTCGTCCGTGACCCTCGCCCGGGACGCGGCTAGGTACCTCCTACCCGATCACCTTCCCGAGAATCCGCAATGAAACGCACCTCGCTCTCCCTCCTCCTCGTCCTCGCGCTCGCCGCAACCGCCGCCCTCGGCCAGAACGCCCGTCGTTCCGACGATCCGCTCTCGATCTCGCGACGAGCGGTTCCCTCGACGAGCACGCCGTCCCTCACCTTCGAGGACCCTCACCGCGGAGGCCGCGCGGAGCGCCTCCGCGTCGCCGAGATCCTCTGGGGCCGCCTGGTCGACGTGCATCGCCTGCGCCCCGACGGCTCCGTGGACCCCACGCCGGTGCTCGTCGACTATCTCGTCCACGAGGCCCTGGAGAGCGACGGGTTGCGCTGGCGCCTGGAGACGGACGGCTTCGCGGGCCGGGATCGCCTCGTCCTCCTGACGAGCGACGAAGCCGAGCTCGCCACCCTGGCGCGGCAGGCGACCCACGATCTCCCGACGGTGCCCGCCGACGCCACCGCCGGCTCCGGGCTTCGTATTCCCCGCAACGCCGCCCTCGCGATCCGTTTCGACGACCGGCTCGACGACGAGGGAGCGGCCGCGCGGGAGCTCCTCGACTCCATCCGTCTCCACGCTTCTCCGGATGGAGCGCCGATCTCGGCGAGGATCTTCATCGACCGCAACCACGGCGTTTCGAAGGCCGGCGCCTTCCACCCCACCCGCGTGATCGTGGATCCCGCGATCTCCGAGCTGGAGGCGGAGGAATCCCCCTCCCCCCTCCCGGTCAATCCTCTCGGGTTGTCGGGTGACGCGGAGCTGCGCATCCCCGCGCACGGCGTGGTCCGTCTCCTGCAGGTCTGTGACGCCGACGACGCCCACCGCGGCTTCCTCGCCGACGCCACCCCGCCCCAGGTGGTCGGTACCTGGCCGGCGGCGATCGACTCCGCGCATCACGATCCCGGCGGGCAGCTCGGTCGCGACTTCGTGATCGACTTCCGCTTCCGCAGCGTCTGCCGGGAGGCGCCCGAGATCGGCGACGTGCTCTCCACGAGCTCCTCGATGTTCCTCGAGGTGACGCGTCCCGGGCTCTACCACGAGGGAAGCGGCATCGCGGCGGGAGTCGGCGTGCACGTTCTGAACCGCCGTCCGGTCTCGGCGCAGTCGCTGCTCGGCTACTCGCAGTTCGTCACGCCCTACGATCCCGCGAGCCCCGTCGACGTCTCGTGCTGGGTCGACTTCCGGCCCCACCCCCGCCGGATCCCCGTGGCCGACGTGTCCCCGGACGCGCGCGTGCGCGTGCGCTTCTCGGAGCCGATCGCCGAGGAGTCCGTGCGCCCCTTCGACACCTTGTTCGTCGTCCGCGGCGACTCCGCGACCCCCCCGAACGCGAGCAACGTGGTCGTCGGCGAGGTCGTGAACGGCTGGCAGAGGCGCCTGTACACCTTCCTGCCCCGACTTCCCTTCGCCCACTCCGGCGCCGCGGATCCCTACCACGTCGTCGTGGTCGGGGGCGCGGGGGGCGTCGTCGACCTGGCGGGCAACCCGCTCGCGAACGAGCTCCCGCCCGTGGACTTCACGATCGATCCCGGAGCGCCGCCGGTGGAGAACGGAGGCCTCGTCCTCCGCTTCTCGTCCGAGGACGAGTACCAGGTCGGAGCGGCCGCGGGCGCCCTCGATCTGCGCGGGCAGTTCTCCTACGACTTCGAGCACGAGGTCATCCGACCGCGCCCGGTGTCTCGCTTCTCCACCCCCGCGGACCGATCGAACCCGGTGCCGGGAGCGATGATCCCCTTCCCTCCCGGCCTCCGGACTCCCCTCGTGCCCCTCGGCAGCAAGCTCCACCAGGCGTGGCGCTACGCCGACTTCGGCTGGACGGTCTCCGACGAGCGCTGGGTGAACCTCGACGTGGAGGGGCTGAGCTGGTCCCCCGTGGCGGGGCAAGTGCTGGCGGACTTCTACCCCGAGTTCGAGATGCGCCTCGCGCACTGCGCGTACCTGCCCGACGAGGCCATCGGCTATCACCTCCTCCCCCTGTACCCGACCTCCGGCCTCGTCAGCGCGCCCTTCTACTACACGGACAACATCCTCGACGACCCGGAGAGCCCGCAGACCGTCGTCCACCCCCGGGCACTGGGTTACCAGGTGAACCCCGCGGATCTCTACACGAATCCCGCCGGCACCCCGCTGATGCCGTACCCGATGAACCAGGGGGGCTGGGAGCCCATGACCTACACCTGGCGCGACACCGCGGTGCTCGCGGAGAGCGGGCCGAACGGCGCGGGGATCCCGATGGCCATCGAGGGCCTCCTCGGCATCGACGGTCCGCCGGGCAGCATCGCGCCGCCCGGCAAGGTCCCGGCCCACGGGCTGCCCCTGCTCATGGAGTATCGCTGCTACCCCACCGACGCCGCGATCGGCCTGAACGCCCTCGACATCTCGCTGGCGATCAATTCCTCGGCTCGTCCCAACTTCCGCTCGTACTCAGACGGAGGCTACAACGAGTCCGGCATGGCCGTCCTCAAGAACCCCGATCTCGAGCTCGTCCCCTCGGGCGGCTTCAACCCGGGATCGAATCCTCCCGGCGCGCCCACCCTCTTCACCGCCGACAACTCCTACTTCGTAGGCCAGGCCGACTTCGTGGTCCGGGTGAGCCGAGTGCACACCGTCTGGCTGGACACCCGGATGTCCTATCCGGGCTTCCTCGAGCCGATCGTGGAGCCGCGCCCCGCGGACCTGCCCGAGGGCACCCAGGTGCTGATCGAGTACCGCACGGCCTACGGCTTTTCTCCCTCGACCGGCGAACAATTCGACGCCGCCCAGCTCGACCTCTACGGCGATCCTCCCGCGCACGTGGACGTGACCTACGCCGCGGGCGACGAGACGTGGACGAGCGACCTTTCCTCCGCCCCGACCGCAGCGTTCCTCCAGATGCGGTTCACGCTGATCGGCAACATCGAGACCTTCGCGATCCCGGAGCTCTCCACGATCGCCATCGCGTTCGAGGCACCCTGAGCCGCCGCCGACCGTCTCGGAACCCGGAACTCGTCTCCCCCGCGTAAGGGGGGGCGGGGATCGCTCCCTCCCCGCCCCGGCTCGGGCTACAATCCCGCGCCGATCGCCTCCTCGCGAGGCCTCCGCCCTTCCCCGAACCGCCCGGAGCCTGCCATGAACGATCCCGTCGATCCCCGAGTCGAGTCCGTCAATCCCGAACGCCGCAAGTTCCTCGCGGGAGCGGCCGCCCTCGCCGGGGTGGGAGTCTTCGGCGGATGCGCCACGGCCGGCGGAACCCAGCACCCCCCCGCCACGAAGGGCAAGTCCTTCACCCCCATCGCGCCGGACGAGACGATCAAGATCGGCGTCGTCGGCACCGGGGGCATGGGCGACGCGCACTGCGTGGCGTTCATGAACCTCGCGCAGCAGGGCCGCGAGAGGGTCGAGATCGTCGCCGTCTCCGACGTGGCGATTCCCCGCATGGCGAGCACCGGCGGTGGCTGCGCCAAGAAGCAGGGCATCGAGGTCGCCCAGTACCAGTACTACAAGGACATGCTCGAGCGGGACGACATCCACGGCATCCTCTGCGCCTGTCCCGAGCACTGGCACGCCCAGGTCGCCATCGACGCGATCATGGCCGGCAAGGACGTCTACATCGAGAAGCCGATGACCTACGACCTCGACGATGCCGAGCGGCTGCTCAACACCGTCAAGGCGAACGACCAGATCCTCCAGGTCGGCACCCAGTACGTCCTGTATCCGAAGTACGCCGAGGCGCGGAAGCTGATCAAGAAGGGAGCCATCGGCAAGGCGCTGTGGAGCCAGACCTCCTACTGCCGCAATACCCCCGACGGCGAGTGGAACTACTACCGGATCGATCCCGCGGTGATTCCCGGCGAGACCCTCGACTGGGAAGAATGGTGCCGGCCCCTCGGCCTCGTGGACTGGGATCCGCTCGTCTACTGGCGCTGGCGCCGCTACAGCAAGTACTCGACCGGCATCATCGGGGACCTGCTCGTCCACATGATGACGCCCCTGATCTGGTCGCTGGACGCCGGATGGCCGACCCGCATCGACGCCATCGGCGGCCACTACGTCGACAAGGACATGGACAACTGCGACCAGGTCAACCTGACCGTCCAGTTCGAGACCGAGCACACGATGATCGTGGCCGGCTCCACGAACAACGCCACGGGGCTCGAGGTCATGGTCCGCGGCAACAAGGCGAACATGTACCTCGGCGGCAACAACGTGGTCGTCCGCCCGGAGTCCAGGTACGTGGACGACGTCGACGAGATGAACGTCCCCTGCGAGGGGCTCGAGCCGCACGACGAGATCCGCCTCGACTGGATGAAGAGCATGCGCACGCGCAAGGCCCCGATGAGCCCCGTCGAGCTCGGTTACAAGGTCATGGTCATCGTCGACCTCGCCCACCGCTCCATGTTCGACGGCCACGCCTACACCTTCGATCCGAAGACCCGGACCGCGCACCGCGTCTGATCGACCCGGATCCGTGATCCTCCGTCTGGCCACGCACGCCATGGGGACGCGCTTCGAGCTCGTTCTCGCGGGCGAGGACGAGCCCTCCTTACGCGCGGCGGGCGAGGCGGCGATCGAGGAGATCGAGGAGCAGGACCGGCGGCTCAGCCTGTTCCGCGCCTCGAGCCTCGTAGCCCGCATCAACCGCCTCGCCCACGAGGAGCCCGTCGCCCTCGACGCCGACACCTACGAGCTCTTCGCCTGCGCCCTCGCGGTGCACGAGGCCACCGACGGGGCGTTCGACGTGACCGTGGCGGGACGAATGGCCGAGCTGGGCTTCCACGTCGGCTCGCAGCTCCCCCCGAGGCCCCGCAGGGCCCGGGGCCGGATCGAGCTCGACCCCGAGCGACGCACGATCCGCCTTCCCGACCCGGGAACCGCGGTGGACCTCGGGGGCATCGCCAAGGGCTACGCCCTCGACCTCGCGGCGGGGATCCTGCGCGAGGCCGGGGTGGAGACCGCCCTCGTGCACGGGGGGACGAGCTCGGTGGTCGCCCTGGGCGCTCCGCCCGGCGAGCCCGGCTGGCGAGTGGCCCTCGGGGGCGAGCAGGCCCCTGTCGCCCTTCTGCAAGATGCCGGACTGTCCGTATCCGCGGCCCACGGGCGCACTATCGGCGAGGGAACGGGACACGTCCTCGATCCGCGCGATGGATCCTCCGCCCCCGCGGATAGGATCTCGGCGGTGCACGCGCCGAGCGCCCGGCTCGCCGACGCGTTCTCCACCGCCCTCCTCGTCAGCGCGAGCCCCGCGGGCCTCGATCCCGCGGCGACCGCCGCGCTCTTCCTCGACGGCTCCTGGACGATCCACGGCGCCTCTCCCGAAGTCTTCGATCCTCCCTCCTCTCCTTCGTCATGAGCACTCCCGACCGCAGGAGCTTCCTGAAGCAGACCGCCGGCACCCTCGGCGCGTTCGCCCTCGTCCCCGAGCTCGGCCTCGTCGCCCGGCGTTGGTCCCCCCGCGCCAAGCTGAACGTGGGTCTCGTCGGCGCGGGTCGTCAGGGCCGCGCGATCCTCGGCGAGCTCTCCAAGCTCGAGCCGGTGAACGTCGTCGGCGTGTGTGACGTGATCGACTCGCGCCTGCGCTCCGGCCTGCGCCGCGTGCAGGGCGCGGAGGGCTTCGCGAGCCACACGGAGATGCTCGCGAAGAAGAGCGAGATCGACGCCGTCCTCGTGTCCACCCCCTCGCACCTTCACACCCAGGTCTGCGTGGACGCGCTCGCCGCGAAGAAGCACGTCTTCTGCGAGGGCCCGCTCGCCACCACCGTCGAGGACGGCCGGGTGATCTGCCAGGCCGCGCGCGCCGCGGGCACGGTGTTCCAGACGGGCATGCAGGGACGCACCAACCCGATCTACGGGCTCGCACGCAAGTTCTCGCGCTCGGGCGCCATCCGCGACCTGGTGTCCTTCCGCGCGCAGTTCCACAAGAAGCAGACCTGGCGCACGCCCGCGCGCGATCCCAAGGACGAGGCGGCGCTGAACTGGAAGCTCGATCCCGCGGTCTCGCTCGGGCTCGTCGGGGAGTTCGGGGTGCATCAGTTCGACGTGTTCCACTGGTTCCTGAACGCCTATCCGACGTCGGTGAGCGGCGCGGGCAGCATCCAGATGCACGCCGACGGCCGCGAGGTCCCGGACACCGTGCAGTGCGAGCTGACCTTCCCCGGAAACCGGCGACTCGTCTACGAGGCGACCCTCGCCAACTCCTTCGACAGCACCTACGAGCTCCTCCACGGCACGATGGGCGCGATCAAGCTCTCGTGGACCGCGGGGTGGATGTTCAAGGAGGCGGACTCCCCCACCCAGGGCTGGGAGGTCTACGCCAACCGCCAGCAGTTCCACGACGAGCAGGGGATCACCCTGATCGCCGACGCCACGCAGCTCGCGGCCCAGAACAAGCTGAAGGAGGGCGTGGGCCTGCCCGAGCCGCCGCTCTACTACGCGCTCTCCGACTTCGTCGCCTCCGTGGTCGACGGCGAGGACGTCGCGTGCACCGCCGGCGAGGGAATGCGCGCGGCGGTGGTCGGCATCAAGGCCGCCGAGGCCATCCGCACCGGAAAGACCATCGACATCGACCCGTCGCTCTTCGAGAACCAATGAGCTCCGATCCGCCCTTCCGCCTCCGCTCGCTGCCCGCGTTCGCGCGGCTGGGGATCACCGGGGCGGCCTGCGTGCTCCTGCTCGGTTTCTGGGCCGCGGTCACGCACATCCGCGACCACTACGAGAACCGCGACATGGTGCCGGGGATCACCCTCGACGACCTGCGCGGGGCCTACGCAGGCATCCATCGCCCCTCGCCTCTCGTGGTCGCGCTCGAGCGCCCGCACCCCGAGAACCTCCCCGAGGCCGACAAGGAGCTCCTCCTGGGCTGGCTGCGCAGCGATCGCGTCAGCGAGGACTACGACAACCTCGACCTGGGGGACATGGCCCCCGCGGAGGTGATCGACGTCGCGTGCAACTCCTGCCACGCGCGCAACGCGACGGAGGGCGACGGGATCGGCGAGACGATCCCCCTCGATTACTGGGACGACGTCGAGAAGGTCGCCTTCTCCGTGCAGGTCGAGGGCACGCCCGCGGAGATCATGCGCGTCTCCACGCACACGCACGCGCTGGCCCTGGGGGCGATCACCCTGATCGTCGGCGTGCTGCTCCTGTGCACGCGCTGGCCCGGATTCGTCCGCCACGGCCTGATCGGCGTCGCGGGCCTCGCCCTGCTCTGCGACCTCGGCGGGATGTGGCTCGCCCGCGGCGCTCCCGACTTCGTCTACCTGGTCGCGGCCGCGGGCGCGGCGTACTCGGGGTCGATGGTGGTGTCCCTGCTCGCCATCCTCGGCGAGCTCTGGCTGCCGCGTCGCTCCTGATCGGGGGCTCCGCGTCCCTCAGGAGTCCTCGAAGACGTTCCAGCGGCGCAGGAGCTCGGCCATGCGGTCGGCGACGAGCTCGCCGAGGCGGCCGCGCACGGCGTCGTGGTCGTCCGTGCTCCGGGGGCAGATCTCGACTCCGATCCGCTGCCTCCCGTCCTCTCCCGTCCGGTTCCGCACCAGACCCACGAGCTCGAGGGGCAGGGAGTCGCCGGGCGGGACGAAGGACAGGTGCAGGGTGTCGCTCCCGGCGAGGGCTTCCTCCTCGCCCTTCCCCAGGAGAATGGAGAGCCCCTTCGTCGAGAAATCGAGGAGCGTCGCCGCTACGGGAGGCGCTTCCTCCCGGTCCGCGGGGCGCGCCTCGATGGCGATCCCCCTCGGGGCGCGGACCCGGAAGGCCCCCCGTCGGTTCAGCGCGTGGTGCAGGGCCTGCGGCATCGCTCGCGCGCTCTGGAAGCGCAGCCGCACGAGGGCTCCGGAGTTCTTCTGGAAGCAGGTGCGGGCCTCGACGTCAACGGGGTCCTCGAGGGGCTCACCGGCGAAGCGCAGGTGGACCTTCTCCGTCACGCCCGGCAAGGGGACGGACGGATCGCCGGGCAGGGCGAGGATGACCGTGAGGCGAGAGATCTCCACCGGTAGCCCCTCCAGCACGGTTCCCGCCGCGGTGGTCAGCCGTACCCGCAGCGCGAGCGCCTGGGACCTCGAAACCTGATCGGTAGTCAAGACCTGTTCGCCCATCGTCTATCTGATGTCCCGGCCTCCGGGCCTTGTCGGCCCATACTCCCGCTTTCTTGAGCCCCCCGATCCCGGGGGCCGCGGGACGTCCCGGTCCGGGGACCGCCGCGTCCTCCGCCGGGCCTCGCCGCCCCGCGGCCGCGGGCCCGCACCCGTCCGGGACTACAGCCCCACGAAGAGGTCGAGGGCGTTCGTGAGCTGCAGCCCGCCGCCCATGACCACGGCCTGGGTGTAGAACGTGACTCCCGCGTTGCGGTAGTCGAGCGGGATGCGGTTCGTGTGCGTGCTCACGCCCCCAATCGGGAGGGCGACGTCGAAGAGGTAGTAGTGTCCGAGGACGTCCACGAGCAGCTCGCCCGCGGCGGTCATGAAGGGATACCCCGGAGCATCGTAGACCGCGACCCCGGTCGCGATGGCGCCCGAATGCAGGCTGACGTCCACGGCCGCGATCCAGTCCGTGCCGACCACCGGCGTGTTCACCGCGCTGTACCACAGGGGATTGATTCCGCTCCCGTTGCGGACCGTGGTGGAAGCGAGGAACTGGGGGAAGTACCGCGATCCCATGTCGATGCGCGTCCCGTCGGGATCGCTCGAGCTCGCGGGATCCCCGGTGTCGACGCAGGGCGAGCCGGGCGTCAGGGAGAAGTCCTCGTCGTCGAGCTTCTGGAAGAGGGGATCCGTCGCGACGTTCCCCGTCCCCGCGAACCCGCCGTCCACCGCGGAGTAGGTGACGACGGCTCCGTGCGTGGAGTCCATGTCCACCTCGGAGTTGCCCCAGACGATGCAGTTCCGGTAGGTCCCGCCGCCGTACACCCCGCCGTGGTCCGTGCCGTAGACTCCGTCCTCGCAGTTGTTCTCGGCGACGGTGCAGCTCTCGACGACGGTGTTCACGGTGCCGACCGGCCCGACGTGGAGGCCCGCGCCATGGGCGACGTAGCTCCAGTTGTTGCCCGAGTAGTTGCGCACGATCGAGCAGCGCAGGAGAGTCGTGTTCGAGGCGTTGACGGATCCGCCTCCCACCATGACGCCGCCGCCGCGGGCGCCGTCGAAGGCCGTGTTCCCCACGACGAGCGTGTCCTGGATCACGGCCCCGTCCCCGCCGACGTAGATCCCTCCGCCGTCGTAGGCGAAGTTGTCCCGAACGATGCAGTCGATCATCGTGGGAGCTCCCCACACGCCGCCTCCCTCGCCGTTCGCAGCGAGGTTGTTCTCGATGTGGCATCCCTCGAGCAGGCGGCTGCCCCCCACGCCTCCGCCGTAGCCCATGTACGCCTGGTTCCCGGTGACGAGGCAGCGGCGGACGGTGGGCGTCGAGCTCACTGCTCCGGGATCGACCAGGCAGCTGATGCCGCCTCCCGGCGTCGGGTAGGAGGTCGTGCCGCCGAGGATCGTGAAGGCCTCGAGGATGGATCCCGGGCCCTCGCCCGAGTGGAAGGTCACCGCGGGCGCGGCGAGCCCCGTGGCGTCGATGTGCGTCCGGCCCGGGCAATCCGAGGTGACGTGGATCGCCTTGCCGAGGAAGTCGATCGCCTCGTAGTAGGTGCCGATCTCCACGAAGACGGTGTCCCCGTCGATCGCGACGTCGATGGCCGCCTGGATGGTGGGCTGGTCGCCGGGCACGTTGATCACGGTCCCGGAGAAGGCGGT
>CAYRXS010000141.1:0-14122 GCA_964428225.1 uncultured Planctomycetaceae bacterium
CCGCACCTGGAGCGCATGTACCGCACGGTGCGCGAGGCGGGCCGGCGGGTCATGATCCACTCCTGCGGAGACGTCGACGAGCTCTTCGACGACCTGATCGACATCGGGGTCGACTGCTTCAATCCCTTCCAGCCCGAGGTCATGGACGTGGAGGCGCTGCTGGAAGCGTACCGCGGCCGCCTCGCCTTCCACGGAGGGCTGTCGACCCAGAGGACCTTGCCCTTCGGCACGCCCGACGACGTGCGCCGCGAAACCCGCCGGCTCCTGGGGCTGGGCGCGAGAGGCGGCTACGTCTTCGCCCCCGCTCACGCGGTGGAGGGCGACGTGCCGCTCGAGAACCTGCTCGCCATGATCGAGGAGGTTCACGGCCAGTAGATCGTGCGGCCGCCGCTAGAATGCGCCGATGCCCATCGATCGCTATCACGCCGCCGCCTGCCAGGTGGATCGGCCGCACCCCTCCCGCCGCGAGGAGATCCCCGCCAACGTCACCCGCATGCTGGAGATGGTGGACATGGCGGTGGAGGGCTACGCCCCCTTCTTCGATGTCCGGCTCCTCGTCTTCCCCGAGTTCGCGATCTCCGCGCCCCTGTACGAGACCGCCGAGGAGCTCCTCGAGAAGCTCGCGGAACCCGTGCCCAACGACCAGACGGACCGCCTTGTCGCCAAGGCGAAGCAGCACGGCGTCTACATCCAGTGCGGGAGCCAGCTCGAGGTCGACGCCCGGTGGCCGGACACCGTGTTCAACACGAGCATGCTCGTGGGACCCGACGGGTACCTCACGAAGTACCGCAAGGTGAATCCCTGGATCCCGTGGGAGGTGCACGCGAGCCCGCACGACATCCCGGACTACCCCGACGAGCCGTTCCCCGTGGCGACCACCGAGATCGGGAAGCTCGGCTGCGCCACCTGCTACGACTGGCTCTTCCCGGAGACCACCCGCCAGCTCGCCATGAACGGGGCGGAGGTCCTGATCCGCATCAGCGCCTACATGGATCCCTGGGGCGCCACGCCGCCCATGGATTGGTGGACGGTGGTGAACCGCTGTCGGGCGATCGAGAACCTCTGCTGGGTCGTGGCCGCGAACCAGGGTGCCTCGCTCGAGCACTACCCACCGTTCAGCTGGCCCGGAGGCAGCATGGTCGTGGACTTCGACGGGCGCGTGCTCGCCCAGACGGATCCCGGACCGGGCGAGAAGATCGTCGTGGGGCCCGTGGACCTCGCGGCCCTGCGGGACGCGCGTGAGCGACGCGGCGGACACCACATGCTCTCGCACCTGCGTACCGAGGTCCACCCTTACGGGCGCGAGACGGTCTTCCCGGGCTCGACCTCCGCCGCCGAGCGCACGGTGGAGAGCCTCCAGCAGCGGATCGACGAGACGAAGAAGCGGCTCTTCCCGTAGCCGCGGGGAGCCGCGTCCGGGACTACTTGCGCTTCTTGGCCGCGACCGTCTTCTTGGCGCTCTTTGCGCTCTTGGAGCCCTTCTTCTTCGCCGCCTTGCCGGCGGTCTTCTTCTTCTTCTTCTTCGCTTTCTTCTTGGGGGCCTTCTTGCCCTTCGCGCGCTTCTTGCGTTGGCCCTTCTTCTCCCGCGCCACCGCGAGCAGCTCGAGGGCGTGCTCGAGGGTGATCTCCCCCGGCTTCTCCATGTCCTTGGGCAGGGAGGCGTTCACCTGGCCGTCGGTGACGTAGGGGCCGTAGCGACCCTCGAGGAGGCGGATGGAGGCTCCGTCGAGCTCCGCCACGTCGGGGAACTCCTTGAGGGCCTTCGCCGACTGGCGCTTGCCCCGCCGCTTCTCCTGGGCGAGCAGGGCGAGGGCCCGATCGAGCCCGATCGTGAGCAGGTCGTCCTCGGCGGCGAGGCTGCGCGTGTCGGAGCCACGCTTGATGTACGGGCCGTAGCGGCCGTTGTGCGCCTCCACGTCGACGCCCTCGGCGTCCTGGCCCAGGATCCGCGGCAGGGAGACGAGGGCGAGGGCGGTCTCGAAGGTGAGCGTCTCCGGGCTCATCCCCTTGAGCAGGGAGACCATCTTCGGCTTCTTCTTACCCTCGGGCTCGCCGAGCTGGACGTAGGGGCCGAAGCGACCCGTCTTGAGGAAGATCGGCAGGCCCGAGTCCGGGTGGTGGCCGATGGGCTCGTCGCCCTTCTCCCGCGCCTCGAGCAGCTCCGCGGCGAAGGCGGTCGTCAGCTCGTCGGGACAGGTCTGGTCGGGAACGGGAGCGGTCGCCTCCTCGCGCTGGACGAACGGGCCGTAGCGGCCGACGCGCACGATGATCTCGCGCCCGCTCTCGTCGGCGCCGATCCCGATCGAGCAGACCGCGCGGGCGTCGATGTCCTCGGTCTTGCGGTCGAGCAGGGGACGCAGCCCCGTCTCACCGTTGCCGTTGTAGAAGTCCCGGAGGTAGGGCAGCGTGGACCCCTCGCCCCGCGAGATCGCGTCGAGCCGATCCTCCATTCGAGCCGTGAACTCGGTGTCGATCAGGTGGGAGAGATGCTCCTCCATGAGCGACACGACCGCGAAGGCGGTGAACGTCGGCACCAGGGTCGTTCCCTTCCGGAACGTGTACTCGCGGCGCTCGATCGTGTCGATGATCGAGGCGTAGGTGCTCGGGCGCCCGATGCCGGATTCCTCGAGGGCCTTGACCAGCGTCGCCTCGGTCAGCCGCGGGGGCGGGGTGGTGGCGTGCTCCTCGGTCTCGATGGAGGCGGCGGTGACCTCGTCCCCCTCGGCGAGCGGGGGCAGGATCGTGTCCTTCTGGGAGAGGGCGGCGCCCGGGTCGTCGGCGCCCTCCACGTAGGCGCGCAGGAATCCGGGGAAGTCGATCACCGTCCCCGTGGCCTGGAAGACGGCCCGGTGGTCGTCGCGCGCGTTCGCCACCTGCACGGTCATGCGCCGGCCGGTGGCGTTCTTCATCTGGCAAGCCATCGTGCGCTTCCAGACGAGCTCGTAGATCTTCGCCTCGTCGGCGCCGAGGCTGCGGCGGATCACTTCCACCGGCGCGATCTCGTCCCCCGCGGGGCGGATCGCCTCGTGGGCCTCCTGGGCGTTCTTGACCTTCTGGAAGTAGCGGCGTGCCTCGTCGGGCAGGTAGTCCTTGCCGTAGGTCTTGGCGATGTTGGAGCGCGTCAGCCGGATCGCCTCCTTGGAGAGGGCGACGGAGTCCGTCCGCATGTACGTGATGAAGCCGTTCTCGTACAGGCGCTGCGCGGCGCGCATCGTTCGCTTCGCGTCGAACCGCAGCTTGCGGTTGCCCTCCTGCTGGAGCGTGGAGGTGGTGAAGGGCGGCGCGGGATAGCGGGTGATGGGCTTTTCCTCGGCGGAGTCGATCCGGAACGTGTCGGTCTCGAGCGCGGAGCAGAGGCCTCGCGCATCCTCGCGATCGAGCCGGTGTGCCTTCTTCCGCTTCAGCTCGCCCGTGTCGGGATCGAAGTCCTTGCCCCCCGCGATCCGCTTCCCGTCGAACGTCTGGAGCCGGGCCGCGAAGTCTTTGCCCGAGGGGGAGACGAACTTCGCGGTCAGGTCCCAGTACTCGGCGGCGACGAAGCGCATGCGGGCCCGCTCGCGCTCGACGAGCATCCGGATCGCCACGCTCTGCACGCGTCCCGCGGACAGGCGCGGACCGATCTTCTTCCACAGGACGGGCGAGACCTCGTAGCCGTACAGCCGGTCGATGATCCGCCGCGCCTCCTGGGCGCTGACGAGGTCCTCGTCGATCGTGCGCGTCTTCTCGAGGGCCTCGAGCACCGCCGGCTTCGTGATCTCGTGGAAGACCATGCGCCGGACGGGGACCTTGGGCTTGAGGACCTCGACGAGGTGCCAGCTGATCGCCTCGCCCTCGCGGTCCTCGTCGGTGGCGAGCAGGAGGTCGTCCACCTTCGCCAGGAGCTTCTTGAGCTCGGCGATCTTCTTCTTCTTGGGAGGCTGGATGACGTAGAGCGGACGGAAGTCGTGCTCCACGTCCACCCCCAGGCGCGCCCAGGCCTCGCCCTTGTGCTTGGCGGGAACCTCGGAGGCGTTCGCGGGCAGATCGCGCACGTGCCCGATGCTCGATTCGACGACGTAGTCCTTGCCCAGGAACTTCTTCAGAGTTCGGGCCTTGGTGGGGGACTCGACGATGACCAGGTGCTTCGGCATGGAGGATGGGGCGGGTTCGGCGGCGCGCCGTTCTATCGACCGGGGCGCCTCGAGGCTCGTCCCTCGCCGGAAATCGAGACCCGAGAACGGCGGTTCAGGGTGCCGAGAAGCGGGCGTTTTCGGAGGGGGAGCGGGTCGGAGTCGACCTAATTCGTGTAATAATAACGAGTTAGGTCGATTCAGCGCATTCTGCTCTCAGCATAGGCGAGTCGGGGTCCTCCGGTCAAGGGGCTGGCCGTCCGCTTCCGGGCTCGCGACGAGCCTCCCGTCGCGGAACTCGGGTAGTCTCTCGCGATGTTCCTCCGAGCCACAGTGGGGGCTCTGGCCCTCCTCGGGGCGCTCTCCACGCCGCAGAGCCAAGAGCCGCCGCCGGCGGTCCGCTACGTGCGCATCGAGCTTCCCGGCGAGAAGCGAGTCCTCTCGCTGGCCGAGGTGCAGGTCGTGCGCAACGGTCGCAGCCTCGCGCGGAGCGGGGCCGCGACCCAGAGCTCGATCGACCACGAAGGCGCGCCGGCGCGGGCCGTCGACGGGAACTGGGACGGGACCTACAAGCTCCGCACGGTGACCCACACGCGGGAGGAGACGGATCCGTGGTGGGAGCTCGACCTGGTGCGCGCGCAGGTGGTCGACAGCATCACGATCTGGAATCGCACCGATTCCAACTGGGACCGACTCGAGGGTTTTCGTCTGCTCCTGCTCGACGACGCCCGCAACGTCGTCTGGTCCGCGGAGGCCCAGCCCGCCCCCATGCCTCGCCGGGACTTCTGTCCCTGGGGAGCCGCTCTCGTTCGCCCCCGCCCCGAGGTGGCGCTTCGCGAGAAGCACCAGCTCGCCATCGAGGACGCCATCGACCGCGGCGTGCGCTGGCTGAAGGCCGCGCAGCAGCGGGACGGATCGTGGGGGGATTCCGCGGAGCGTCACGGCTGCGGTCAGACCGGGCTCTCGCTGTACGCCCTGCTCAAGTCGGGGGTTCCGCGCACCGATCCGAGCGTCGTGCGCGGCTTCGCCCACCTGCGCGAGAACCCGCCGCTCACCACGTACTCCGTCTCCTGCGCGCTCATGGCCTACGGAGCCCGTGCCGACGCGGCGGATCTCGACCGCACGCGGACGCTCCTCCATATGCTCCTCGACTGGCAGGATGGCCCCGACTCGCGCGGGCGGCTCTCGGGGACGTGGGCCTATCCGGACGGCACCGCGGATCTCTCGAACACCCAGTTCGCGGTCCTGGGGCTGCGGGCGGCGGCGATGGCGGGGCTCGACGTGCCCCGCAACGCGTGGATCGACGCGCTCGAGGGCGTGCTCGAGTACCAGGAGGAACCCTTCGAGGTCGAGCTTCCCGCGCGGGACGGCCGCTCCTCGACGGGCGAGCGGCGGATCGCGGGATTCACCTACCACTCGCACCAGGAGGCGCGCAAGGCCACGGGATCGATGACCGCAGCGGGAATCTCCTCGATCGCGATCTGCGAGTGGGGGATCGGCGACAAGCTGTCCCGGAAGCTGAAGGGCCAGGCCGACACGGCCCAGAGGCTGGCGATGGACTGGCTCGAGTACTACTTCGCGGTCGGCAACAACCCCGGCCCCCGGCCCACGGGGGGGTGGCGCGACTACTACCTGTACGGTCTCGAGCGCATGGGGGCGCTGCTCGGCCTCGACCTCATCGGAGAGCACGACTGGTACTGGGAGGGAGCGTGGGTGTTCGTCGGCCGGCAGGAGGACGCGGGCAACTGGGGCGGCGGATCGGGGACGTGCTTCGCGCTCCTCTTCCTGTGCCGCGCCACGGCGGCCACGTCGGGGACGGTCGCTCGCCGCAAGGAGAACGTGTACGTCTCGGAGGACGAGGGGCTCGACGTTTGCTGGCGAGTCACGGGGACGAACCCGGTGACCATGTTCGTCACCGGATTCGGGACGGATGCTCTGGACTACTTCGACGATCCGGACGGGATCGTGCGGGGGCTACGCGTCACGCGCGTGGAGTACGTCGTGGAAGAGGAGGTGATCGGCGTCGTCGAGGGCGATCCGGAGAAGGGCTGGACGAACGAGCGCTACGCCGTGCAGCACCATTTCGATCGCGGGGGGACGGTGCGCATCGACGTGCGCGTGCACGCCCTGGATCCTCACGCCGCCACCGTCGAGGAGACGACGGCCGTGCTCGAAGCGACCGGCCTGGACGTGGACCTGGGGGAGGAGCTCGAGGACTGGATGCTCGAGTACCCCGGCCACGGCTCCCGCAACCTCCTGCGTCGCGATACGCCGCGGGTGAGCGCCTCGTCGATGAAGGATGACGGGCGGAGGGCCGAGCGGGCCGTCGACGGGTTGCACTCCACCGCCTGGGTGGCGAGCACGGAGGACGACGCTCCGACCTTCACCCTCGACTTCGAGCGGGCGGTGCGCGCGGACACGATCCTCTTCAGCCACGTGAACCGCAACGAGCACGACCGCAACGCGCACGACCGGGCGACGCGAGTGGAGATCCGCGTCAACCGACGCAAGGAGCCGCACGTCGTGGAGCTCTCCGCGGAGGACCGCGTGAAGGGCGTCTTCCGGTTCCCCAAGCCGATGGGCCTGCGCCGCCTCGAGATCCGGATCGTGGACCGGGTCCGGGGCGACCGTCAGCCCGGATTCGTGGGATTCGCGGAGATCGAGCTCCTCCTGGAGGGACGTTGAGGGCTCTCCTGGTCCCCGGCCCGGCCCGGTCGGTATGATCCTCTCCGCGCCCATGAAGGACACCGGAAGCACGCGCGGCGAGATCTTCGACGAGCTGGACGAGCGGCTCGGCGACGACCTCACGTATGCCTCGGGGCGCATCCTCGGCTCGATGATCTCCGCGCCCCATCCCTTCGCGGAGGAGGTCTACCGGCGGTTCCTGGAGAAGAACGCCGGCGATCCCGGGCTCTTCCCCGCCACCGCGGAGCTCGAGGAGGAGGCGGTCGCCCTGCTCGGGGGTCTGCTTTCTCGCCCCGATGCGACGGGCAACCTCGTGAGCGGAGGCAACGAGGCGAACATCCTCGCCCTGTGGGCGGCGCGCGCCACCCGCGGCGAGCGAGGTCGTCGGGTGATCGTGCCTTCGACCGCGCACTGCTCCTACGAGAAGGCGGGGCGTTTGCTCGGGTTGGAGATCGTGCACGTCGGCCTCGACGACGAGTTCCGGATGGACCTCGAGCAGGTGCGCTCCGCCCTCGACCCGACGACGATCGCCCTGGTGGGGGTGGCGGGCTCCACGGACCTCGGCGCGGTGGATCCGATCGAGGCTCTTTCCGAGCTCGCTCTCGAGCACGACCTGCACCTGCACGTCGACGCGGCGTTCGGAGGGTTCGTGCTGCCGTTCCTCGCCGACCTGGGCCTTCCCTCGCCGCCGTTCGACTTCCGCCTGCCCGGCGTGTCCACGATGACGATCGACCCGCACAAGATGGGCCTGTGCGTCCAGCCCGCGGGCGCCGCCCTGTTCCGCACGCCGGAGCTGCGGCAGCGGGTGAGCGTGGACATCCCGTACCTCGCGGGGGGGCACACCGTGCAGGCGACGCTGACCGGCACGCGACCCGGAGCGGCGGTGCTGTCGGTGTGGGCGATGCTGCGCCACATGGGACGCACCGGCTACCGGGAGGTCGTGCGCCAGTGCATGGGGCTCACGAGCTACTTCACGGGCCGGGTGCACGACATGGAGGGCGTCGAGGTGCTCGTCGATCCGGTCCTCAACATCGTCGGGATCCGTCCCACGGAGGTCCCGGTGGACACCCTCGCCGATCGCCTGCGCCGGCGCCGCTGGGCCGTCGGCCAGTTCTCGACCCACCTGCGCATCGTCCTGCTCCCGCACCTCGAGCGGAAGCACCTCGACTCCTTCCTCGACGACCTGCGCCGCCTCGCCAGCCCCGACAGCTCGGACGACGCGAGCTGTGGGCGCGCGGGGTAGCTCGCCCGAGAGAGAAGGCCGCGAGGCGTGAGCCGTCGCGGCCTTTCTTCTCGAGTCCCGAGGTTCGAGAGCCTCGGAAGCGGGGTTCCTAGTAGCCCATCGTGGCGTCGAGAGCGTTGGTCAGCATCGCGCCGCCGCCGACGTTGTTGAGGAACCCTTGCGTGTAGGCGGTGACGCCGGCCAGGGCGGGATCGTTGGGGATCGGGATCGAGTGGTAGCTGATGCCCGAGGAGCCGCCGGCGATGTGGGTGATCATCCAGGACGACGAGATGTCGATCAGGAGCTCGCCGATGGGGGTCGGCACGCCGCCGAGCGGCGCGGAATAGCCGACCACGAACGACAGGCCGCTGGCCCCGACGGCGCCTCCGTCGATCTGGGTCGTCCAGTTCGTGCCGAGGACCGGGAGGCTGGTGCTCGAGTAGATGTCCGGGTTGACGCCCGAGCCGTTGCGCCAGGTCACGCTGGCTCCCTGATCGACGACGATGATGTAGTTGGTCTTCGTCTCGGTGTCCGAGGACGCGGCGTTCGAGGCCGTCAGGGAGACGGTGTAGGTGCCGACGCTCGTGTAGACGTGGGACGGATTCTGGGCGAACGAGGTCCCCGAGTCGCCGAAGGTCCAGAGCCAGCTCGTGGGGCCCCCGGTGGTGAGGTCCGTGAAGTTCACGGTGAGGGGGACGTTTCCGGTGGTCGGGGTGCCGAAGAAGTCCGCTTCCACGCCGCAGTCGCAGACTCCCCGCGGGTTGGCCAGCGCGTACTGGAGTCCGCTGTTGTTCGCCCCCGTCCCGTAGTTGCCGGAGTAGGGCGGATTGCAGCCACCGTGGGTGTGGATGCCGATGCCCTGGCCCGTGGACTCGAAGATCACCGGTGAGCCGGAGTTGCCGCCCTCGGTGTCGACCTGGTACTCGAGGATCGTCCCGCTACCGGGGTTCATGCGCGGGCCGGAGTGGGTCTGCTGCACCTGGTTGTGCGTGGGATCGTCGTAGTCGACGCCGTGGCCGGTGATCCGGATCTGCTGGCCCGAGCTGTAGGAGGGCGGCGTGGTCAAATCGAATGCGTCGCCCTGGGCCTCGAACGGCGTGAGGCCGGTGTTCGAGTTCGGGTGCACCCCGAAGTAGCACCAGTCGTTACCGATGTCTCCGTAGGTGTACTGCACCGAGCTGTTGTCCAGGGAGTACTGGTCCTCCGGTCCGGGGTGGCGGATGGATCCGCCCGAGGTCGACAGCGGCACGTTGAACTCGACGTAGCTCGTGCTCGACCGGCAGTGGCCCGCGGTGAGGAGACAACCGCAGGCATCGTTGATGATCCAGGCCGTGCATCCCCCGGACATTGCTCTCGCCACCCGCACGTCGGAGCTGAGGACCCGGTTGTCCTGGCTTCCGCACTGGGACTTGTCCGTGAACTCGATCCCCGCGGTGACCATCTCGAGGACGACGCGGTTCTTGCCGGTGTTCGGGTAGGAGAGCACCTCGACCAGGATGCCGTCTCCATTGAAGAAGGCGGACGCGTTCCGCCATTGCTCGACGTGGATCGCGTTCTGCCGTTGCTCGGCGGTGTCCTCCATCGACGTGATGCGCAGGAAGGATCCCGTGCCGGCCTCCGGATCACCGCTGAGGTCCACCTTCGCGAACTTCAGCTGCAGCCAGGTGGCGCTGTCGACGAAGACCGGGAAGGAGAGCACGACGTCGAGCTCGGTGCCGTCGTTCTGGCCGTAGCCCGTGTCGTAGTGGAAGGGCAGATCGAACGAGGGGGGCTCGTAGGTCTGCGCGGCGAGAGGTGACGTCCAGAGCCCCGCGCCGAGGGCGGCGACGAGGATGCCGGGTACGAGGCGGCGGAGGGGCTTCCGTGTCTTCGGGTGCGGATGCATGGCGGGGCGACTCCTGAGGGGTGGAGCTCCGGGGGCCGGAGGGGGAAACGGGGGGAGCCCGGGCGTCCGGGATTCTTCGACCCCCGGGCCGCCGAGGCTGTGCGCGATGCTATCGAAGACGCGAGGAACCGGCCGGAAGATCGCCCAAACGCGGAAAGAGTTACGTGGGAAGGGGCCGGAATCCGGTTCTCGGGGGGGTGCTCCGGGGGGGGGGGGGGGGGGGGGGGGGGGGCGGGGCGCCGGGAGGGTCGCCCGTCCCGAGCCCCCGCCCACCAGGGGAGCGCCCCGAGGACGGTCCGGTCCCCGGGCCGGTTGCACGGTTTCCGCCGAATCCGTCGGACCCCCCTCCTCGTGATCCGCGCGGGCTCTCTCCAGGGCGTCGCGAGAGACGCCCGGTCCCGTCAGGCCTCCTCGGGCGTCTTCTTCGCCTTGACCGGCTTGATGAGGCCGGCCTTGAGCAGGACGGGGTAGGCGCCCTTCTTCGTGATCGTGCGCAGGGCGCGAGCGGACAGCCGCACGCGAACGTGGCGGTCCAGCTCGGGAACCCAGATGCGTTTGGTCTGGACGTTGACCTTGAAGGTGCGCTTGGTGACCCCCGTGATGTTGAGCCCCACGCCTCCCTTGGCCTTGGACAGACCCTTCCGGGCGATGTGACTACCGGAGCGGGTACCCTTGCCGGTGATCTGGCAGACGCGACTCATCGGAGGAATCCTCGGGAGCGGGAGATGGGGATCTCGGGGGAAAGCGGGGCGGGAGGGCCGGAAGGTGGACCTCTCCCTCGACCGGAACGTCGGATGACGTCCGGGCACACGGGGCGAACAGTCTAGCCCCGAAACCCGGGACATCAATCCCCCAGGGGCCGAATCGCTCCCGCGGGAATCCCGAAGGCCCGGAGACGCGGACAACCCGCCCTTGGAGGGCGATTCCGGGACATCCGGACCGTATCGTTCAGGGCCCGGTCGCGAGGGGATCGGCAAGGAGGCGAGCCCGAGCACGGCGAGTTCATCATGAGCGATCTTCTGGTGCGTAGAGGTACGGTCGTCGATGCCGAGGGCTGCCAGCCCGCGGACGTGCTCGTCCAGGGGGGCACCATCCGCGAGGTGGGGCCGGGATTGGCCCCCCCCGAGGGGGCGGAGACCCTCGACGCCACGGGCCGGCTCGTCCTGCCCGGGCTGATCGACTCCCACGTGCACTTCCGGGAGCCGGGGCACGAGGACTCGGAGGATCTCGCCACGGGGTCGCACGCCGCGGTGGCGGGCGGGGTTACCGCCTTCTGCGAGATGCCTAACACCACGCCCCCGACCACGGATCCGAAGAGCCTCGCGGACAAGCTAGAACGCGCCAACGGACGAACCCGGGCCGACTTCGCCTTCTACCTGGGGGCCACCGCCGAGAACGCGGACCGGCTCGGCGAGTGGGAGGAGCTCCCCGGTTGCGCGGGGGTCAAGATCTTCGCGGGGAGCTCGACCGGGAGCCTGCTCGTCCGCGACGACGAGACGATCGAGCGGATCCTGCGCTCGGGGCGGCGGCGCGTCGCCGTGCACGCGGAGGACGACTACCGGCTCGAGGCGCGGTACGGCTCTCTGACCGGGAGCGAGACTCCCGTGTGCCACCCGGACGTCCGGGACGTCGAGAGCGCCCTGCTCGCCACCCGCCGGATCCTCGACCTCGCCGAGAAGACCGATCGCCGCGTCCACGTCCTGCACGTCTCCACCGCCGATGAGATCGAGCTCTTCCGCGAGCGCGATCTGGGCGAGCTCGCGACCTGCGAGGTGACCCCCAACCACCTCTTCCTGGTCTCCCCCGAGTGCTACGCGCGCCACGGCAGCTGCGCGATGATGAACCCCCCCGTCCGCGACCGACGCCACATGGACGCGCTGCGCGAGGCGGCCGCGGACGGGACCGTGGCCTGCGTCGGCAGCGACCACGCCCCCCACACCCCCGAGGAGAAGGCGCGGCCCTTCCCGTGCTGCAGCTCCGGCATCCCCGGGGTGCAGACGACGCTCGGCCTGCTCCTCACCGCCGTCCGGGACGGCTGGCTGCGCCTGGAGGACGTCCCCCGGCTCCTGGGCACGGGACCCGCCCGGACCCTCGGCCTGCGCCGCAAGGGGCGGATCGCTCCCGGAATGGACGGAGACCTGACCCTCGTGGATCCCGAGGTCCGCGGGCCCCTGTCCGTGGAGTGGCTGCGGACCCGCGTCCGGAGCTCCCCCTACGAGGGGATCGAGCTCGCCGGCTGGCCGGTGACCACGATCCTGCGCGGCGAGGTGGCCTACCGGGACCACGAATCCGTGGGGAATCCGCGCGGTGAGCCCCTGGAGTTCGACAAAACTCCTTGAGCGGAGTACACTCCTCGGCCAAATTTCGCGACGCCCCACCGCCATGAAGATCAAGGAACGCTACGTCTGGCTCGTCTGCTCCGAGTGCGGCTTCCGCCACTACGTCACGCACAAGCGCCTGAAGGCGACGTACAAGGTGGCCAAGAAGAAGTACTGCAAGCTGTGCCGCAAGCACACTCCGCACAAGGAGAAGAAGCTCTAGACCCCTCCCTCCGGGGAGCCCGCCTCCCCGTGCCCCGTCCCCCCCGCGAGGGGCTACGATGGGGGGATGAAGCCGCTCGCCCGCGCTCGCCGGAACCGCACCGGTCTCGCCGTCGTCCTCCTCGCCGCCGCCGCCCACGCCCAGGGCCCCGGCTCTCCCTGCAACGGGGACTCCGAGCTCTGCGATCGGCGCTATGACCAGGTGGCCTACGCCACCACGCACAACGCCCACTCGAGCTGGGAGGCCGGCTTCTTCCTGCCCCTTCCGAACCAGGAGTTCGACATCCGCCGGCAGCTCGACGACGGCGTCCGGGCCCTGATGATCGACACCTACGAGTGGTTCGGCGACTCCTACCTGTGCCACGGGTCGTGCTGGGGAGGCGCGACCCTTCTCACCGACGGCCTCGGCCAGGTGAAGCAGTTCCTCGACACGAGTCCGAACGAGGTCGTCACCATCATCATCGAGAGCTACCTGTCGGAGGCCGACACCCGGGACGCCTTCGTCGCGACCGGTCTCGACGCGTACCTCCACGTGCACACGGACGGCCAGCCCTGGCTCACGCTGGGAGAGCTGATCCAGCGGGGCGAACGGCTCGTCGTCTTCACCGACGACGCCTCGGCGACGCTGCCCTGGCATCACTACCTCTGGCAATTCGCCTGGGAGACGCCCTTCTCGTTCGCCTCGCTCGACGAGTTCGTCTGCACCGAGAACCGCGGCACTCCCCCCGACGATCTGTTCATCCTCAACCACTTCGTGACCGGGCCCCTCGGCGCCGTCGAAGATCAGGCGCCGACGATCAACGACTACTTCGAGCTGTTCAACCGCGCCGGCGAGTGCTGGGGCTACGAGCCGACGAACCCGACCGCCCACCTCCCGAACTTCGTCACCGTCGATCACTACGACGAGGGGCACGTCTTCGAGGCCATCGCCGCCCTGAACGAATCCTGGCCGTACTTCCCCCTGCTGCTCGAAAACGGCCCCCTCGTGGCCGGCCAGCCGGGGACGTTCCTCGTCACCAAGGCCGTGCCCCAGGAGCTCGTGTTCTTCGTGTACAGCTTGAGCGGCCGTGGGTTCGGACCGTGCTTCGACATCGGGGAGGGGCTCTGTCTTGAGCTCCTGGATCCCGACCTCGTCTCCTTCTCGTGGACGGTGGCGGAGCCCTCGGGGATCGCCCAGATCACTCCGCTCCTTCCCCTCGCGCTCTCCGGTCTCGACCTCGCGGCGCAGGCGGTGGCCGTGCGCGAGACCGGGCCGCTGCTCTTCACGAAGTCGCAGGCGATCTCCGCCACGGTCCAGTGATCGGCGGGGCTAGTCGGTCGGATCCTGCACGCCCTCCGACGGAGGGCAGCCCTGCGTGCCTCACGTGGGCACGCCGAACCAGGGCAGCACCACGCGCTGGAGCAGGAGCCAGGCGGCCACGATGCCCAGGGTCAGGAGGCCGATACGCACGCCTTCGGAGACCTTCATGGAGCTCCATTCGAGAGGAACGGCCCGTCCGTGACAAGGGAGCGGGGAAAGACCGCGCGGAACCCCGTCGCGCCGCCTTTGCAGTTCCTTGACCCGGCGCGTCCCGCCCTCGACCCCGCGGCCCCTACAATTGGGCGTGGCGCCCCCATAGCGGCGGGGCCCACCCCCCCAGCCGCCGGCGCGCGGCCCGCGCCCCCGGAAGGCGGGGGTCCG
>CAYRXS010000141.1:14132-17086 GCA_964428225.1 uncultured Planctomycetaceae bacterium
CGGGGCCCTCTTTATTGGGCGGGGGCCCCCCTTCCCCCCCCCCCCCCACCGCCGCTGCAGCGGACGAGCTGCGCTCGCCGCTGATCGGCGGTCTTCCTGGCCCTGCCCCGCTCTCTCGGCCCGTCGTTGGAGGTTACCGCGATGACCCGCCTCGCCTCGATCGTCCTCTTCGTACTCCTCGTCGCCGCCCGCCTCTCCCCGGCCCTCTGGGCCCAGGACGCACACTTCGGGCCGATGCGCTCGGACCGTGGTACCGAGCACCGCCTGTGCGATCTGGTGGAGGTGCGCGTCGAGCTCACCCTCGACGAGCGCGCGAAGACCTTCGACGGCAGCGTCGCGAATCGGCTGATCGCCCTCCGCGACGAGCTCGAGGAGATCTGGTTCGACGTGGCGGGCCTCGAGATCGAGGGCGTCACGCTCGACGGAGCGGACGCGGGCTTCCGCCTCGAGGATCGCCGGCTCTTCGTCGAGCTGCCGCGGGCGCTGGCCCTCGGAGAGGAGGGGACGGTGGGGATCCGCTACCGCGGCGCCTCTCCCGAGCGCGGCCTCTACTTCATCCAGCCCTCGGAGACCGAGCCCGATCTCGGCTGGGAGATCTGGAGCCAGGGCCAGGCCGAGAACAACCGCTTCTGGATTCCGACCTGGGACTACCCCACCGACCGGGCGACGTACGAGGGCTCGTTCACCGTGCGCGACGGCCTGATCGTGGTGTCGAACGGCGCGCTGCTCGGCAAGGAGCTCGCGGAGCCGGGCTGGGTCACGTGGCGCTACGGCCTCGACTTCCCCTTCCCGACCTACCTGATCTCGATCTGCGTCGGCGACTACGAGCAATACGTCGACGACTTCCGCGGCATCCCCGTCGAGTACTACGTGCAGCGCGGGGTGGGGGAGGAGACCGCGCGCCGTTCCTTCGGCAAGACGCCGGACATGATCGCATTCTTCTCCGACATGACTGGGATCCCGTATCCGTATCCGAAGTACTCCCAGGTCGCGGTGCAGAACTTCGTGGTGGGGGGGATGGAGAACATCTCCGCCACGACCCAGACCGATCGCACCCTGCACGACGCGCGCGAGCACCTCGACACGTCGAGCGACAGCCTGGTCGCCCACGAGCTGGCTCACCAGTGGTGGGGCGACTACCTGACGTGCCGGACGTGGCGCCACATGTGGTTGAACGAGGGATTCGCCACGTACTTCGAGTCGCTGTACACCGAGCACGACCAGGGCCGGGACGAGTTCCTCCTCGAGATGCGCGGCACGCAGCAGTCCGCGATGGGGCGCGATCGGCCGGGGCGCACCGTTCCCCTCGTGGAGAGCTTCTTCAGCCGCCAGCCCCAGGGAGGAGGCGGCAATCACGTCTACGTGAAGGGCTCGAGCGTCCTCCACATGATCCGCACCCAGCTCGGCGACGACCTCTGGTGGCGGGCGATCCACCACTACGGCACGAAGCACGCGGGCCAGCTCGTCGACACGACCGACTTCGAGATCGCGATCGAGGAGGCGACCGGCTTCAACCTGCACTGGCTCTTCGAGGAGTACGTCTACCTGCCCGGCCATCCCGAGTTCCGGATCGAGCAGAGCTGGGACGCGGAGGCGAAGGAGGTCGTGCTGCAGGTGAATCAGGTCCAGGACACCTCGCAGATGGTGCCGGTGTTCCGCTATCCGGTGCCGATGGAGGTCCGATGGAAGGGCGGCACGGCGCTCTCTACGGTCTGGATCGAGGAGGCCGAGCAGGAGGTGCGCCTCGCGTGCCCGAGCGAGCCGCTGATGGTGCGCTTCGACAAGGGCTCGGCGATGCTCAAGGAGGTGGAGTTCCCCAAGACCGCCGAGGCGCTCGCCTACCAGGTCCGCTACGACGACGACGCCGTCGGCCGGATGATGGCCGTGGAGCAGATCGCGAATGCGGGAGACGCGGAGCTCGCGCGGACGACGCTGCTCGCGATGCTCGGCTCCGTCGACCACGAGCGCATCCGGGCGACGGCCGCGGAGGAGCTCGCCTCGCTGGTGAACGCGGAGGTCGTCGCCGCCCTGCATCGCGGTCTCGGCGACGAGGCTCCGCGCATCCGCCGGAGCTGTGCCGTGGCGTTGGGGCGGGCGGCTGATGCGCTGGGCGACGCCCGCGCCTCGACGGTGACCGCCCTGGCGGAGCTCGCGAGGCGGGAGCTCTCCTACGACACGCAGATCGCCGCCCTCGGATCTCTCGGCCGGCTCGGGGGGGACGCCGCCCTCGCCGCCCTTCGGGAGGCGTGCGGGTACGAGTCGCCCTCGGATCGCGTGGCCGGCGTCGCCCTGCGCGGGCGCGTCGACCTCGGAGACGAGACCGCCGTGTACGAGGTCCTCGCCATGGCCGAGCACGCCGACACCCCCGAGCAGCGCGCGAGCGGCCTCGACCTGCTCGGGGCGACCGGCGACATGCTCGAGGGCGAGCGCCGGGCCCGCGCGGTGAAGGTCCTGCTCGCCGCCGTCGACACCGACGACTACTTCACGAGGCGCGCCGCCATCTCCAGCCTCGGCCGCCTGCGCGCCGTCGAGGCCCGCGACGCGATCGCCGCGATCGTCGACGCCGATCCCTCCGACCGCCGCCTCCGCTGGCTCCGCCGGACCGCCCAACGCGCCCTCGACCAGATCGACCCGCCCCCCGCCGTGCCCGAGGCGAAGCCCGTGGAGGCTTCGGCCGAGGACCGCGCGCAGGTCGAGGCCCTCGAGGCCCAGATGGAAGCCCTGGAGGGTCACATCGAGGCCCTGCGCAAGCGACTCGCGGAACGCGATGACGGCGAAGGCTGAGCCGGTCGAACCGCCCGGGGAGGACGCGTGAATCCCCGGCGCCCGAGGTGGTAGAGGTCGAGCGGGCGCGGTACTCTCGCGTCGGCTCGCCCCATGACTCGCTTCCTCGGATTGCCGTGGTTGGTCGTGCTCGCGGTCCTGGTCGTGTGGCTGGTCGATCGGGTTCCGGG
>CAYRXS010000142.1:0-16934 GCA_964428225.1 uncultured Planctomycetaceae bacterium
TGGTGACGGTCCAGTTGACGCGGATGAGCGCGCCGAGCCCCCCTTCGTCGATCAGCTCCTTCACGTTGCGGTAGTGGGGATCCGTGCGCTGGTTGAACATCGCGGCGAACACCTGCTGCTCGTCGACGTGGGCCGCAATGAGCCGCTCGCAATCCGCCTTGTGCACCGAGATCGGCTTTTCGACGAGCACGTGGAGCCCCGCCTTCAACGCCACGATGCCGAGCGACGTGTGGCTGTAGTGAGGAGTGGCGATCAGCACGGCATCGACCGCGCCGGAACGGATGAGCTCCTCACCGTCGGCGTATCCCGCCCCCTCTCCGCCGAGAGCCTCGATCGCCGCCTCGCTCGTGTCCGCGACCGCTCCGAGCACGCAGCGATCGATCCCGCCATCCCGGACGAGGCGGGCGTGCACACCGCCCATGCCGCCCACCCCGATGATCCCGAGCCGCACCTCGCCTGGCTTCTTCATTCTCCGCTCCTCGGTCGTGGATCCGGAATCACTCCTCCGGTGGCATGGCAGACCTCAACCACGGCAGGAGCACGAAGATCATGGCCGCCGCGAAGAGCGCGCCGCCGAACATGATGAGGAAGAAGAGCCAGTGCGGGATGATGTCCCACCACTCGCCCATCGTCCCCGCCAGCTTGTTGCCGATCGACGTGGAGACGAACCACCCCCCCATCATGAGACCCGCCACGCTCTTCGGCGAGAGCTTCGTGACCAGGGACAGGCCCATGGGGCTGAGGCAGAGCTCACCGAGGGTGATCACGCCGTAGGCCCCGAAGAGCCAGGCGGCCGAGGCCTTGTCCAATCCGTCGTGGGTGATCAGCACCGCGGTCAGCATGACCAGGGTGGAGGCCCCGGTCAGCAGCATGCCATAGCAGATCTTCGCCGGGTTGGAGGGTTCCCGCCTCCTCTTGCGCAGGAACCTCCACAGCAACACGATCGGCGTCGAGAACAGGACGACGAAGAAGGGGTTGATCGACTGGAAGATCTCCGTGTTGACCAGTCTCACCTTCTCCTCCCCGGGCAGGATCGGGGTTTCGTCCGTCGTTCGCGCGTACACGCCGTCGAACATCTCCTGAGTGACCTTCTCCGGCCCGGCTCGTGCCTCCGCATCGTGGATGCGCTTGGACTTCATCTCCTCGCGCCAGGCCTCGTAGTCATCTTCCGTGAGGACCTCGTAGGACTCCTCCGGGTGACGCGGAACGTCGGGCTTCGCGTTCTCGAAGTAGGAGGCCGGCGCTTCCTCGACGAGCGATGACAGTCCGACGGATCCCAGACCCTCGACGAGATCCGTGCTCGCGACCCGCCGCGTACTGTCGTTGGTCCATGCCGTGAGGGCGGACCCGTTCTGGTGGAAGATCGCCCAGAAGATGATGACCACCGCGAAGATCGTGTAGAGCGCGCCAACCCGCTTGCGTTCCACTCCCTTCAGGCGGAACAGGATCCATATGTAATAGGCGACGACGGGGATCGCGCCGAACAGGAAGGCCATGGTGACCTTGTTGTCGTCGAACAAGGAATACCCGACGGCCGCACCGATGATGGACGGCAACACGAGCCCGGACAGGATGATTCCGATCCCGCCTTCCGCATGCTCTTCCCCCGCTTCGTGTCGGTTGTCGTCGATCTCCTTGAACATGTGCTGGAACGAGACGAAGATCCCCAGGCTGATCAACATCCCGACGCCCGCGGAGCCGAAGGCGGCGTGCCATCCCCAGGTGTTCCGGATGATCGCGGCGAGGAAGTTGCAGACGAACGCCCCGATGTTGATCCCCATGTAGAAGATGTTGAAGCCGCGGTCGCGAAGCGGGCTTCCCGCCGGGTAGAGCTTGCCCACCAGGGTGGAGATGTTCGGCTTGAAGAACCCGTTCCCGATGCACAGGCACGCGAGGCCGGCGTAGAAGTACCCCATGCCGTGGAAGGCGAGCAATCCGTGCCCGATGGCCATGGAGACTCCGCCCACCATGATCGCTCGTCGGTATCCGAGGAAGCGGTCCGCGAGCAATCCCCCCAGGAACGGTGTGAAGTAGACGAGCGCGATGTACGAGCCGTAGATGCTGCTCGCCTCGGCGTGGCTCATCCCGAGGCCGCCCTTCTCGTAGTCCTTGCAGTAGATGAGGAGGAGCCCCAGCATCAGGTAGAAGCTGAAGCGCTCCCACATCTCCGAGAAGAACAGGACGTATAGACCTCGGGGGTGTTTCTCTTTCATCGGGACCTCGTCGGGGATGGAAGGAGGCAGATCCTATCCGGTCGTGCCCCGGAATCACCAGTGGTTCCGCCGGACCGCCTCGAGCTCGGGATGCACCGCGTCGCCGTCTCCCAGCTCGCGCTTGAGGCGCAGCAGCTCCCGCTTCAGCTCCCGCACGATCACGGCGTACTCCGGATCGTCGTAGGCGTTGCGCAGCTCGAGGGGATCTTCTTCCAGGTCGTAGAGCTCCCAGCCGGGCTTCGTCGGTTTCGCCTTGGCTTCGGCCTTGCCGGGGATGGGGACGCCGTGGAAGAAGATCAACTTGTAGCGCTTCGTGCGGACGCCGTAATGGGCGGGACGGGTCGTGTGCTGCCAGTAGTGGTAGTACATCGACGTCGGCCAGTCGCGGGGAGTGTTGCCGGCGAGGTTGGCGCGGAAGGAGCGACCCTGCATATCGTCGGGCGTCGTCAGGCCCGCGTAGTCGAGGAAGGTCTCGGCGAAGTCGACGTTGGTGACAATGTCGTCGCACACCGTGCCTGCCTCGATCTCCGCGGGATAGCGCGCGAGGAACGGCATGCGTAGCGACTCCTCGTACATCCAGCGCTTGTCGATGTAGTCGTGTTCGCCGAGGAAATACCCCTGGTCGGTCGTGTAGATGACGACCGTATCCTCGGCCAGTCCCGCTTCCTCGAGATACGCGAGCAACCGGCCGACGTTCTCGTCGATGCCCGCCACGGACTTCAGGTAGTCCTTCAGGAACTTCTGGTACGCGGCCTTCTTGCGCTCCTCGGGGGTCATCCCCTCCGTATCGAGCCGCCCGTGGCCGTGGCCCTTCTTCTCGAGCCGGCCGGCCATGGTCTCGACGGTGAAGCCGTACTCGCGCGAGCCATCGGAGCGGTGGCTCTTGTCCTCCCAGAGGCTCGCCGGCTCGGGGATCTCCACGTCCGCGAACAGATCCGCGTGCCGCAGGGCGTACTCCCAGGGCTCGTGGCAGTTCTTGAACTGGGTCATCAGGCAGAAGGGCTTCGAGGGATCACGGCGTTCGAGCCATGCGAGGGAGAGGTCCGTGATGACGTCCGTCGAGAAGCCCTCGTGGGTGCGCGGCTCCTCGGCGCCGATTTCGCGCAGAACGGGATCGTGATAACGTCCCTGGCCGGGGAGCACGTTCCAGTAGTCGAAGCCGCTCGGGTCCTTCTTCAGGTGCCACTTGCCGATGAGCGCGGTCTGGTAGCCCGCCGCCTGGAGCATCTTCGCCACGTTTTCCCGCTTGGGATCGAGCGAGTGGTTGAGCGAATACACGCCGTTCACGTGGCTGTACTGCCCGGTGAGGATCGTCGCCCGGCTGGGCACGCAGATCGAGTTCGTGCAGAAGCAGCTTGTCAAGCGCGCGCCCTCCGCCGCGAGGCGATCGAGGTTCGGCGTGGGCGCCAGCTCCGAGAGCCGCGACGGATAGCAGCCGAGCGCGTTCGTGGCGTGGTCGTCGGAGAGGATGAAGAGGATGTTGGGCCGCTTCGGTTCTTCGCGCTCGGCCATCGCCGCACAGGCGGCGAGGACCAGGCTCGCGAGAAACGCGGGAAGCATCGACCATCTGCCTCGTGTTCGCCTCATCGGACTCACCTCGCTCACCGCCCTCTCACGACGATCACCGCGACAGTGGGAAACGCGGGAACGACGACTTCCTGCACGCGATGCTCCACTTTCCGGGAATCGAGCTCGACCCCCGTCACGATCTCCGTTACCCGGGGCGGCGGAGTCGGGGCGCCGAATCGGATCCGCACGCCCTCGCATGGCGGCGGAGCGGCCCCGGATCGACCGCCGGCGGTGTGCACCCAGGAGAAGTCGTTGACGAGAACGAGGATGAGCCGGCGGCGCTCCTCGTCCCACCACTGGAGCACATGCAACGTCTCCGGACCGCCCACCACCGTGTGCCAGCCCTTCTTCAAGTCCACGTCGGCTGCCTCGAGGAACTCGCGGGCCGTCCGCTCGAATCGATCCGGATCGTGCCAGGCCCACTCGCCTCGCTGTTCGACGACGCATCCCCCCTTCTCGCGAAAGCGTCTGACACTCTCGCGCATCGCCAGCGTCAGGTCGCCGGGGGCGGGAAGGTAGAGCATGCGATAGCGGTCGAGCGCCCCCTCCTCGAGCTGGCTGTCGGTGACGATGCCCACCGGCCTCCGTTCCCGAAGCATCACCTCGAACGTCCCGGTGACCGGCGCGATGACTTCGCGCCACAGGGCCTCCTCGTCCGGTGCGACCCGGTCCTTGGCCCGTTCGGGCAGGTGGATCGCCGCCCACCGGAACGGTCGCGCGCCGCCCAGGTATTCGGAGAGGCGGTTGCCGAGCTCGATCGCCTTCCCGAACGTCTCCGGATCCGGCAGGGACTCCTCCGGATGGTCGAGGTTGGCGATGCCCCCGTGCGCGATCACTGCCGCGGTGGCGAAGACGGCGGAAGCCTCGTCGGTGATGCGCGGAATCCACACGTGCGGCGGCCGCCCGTCGGCGGCGTCGCGGCAGTACGTCCAGCCGAGGGCGAGCCGCACGTCGCGCGGGGGCAGGCGCAGCTCGGGGTGGTTCTTGCAGAAGGTCTCCGTCCGCGACGACGCCCCCTTGTCGAACTCGGTCTTCACCGAATCGGCGAGGCGAAGCAGACGGTTCGTCTGGTGCCGGTCCGAGAAGTCCGGCGATCGATAGCTGCCGACGAGCAGCACGACGTCGCTCCGCCGCTCGTGCAGCGCCCGCCGCCAGCGGAGGAAGGTGCGCTCGATGGAGAGGTTCGTGAAGTCCTGAAGCTTGCGGAAGAGCGGGTCCTCTTCGTCGATCGACTCGGGGTGCTCGAGCCCCGTCGCTTCGCGGAATCCCTCCCGACAGTATTCGCACCAGCAGCCCGTGGGCGGCATGTGCACCTCATCGAAGTAGAAGCCGTCCGCGCCACGATCCACGAGCTCGAGCAGTCGCTTCTCGACGTACTCCGCGGCGGGCGAGTTGAAACAGAGCATCGGCTCCCCCTGGCGCCTCTGATACGGCTCGCCGAGATCGTCGCGCGCCACCCACTCGGGGTGTCTCTCGGCCATCCCCCCGTCCTCCATGTGCCGGTAGTAGGCGATGATCCGACATCCCTCGTCGTGGGCGCGCTCGATGATTCCGCGGGCCACGTCGACGCGCGAGGCCCACATCTCCTTCGGCCCCACCGCGCTCGGCCACCACGCGGCCTCTCCGTGGGTCTTCAGGTGCCGCACGAAGCAGCGCACCCCGAGCGAGCGGAACGAGGCCGCGGCGGTCCGGAACTCGTCCTCCAGGAGCCACCGCGGCGAGAGCCGCGTATGCATGCAGACGCGCGTCTCGTCGAACCACTCCGGCAGCTCGTAGCCCTTCGCCTCGTCGAGCCATTCGGGCCGCACGTCCACGATCGGTTTCGCGATGAGCTCGAGAGTCTCGGCGTCGTAGCTCGGCATCGGACGCGGCGCGAGGTAGGTCGGCTCGCCTGGCTCGGTCGTGAGCAGCAGGCAATCCGGCCGGAAGGACGCCGCGCGGATCGCGTAGCGGTGCTCCCCCCCCGCGAGCTCGCCCGCGAACAGCGGCGCCCAGCCCCACGCGTGCTTTCCCTCGAGCGCCCCGGTGCCCGGTAGCTCGTGCCGGTCCAGCTCGCCGCCGCCTTCTTCGTCCACGAATTCCGCCTCGAGATCCACGCCCGCCGCGGACGCGTACCGCAGCCAGAGGAACCACCGCCCCGCTTCCGGCACCTCGAGCGCGTACGTGCACGTCCCCTTCCCGTAGAACCGAATCGCGCATTTCCGCCCGCTCGCCCACCGCTCGGCGTGCGGCCTCGCGAAGGAGTTGTCGTTGGGCTCGCGCAGAATAGGGCTCTCGATCTCGACGACTATCGGCTCGTCGACGCGCGGAGCGGGGAGGACGAGTGCACAGAGAACGAGAGTGGAGATCGGCATGAGCACCAACCTAGCGGACTTTCCCGCCGCTTTCACGAACGCGCCGTCAGGGGCGGGGCTTGCGCAAGAATCGTCAAGACGCGAGGCTCGCGGGGAGGCTACGATCACGACCCGGCGGGCCGCCTCCCGAGGGGGCACGCCCGATCACGCCGGCGAGGGGAACCATGAAGAAGACGCTGATCATCATCGCCATCGGGCTGGTCCTGGCGATCGTGGCCGTGGGGGGCTATCTGTGGCACCTGATGGGCAAGCCGCTCTACGAGCCGGGGATGGTGCGGGCGGAGACGAGCCTCCACGCATCGCTCGAGCCGCCGGAGCAGCTCGGGGACGGAGCGTGGCGGGTCGAGGAGGACGTGCGGCTGCACCACTTCTCGCACGGCTCCGGAAGAGCGGTGCTGATCGTCCACGGCGGCCCCGGGGAGCCGATCCTCCGACCGCTCGCCGCCCTCCGTCCCCTCGAGGCGGACTTCGAGCTCCACTACTACCACCAGCGCGGCTGCGGCAAGTCGACGAGGCCGATCGATCGATTCTCCTCTTCCAGCTTCATCAAGAACGTGCCGGAGCTCGACGGCGCCCTCGGCCTCGCCGCGCAGATCGCGGATATCGAGAGGATCCGACGCATCCTCGGCGAGGAGAAGTTGATCCTGATCGGGCACTCCTTCGGCGGCTTCCTCGCCGCGATGTACGCCGCGGAGTTTCCCGAGTACATCGATCGGATGGTGCTCGTCGCCCCCGCCGACTTGCTCGTCCTGCCCGCGGAGGGAGGCGGGCTCTTCGAGGAGATCGAGCGGAAACTGCCGGAGAGTCGGCGCGACGAATACTCCGCCTTCCTCGAGGAGTACCTGTCGTTCGGCGACCTCTTCTCGAAGAGCGAGGAAGAGCTCGCGGCTACGAACGCGCGGCTCGGGGACTACTACTTCGACGCCATCGGTCGCGCGAGCCTGCCGCCGGCCGTCGCCGACGAGCGCGGCGAGACGGGGGGGTGGATGGTGCAGGCCGCGTACATGAGCATGGGAATGCGCCACGACTACCGCGACGCCCTGGGGGCGGTGACGGCCCCCGTGCTCGTTCTCCACGGCACCGCGGACCTGCAGCCGGATCGCTCGTCCCGCACCTACGCCGACCTCCTGCCCGACGGCCGGTTCCTCGCCGTCGAGAGCGCGGGGCACTTCCTGCTCTCCGAGGACTCCCCGGCGGCGACCGAGGCGATCGCGGGCTTCCTGGCCTCGGGGGACTGAGCCGCCCCAAGGATCGGCGACCGTAACTCGAGCAAGGACAGGAGATTGCGGTTTCGAGGTCACGCCGTACGCGGGCATCCGTAGAAAGGGTACCTCCAGAGTCCCATATCGCGTCCCCCCTCCCGACCAACCGCCGTGCTGCGCATATCGAAACAGATCGACTACGGGATCCTGCTCCTGGCCCAGTGCACGAACGGGGCGGGGAACGGCGTGCACAACGCGCGGGACCTGTCCTCGGCGACCGGCCTCCCCCTGCCCATGGTGAGCAAGGTCCTCAAGAACCTGGCCCGGGGGGGGATTCTCGAGTCGCTGCGCGGAGTGAAGGGCGGCTACACGCTGGCGCGCCCTCCCGGGGAGATCACGGTGGCCTCGATCGTCCACGCCCTCGAGGGACCCATCCGCCTCGTCGATTGCGACTCGGAGGATCCGGAGCCGTGCCGGCTCCACGACCGCTGCCAGGTCGTGAGCCCGATGCGGTCTCTGGCCGTCGCGGTCCGGGAGCTCCTCGAACACGTTACTCTCGAGGGGCTGATCAAGGCGTCGACACCGGCTTCCCCTCCCGAGGAGTGAGTCCTCGACTCCGACCCAATCCCCCACCGAGAGAAGCGAGAGAAGGACGACGCACGAGATGACGCAACCGGTGACCACCAAGGACCCCCTGCGGATCATCGCCGCCAACGGCGAGGCGCAGAACGGATACGACCCCGGACTGGATGACGGCGAGCTCCTCCACTGCTACCGGACGATGCTCGCCGTCCGCGCCTTCGATGCAACCTGCATGAAGCTGCAGCGCTCGGGCCGCGTCGGCTTCTCGGTTCCCAACGAGGGGATCGAGGCGTGCCAGGTGGGTGCGGCCAGCGCGTTGCGCAAGACGGACTGGATCTTCCCCAGCTACCGCGACTTCGGGATGGCGCTCTATCACGGCATCCCGATGGTCGAGATGATGCACAGCATGTTCAACAACGCGCAGGACAATGCCGTCGGGCGGCAGATGTCCGCGCACTTCTCCTTCGTCGAGCCCATCCACTTCGTGTCCATCTCCTCCCCGATCGGCACGCACATTCCCCAGGCGGTGGGGATGGCCTTCGCCGCGAAGAGCCGGGGCGAGGACACCGTGGCTCTCACCAGCTTTGGCGACGGAGGGACCTCCAGCAGCGGCTTCCACTCGGGATTGAACTTCGCCGGGGTGTGGAAGGCCCCCGTCGTCTTCCTGTGTCAGAACAACGGCTGGGCTATCTCCTGCCCGTCCAGCGAGCAGACGGCCTCCTCGAGCTTCGCGGCCAAGGCCGAGGCCTACGGCATGCCCGGCGTGGTCGTCGACGGCAACGATCTCCTGGCGGTGAGGCGCACCGTGCAGGAGGCCGTCGACCGCGCGCGCGCCGGCGAAGGTCCGACGCTCGTGGAGGCCAAGACCTACCGCATGGGCGGACACTCCACCTCGGACGATCCGCGCCGCTACGTTCCCGCGGAAGAGCTGGAGGCCTGGCGCCAACGCGACCCGGTCGAGCTCTTCGAGAAGTACCTCGCGGCGAAGGGCTTGTGGACCGAGGAGGTCGGGAAGCGGCTGCGGGAGGAGGTGCAACAGGAATGCGTCGAGGCCGTCCGGCAGGCCGAGCAGGTCGGGCCCCCCGCGCTCGAAACCCTCTTCAGCGACGTCTATGCCGAGGTCCCCGAGCACATCAGGCGCCAGGGCCGCGCAGCGTTCGACCTGGTGAATCGACGCGGCGACGCGACGGCCGGAGGCGGCGAGTTCCCCCTGTAGAGCGAGTCCGGAGAGGCAAGGAATCGAATCTCGAGGCTGAAATGGCGACCAAGACACTTCTGCAGGCAGTGACTGACGGGCTCCAGACGGTGATGAGAGAGGATCCGTCCGTGCTGGTCTTCGGCGAGGACGTGGGCCGCAAGGGCGGCGTGTTCCTGGCCACGGCCGGACTCCAGGAGGAGTTCGGTGAGGAGCGGTGCTTCGACACGCCGCTCTCCGAGGACGGCATCGTGGGGACCGCGGTGGGGATGGCCATGAACGGACTGCGGCCGGTGGCCGAGATCCAGTTCCAGGACTTCATCTTCCCCGCCTTCGACCAGATCGTGAACGAGGCGGCCAAGCTGCGCTATCGCTCCGGCGGCCAGAACTCCGCCCCGGTGATCATCCGCACCCCCTACGGCGGGGGCATTCGCGGCGGCCACTACCACAGCCAGTCGGGGGAGGCCAACTTCTGTCACACCCCGGGCTAGAAGGTCGTCGTTCCGTCCACGCCCCACGACGCGAAGGGTCTGCTCATCTCCTCCATCGAGGATCCCGATCCGGTGCTCTTCCTCGAGCCCAAGGCGCTGTACCGCTCCATCAAGGGCGAAGTTCCCGAGGATCGCTACACCGTCGAGCTCTCGACCCTGCGCAACGTGCGCGAGGGCGACGACGTCACGGTCATCTGCTACGGAGCGATGGTCCCCGTGTGCGCCGCCGCGGCGGAGAAGGCCGCGGAGCAAGGCATCGAGTGCAGCGTGGTCGACCTCCGGACGCTCCTTCCCCTCGACGAGGACGGCGTCCTCGAGGCGGCGAAGCGCAGCGGCCGCGTCGTGATCGTGCACGAGGCGCCCCGCTTCTGCGGAATGGGAGGAGAGATCAGCGCGCTGATCGCGGAGAACGCGATCGAGTACATGGAGGCACCGATCCGGCGCGTCACCGGCTTCGATACTCCGTACCCCAACTCCCTCGAGCACCACTACCTTCCCGACGAGCGGCGCGTCCTCGATGCGATCGAGGAAACTGCGAGCTTCTGAGACTGCCATGGCCCTGAACTTCGAGCTGCCGGACATCGGAGAAGGAATCGCGGAGGCCGAGATCGTGGGATGGCTGGTGGCCGTCGGCGATACGGTCGAGGAGTATCAGCCCGTCGTCGAGGTGATGACCGACAAGGCGGTCGTCGAGATCCCCGCGCCGCGCGCGGGCACGATCACCAAGCTCTGCGCGGGCGAGGGAGACACGGTGCGCGTGGGGGACGTGATCTTCGTCATCGACGGGGGATCCGAGAGCGCGCCGGTCGAGACCGAGGAGGAGACGGATCGCGTCCTCGAGCCCGTCGCGGCTCCCGCCCTCGCCGCGAGCGAGGTGAGCGAAGCCCCTCGGACGCAGCGCGTGATCGCGGTGCCCAGCGCCCGACGCGTGGCTCGCGAGCTGAAGGTGGACCTCGCCCTGGTGAAGGGGACGGGACGCAACGGAGTCATCCGCTCGGCCGATGTTCAGGCCTTCGCGACGAAGGTGCCCGCCAGCGCTCCCGCCCCGTCCGCGGCGACAGCGCCCGCGGTCGAGATCGCCGCGGCCGAGGGCCAGACCCGGCGCCCCTTCCGGGGCATGCGGCGCAAGATCGCGGAGGCGATGACGCGCTCGAAGCAGACCGCGGCGCACTTCACGGTGGTCGAGGAGCTCGACGTGACCGAGCTGGTCGCCCTGCGCGCCAAGGCCAAGGAGCGGGGCGAGCGCCAGGGTGTCAAGGTTACCTACATGCCCTTCATCATGAAGGCGGTCGCCATCGCGCTCGCACGGTACCCGGAGCTGAACAGCCAGCTCGACGAATCGACCCAGGAGATCGTCACCTTCGACCACGTGAACCTGGGGATCGCCACGGACACGGAGAACGGGCTGATCGTGCCCGTGGTCCGGAACGTGGGAGACAAGGGTCTGATGCAGATCGCCGAGGAGCTGGCGGAGCTCGCCGAGCGCACCCGGGAGGGTAGGGTCAAGCCCGAGGATCTGCGCGGCGGCACGTTCTCGATCACGAACGCGGGCAACATCGGCGGGATTCTCGCCACCCCGATCATCAACTTCCCCGAGGTGGCCATCCTCGGCGTGCACCGGATCGTGAAGCGGCCCGGTGTCGTCGAGACCCCGAGCGGCGATCGCATCGAGGTGCGCCACTACATGAACCTTTCGATCAGCGTCGACCACCGTCTGGCCGACGGGGCGACGGGAGCTCGCTTCCTGGTGGACGTGAAGGAGATGCTCGAGCACCCCGGCCTGCTCGCGCTCTGATCGTCGAGGATCGGTCACGTGGAGCCGGCCCCGATCCTCGAGCAGCTCATCGACCGAGACGGTCGGGCGGTGGCGGATCTTCCGGACCACGACGACTCGTGGCTGCTCTCCCTCCTCGAGCACATGCTCCGGATGCGCTGCATCGAGGAGCGGATGATGCTGCTGCAGCGGACCGGCCGCCTCCCGTTCGTCGGTCCGGCGACGGGAATGGAGGGCGCGGTGATCGGCACCGCGGCGGCTCTCGAGGAGCGAGACTGGCTGTGGTCGGGTCTGCGAGAGGGAGGCGCGGCCCTGATGTGGGGGTTGCCGCTCGCGGAGTACGTGGGCCACATGCTCGGCAACGCGAACGACACCGCAAAGGGCCGGCAGATGTCGAGCCACTTCCAACACCGCGCCTCGCGCTTCCCGAGCTGGTCGTCGGTGATCGGCACGCAGATCCCTCACGGCGTGGGCGCCGCGTTCGCCGCGAAGCGTCACGAGCTGGACGAGGTGCACGCGATCCACTTCGGCGACGGCGCCACGAGCTCGAGCGGATTCCACAGCGGCCTCAACTTCGCGGGAGTCTGGAACGTGCCCGCGGTATTCGTCTGCATGGACAACGGCTGGGCGATCTCCGTTCCCGCGAGCCGCCAGACCGCGGCCCGGTCCTTCGCGAGCAAGGTCGAGGCCTACGGCATGCCGGGCTTCGAGGTCGACGGCAACGACGTCCTCGCCTGCCACGCGGCGATGCGCACGCTCGTCGAGCGCGCGCGCGAGGGCCACGGTCCTGCGCTCCTGGTGCCCAGGACGTACCGCGTCCTCGGCCACTCCTCGGCGGACGATCCGAGCCGCTACCGCGACGAGCGCGAGGTGGAGGAATGGCGGCGCGGCGACCCGATCCTCCGCTTCTCGCGGTTCCTGCTCGACCGTGGAATGCTGGAGCCCGACAGCCTCGAGGGGATGGAGCGCGAGCTGTTCGCCGAGATCGACGACGCCATCCACGCCCAGGAGCGCACACCCTCGCCCGCGCCCGAGACCCTCGTGGAAGACATCTACGCCGAGGTTCCGCCCCACCTGCGCCGCCAGTACCGGGAATACCGAGGGGCGGACCGGGCGTAGGCGCGTGGGGCTCTCTGCCCGCCGATGCGTCTCGGTTGAAATTATGACATTTCGGGGGATAAACGCTCCGTTTCATAATAAATTTCACCCATGTCCCGCTACCTCCAGGTCATTGCCCGCCGTGAGATCCAGGTCGTGCGCGTGGCCGACTTCCCCGACCGGGATGCGGGACCGGAGCTCCGTCGCCTTCGCCGCGCCGGTGCGTTGCTGCGAGTCGCCAACGGCTACTACGCGCTGGTCCCGGAGGCGAACCGCGAGCCAAATACGCGTTGGCGCCCCACCATCGAGGCGGTCGCGCTCGGAATCGCGGCCGCGGAGTACGGCCGGGATCGGGTCGCCCTGATCGGCCCCTCGGCCGCCAGGCTCCACGGCGCCTATTCTCGCGCCCTTGCGACCGCGGTCATCGCGGTACCGAAGCAGCGACCGGCCAAGAAGACGGTGGCGGGGTCCGTCAAGTTCGTGCTCCGCGAGCTCGGGAACTTCGATCTGGTGCGGGCCACGACCGAGCTCGGTTCCGGTTGGATGACGAGCGTGGAGGAGACCCTGCTGGATCTCGTGGGCAATTGGCCGCGTTGGCCGGTCAGTGAGGCGGCGTGCTCGGAGATGACGCGTCTGCTGGCCGCTCGCGCATCGACCGATATCCTGCGGGAGATCGGATCGAAGCCGCGACGCGGGGCAGCCCTGGCGCGTGCGTTGGAGCTCCTCGATGATCCCCACTGAGGAGCTTCGGGAGCGGGCTCGGAACCTCGGTGTTCCCGAGGGACAGGTGGCGCGCGATCACCTCATCAGCCATGTGCTCCACACGCTGTCCCGGAAGGAACCCGCGGACTTCACGTTCTTCGGAGGCACCGCACTGTGTCGGACGTGGTGTGACGACACGCGGCTGTCCGAGGACATCGACCTGATGGTGAACGACCACGTTCAGGCGACGGAATCCCTTCTGCCCTGGATCACACGTGGAATCCGGCGCGATTTTCCCCAGGCGACCTGGATGCATCTGGGGAGTCGACACGAGGTCGAAACGCGGATGCTCGACGCCGGGGGGGGCGTTGCGGTGAAGGTGCAGATCGTGCGTTGGCGCGATGGCTGGCGCGTTCTTCCGGTGGCCGCCGCTCCCGTGAGACTGCACTATTCCGATCTACCGCCGGAGGTGTCGCTCGTCGTCCCCACGCCAGCGGCGTTCGTGGCGATGAAGCTCGTCGCATGGGCCGACCGGCATGCTCCACGCGATCTGTTCGACCTGCAGGAGCTCGCCCGGCGGGGTCACTTCACACCCGAGGTACTGGAACTGTCCCGACAGACCACGGGTTTCGCGCCGGACCCCGCCACCCTGGGGAGTCGGATCCCGCGCACCACCGTCGAGTCCTGGACCGCCGAGTTGGGCCAGCAGACCGGCGATCTCCCCGAGCCCTCGGAATGTCTTCGGACCGTGCTCGAGGCGTTGGATCGCCTCACCACATCGAGGGGCTGAGCCGAACGACGGCGGATCCCGTACGTCCGGAACGAATTCAGGGCAACTCCACCACGATTCACGCTCATGCCGGGCGAATCGTGGCGGAGCCCTCTTGGCCTCGCGCGCGCTGGACCGCCTGTGGCGATTCCATGCCAGCTCTCCAACGCATTGCCGTGTGTCGATCCATCGATTGGCCGACGCGGTGCGAGCGGGAACGTGTGGCGTCAGTCCCCCGTGCGGGCGGGGCGCGTGGAGAGATGCCATCCGAGCTGGGGAACGACTCCCTCGCGCGCGAACGCGGTCTCCTTCGCCGCGTCGCGAGCCTTCCGCGCGACCTTGCCGTCGGGCTCGGGCAGTCGCCCCGACTCGACGAACTGCTGGCCAAGGCGACGGGCCGTGTCGAGGTCCGACTCGTTCGTCGCCTGCCATGACCCCGCGAGGACGGTCATGACGCAGAGCAGGGCTCCGGTTCGCTTTCTGGCCATCGGTGGGCGCTTCCCTCGGGCTACCAATCTCTCCCCTGTCCATTGTGAACGAGAACGCATTGCCGGTCCATACCGCGAGCGCACGGAGTCGGGGTAACGAAGACTCCTCGGTAACCCCCTCCCCCGACGTGTCTATCACGGAAAACCGGGGGCGCGTCCGGGCCGATCGGCAGGTGGCTCGGACGCTCGCAGCAGGGAACCACAAGACCGCAGAGGAGCTGCCGTGAAGGTCATCGCCACCGTTCTCGTCGTCTGGCTCGCCGCGTCCATGATCCTCCCGCCCGTCTGCGGGGCGACCACGCAAGATGAATCCGAGCCCGCCTCCGCCACGGCGCCCGTCTACCGCGGGGGGCCGGGACACACCGGCCACTACCCCGGAGGTCTCGCCGGGCGAGGGCCCGAGGGCGTGGAGTCGGTCCTGTTCGTGACCACCCACCCCTTCGCGCCAGGCCCTGGAGCGCCCGAGGTGCCCGCGGCCATGGTGGCCGTGAACGGCGACGACGGCGCTCTGTTGTGGCGCCGCGAGCTGGCCGGACGCCCCACGGCGCCGACGGTGGCCGAAGGCCTCGTTCTCGTCGGAAGCGACGAGGGCGGCGTGACCGCCTACGAGGCGGCGACGGGCGAGCCGCGGTGGGTCTACAAGACGAAGACGGGGATCATCGGCCAGCCGGTTGTGGCCGAGGACGTCGTCTACTTCGGTGGCGGAAGCGACAAGACCGTCTACGCCGTGAACCTCGAGGGCGGCAGGAAGGCCTGGACGAAGAAGGTGAAGGGCGAGGGCGTCTACTCGCCCGTTCGCGTCGAGGGCGAAGCGCTCTACGCCTTCAGCGCCACCCACCACGTTCCGCCGGTTCTCTACGCCCTGGCGACGGACAAGGGAAAGCGCCTCTGGCAGAAGGACAAACTGGAGATCACGCCCGTCACGGGGCCGAACGACTTCGAGCTCGCGGGCGACCTCCTGATCGCGTGCGTGAGCCCGGGCCGCTACCGCAAGAAGAGCGACGTCACCGAGGACGGCGATCCCACGAACTACGTCGTCGCCTTCGATGCGGCGTCGGGCAAGGAACGGTGGCGAGCGAAGGTGGGTGCGCCGGCGTGCTACGGACCCACGGTCTCGGGAGGGATCGTCGTGTGCTACGGCAAGCTCGGACAGTCCGAGTCTCCGACCGAACCGTCCGAGCTCCACATCCTCGCCTTCTCGACAGAGGATGGTGCGGAGCTGTGGAGGAAGAGCCTCGGCCGCTCTCCCCTGCGATGGGCTTCGACCTCCCCGGTGATCACCGAGGACACCGTCATCGCGTCGTCGGCGACGAAGGTGACGGCCTTCGACCTCGAGACGGGGGAAGAGCGCTGGGACAACGCCGCGAGGAGTGCGGTCGTCACCGTCGCCGACGGAGTCGCCCTCCTGGCCGCCGGCGGCGGACAGCTGACGGCGGTCGACGCGCGGAGCGGCAGGTCGCGGTGGAGCGCGACCTTACAGCCCTTCGAGTCTCCTCCCCGTGGCCCCTCGTGTCCGGGAGAGATCTCGCCTCCGAGCCTCGCCGACTGAGCGGTTTGCCTCGCGAAGCCGTCCATTTGACCGCGACCCCGCGGGATCCGTAGGATTCGTCCCGTGCTCTCCATCCTTCTTGCGGTTGTGCTCGCCGTCCCCCTCACCTCCTCGCCACAGGCCGAGAAGGTCAGGGGGGATTGGTTCACCGATCCCGACCAGGCCCTTGCCGCGGCCGAGAAAGCGAAGAAGCCCGTGCTCGCGGTGGCCATGGACCACGGGTGAAAACCCTGCGAGGCCCTACGGAAGGGTCTGTTCAGCTCGGAGGAGTTCGCGAAGGCGGCGAAGGGCTTCGTGCTCCTACGGTTGACGCCGGGTCCGGCCGAGGCGCTCTTCGGCATTACCGCCTTCCCCATGGCGGTGATCGCGGACTGGCACGGGCGGGTGACGAAGAAGAACCTGCGGCTACGCGGGGACATCGCCGCCGCGTGTCGCCTGCTCGAAACGGAGCATCGGCAATTCGACTTCCGCGCGGCCCGGAAGCCGCCGTACGAGGTTCCCGACTGGGCCGCGGACATGGTCCACCCCGACGGCGAGAAGGCGATGCTCGCCTGGCTGAAGAAGGTCCATCCCGTGAAGAGCTCCCGGAAGGTGGCTCGGAAGAAGTGGGAGCCTCTGGTCGAGGTGTACCGCTCGCTCGACCGCGAGGGCGAGCTGCTGGCCTTCTGCGCCAACTACATCGCGGCGTGCGCGCAGCGTGCTCCGGAGTACGGCGAGGAGTTCCCCGGGTACGCCGAGGAGGTGGCGCTGCTCGAGGAGATGACCTGGTGCCGCAACGACCGGATCAAGTTCAATGCCATCGAGGGCTACGGTCGGTTCGCGCCCGTCGCGAACCTCCGCTTCTTCGTCGAGCGCGCGAAGAAGCGATACGAGGAGTGCGACAATCCGAACGTCGTGCTCTGCCGATGCCTCGCCGGAATCGCCTTGGCCGTGAACCGATACCCCGGC
>CAYRXS010000143.1:0-16919 GCA_964428225.1 uncultured Planctomycetaceae bacterium
CGGCGAGACGGGAACGGAGCCCCCCCGACCATTCCCCCGCTTTTTTGGCCTCCAGGGGCGGTTTCGCGCCTCGCCGCTTCGTACCCCGATCCCCGCCCGCGTCCCGGCGGGCCCGTCAATCGAGGCCCCGGGGCGCACCCGGGGCACCGGGGGGACGGAACGCGACGGGAGCGGCGAGGACTTCGGTCAGGAGGATGGCCTGCCGCCAGTACGCCGTGCCCCTCGAGGAATCCAGGGCGAGCTCGCCCTGCACGACGGCAGGAAGCCCGCGGGGGCGCAGTGAAGCGCGGAGGCGATCCGGGCCCGGGCCGGCTCGGCGGTCGCGCGCCTCGAGGGCCGCCCCCAGCCCGCCGACGGTGGGCCCCGTCGAGGTCTGCAGCGGCTCCAGAGCGGACAGATCCTCGCGGCGGATGGTGGAGAGCTCGGCCTCGGGCATGGCGCCGAGGGGGCGTGGTGCGGGAGCGTGGGCGGGAGGCGGGGGAGACGGTAGTGGAGGTGGTTCGATGACCTGCGGTTCCTCCTCCAAGAGCTCCGGCTCGAAATCGTGCTCGTCCGGAAACGCCGCCGGAGGGGCCGCCGGTCCCTCGTCGCCCCCCGGGGTCGGCCCGGATCCCGGAGCGCCCGGGCGTTTCACGGCCTCGGGGGAGAGCTTCCCCATCACCCAGCTCAGGACCTTCCCGGCCAGGGGGAGGCCGATGAAGATGACCACCCAGACGAGCATCCCCCAGGGGAGCTCCTCATCGGGTGCCTGCGGCTGCTGCAGCCAGAGGAGCATCACTGGCCCGGCGCACCTCCGTCCTCGGTCGAGGACGGGCCCTTGGCGATGCTGTCGCGCATCGACGTGTCCGCGTGGATGTTGCGCAGGCGATAGAGGTCCATCACCCCGAGGTTGCCGGTGCGAAGGGCCTCCGCCATGGCCAGGGGGACCTCCGCCTCGGCCAGGACCACCTTCGCCCGGTTGTCCATGACCGTGGCCGCGAACTCCTGCTCGGCGGCGACCGCCATCGCGCGGCGCTTCTCCGCGAGCGCCTGGGCCACCCTTTTATCCGCCTCGGCCTGGTCGGCCTGCAGCCGGGCGCCGATGTTCACGCCGATGTCCACGTCGGCGATGTCGATCGAGACGATCTCGTAGGCCGTGCCCGCGTCGAGGCCGCGGGAGAGAACGGTCTTCGAGATGGTGTCGGGATTCTCGAGCACGTCCTTGTGCGAGTCCTTCGAGCCGATCGTGGACACGATGCCCTCGCCCACGCGGGCGATGATCGTCTCCTCTCCCGCGCCGCCGACGAGCCGGGCGATGTTCGTGCGCACGGTGACCCGCGCGCGAGCGAGGACCTGGATGCCGTCCTTCGCCACCGCCGCCACCTCGGTCTTGCCGGAGGCGGGGTTCGGACAGTCGATCACCTTCGGGGTGACGCTGGTGCGCACGGCGTCGAGCAGGTCGCGGCCCGCGAGGTCGATGCCCGCCGCGGTCTGGAAGTCGAGGTCGATTCCCGCGCGGTCCGCGGCGATCAGGGCCCGGACGACGCGCAGCACGTTGCCCCCGGCTAGGAAGTGCGCCTCGAGATCCTTCTTGTTGATCTTCCTCGCCGCCGCCCTCTCCGGGCTGTCCCCCGCCTTCGGATCCTCCAGCCCCGCCTGCACGATGCTCACCCGCCCGTTCACGATCGTCGCGGGAGGCACGCGGCGCAGGCTGATCGCGAACATGTCGAACAACCCCACTCCGGCTCGGGTCAGGAGCGAGCGGATGTAGAGGTTCGCGTACCGCAGGAACACGAACAGGAAGATCAGCAGCCCGAGCGACAGGAGAACGAGCAGGGCGGTCTCCCAGGTCTCCAGGGCCAACACCACGGGTAGCGAGCTCGAATTCATTTCGTTCCTCCTTGTTTCTCAATCGGCGCGACGACGACGCGGTTCCCCACGACCTCGATGACGCGCACGTCTTGTCCCGTCTCCAGAAACGCCCCCCGGGTGACCACGTCCACCCGGCGCCCCTTGATCCGGGCCATGCCCGCGGGGCGGCAGGGGGCCTCGACGGTGCCCTCCTCGCCGACGAGCCCGAGGTCCCGCTCGTCGATGGCGGCCCGGCTCCGGAAGGACAGCCCGGAGGCCACCATGTGTTTGCCCAGGGGCGTCTTGGGGAAGATCTTGAGCCCGATCACGATCACCACGGGCACGAGGACCGCGGTGGCGATCAGGAAGTGGACTCCCGTCCGGGTGTCCTCGCGGAAGGCGAGGAAGATCGCGCCCACGATGGCCGCGGTGGCGAGCACGGAGAGCACTCCCATGCTCGGAAAGAGCGCCTCGGCGACCACGAGCGCGAGCCCGAGCCCCAGAAGCAGAATCGCGGGGGTCATGGTTTCCTCCGTGCGCCGTCGGCGTCGTTTTCGTCCGGAACCGCCTCCACGACGAGCCGGCCCGAGGGCTCCACCTCGACGACCCGGATCCGGGCCTCGGCGGGGATCTTGGGGCCCTCGGAGCGTGCCTCGTACTCGAGGGACGCGTCCGCGTCGAGCGCCACCTTGCCCACCGGCCGCAGCACGGTCAACGCGCGACCCGGCAACCCGGGGCGGGCCACGCGCGCGTGGTCGCCGCTCGCCTCGGGCTTCGATCCCGCGAAGGCCCGCATCCTCGCCGAGGGAGCGACGGCGAGCCAGCCGTAGATCGGCGTCCGGGGAAGGACCTTGGACAGCCCCCAGATGCACACCATGGCCACCAGGCTGAGGAGCACGACCCCCAGGGCCTGGTCGAGCAGGATGTTGCGATCGAGGGCGTACGTGAAGCCGCTCCCCGCCGCGGCGAGGGACCAGATGATCCCCCCCAGGATGCACAGGCCCCCGGTCAGGGCGAGCCAGATGGTCCCGGGCATGACGAGGATCTCCACGGCGATCAGGACGATCCCCACCGCGATCAGGATGATGTCGGGAATGTCGGCCAGCCCGACGAGGTACCGGCCCACGAGCAGCACCGCGAAGCAGGCGATTGCCAGGATCCCGGGCAGCCCGAACCCCGGCGCCTTCAGCTCGAGGAACGCGAGGACGAGGCCGGCCACCAGCAGCAGGGGCCCGATCAGGTAGAGGAACCCCGCCACCTCCTCGGAGGCGGAGAGCTCGAGCGGGGTGACGTCCCCCGCCTCGAAGCCCAGCTTGCCGAGGACCTCGTCGAGCGACTCCCGCGTGCCGTCCGCGAGCCGCATCTCGACCGCCTCCTTCCCGGAGAGGTTGAGGAGTCGCCCCTCGGGGACGATCGTGCCCAGGATCTCGAAGTCCGCTCCGGTCCGCTGGAGGTCCGTCCGCTCGACGCCGGAGATCGGGCGGCGCGCGCCGTCCACGCTGGCGAGCATCACCTCGATCTGGGGATCCACCATCGCCTCCGCGAGCACCCACGAGCGTCCCTTGCGCTCGGCGACTCCCCGGAACTCGGCGCGCAGGTGGGAGTAGCTCTTCTCCTTGACGTCGGGATCCTCGGCCACGGGGGCCATGCCTCCGGGCCCGATGGTCACCGGCGTGGCCGAGCCGATCGTGGCGTGCGAGCGCATGTAGAGGTCGTCGCAGGCCATGGCGAGGAGGCTGCCCGCGGAAAGCGCCCGGTCGTTCACCCAGGCCACCGTCTGCACCCCCTCGTCGCTCGTGTCCATGATGGCGTTCGCCATCCGCCACATGAGGTCCACCTCGCCCCCCGGCGTGTCGATCTCGATCAGGAGGAGGTTTCCGGCCCCCTCCGCGTGGTCGATCCCCCGCCGCAGGAGCGCCTGCGTTCCCACGTCGAGGGCGCCCTCGATCCGGAGGTGCGTCACGCCCGCGAAGTCGGTCTTTCCCTGCAGCAGCAGCGGGAAGAGGACGAGGGGCAGGAGGATCGCGAGGAGGCGGGGACGAGCCGCGGGGCGCTTTTCGGGGACGGGGGACTTCATGGCGGGACGCTCGACGTCCAGCATACCGGATGCGGCGGGCGGAGGCTCGCGCCCCCGCCGACCGCTGGACACTCGGGAAAAATCGGCGATTACCGCGCGTTCTCTCCGAGTGCCTCGCCGTATACGCTCGGAACCCACCCCCCGGACTCCGCCCATGTCGATCTTCCCTCCCCTCCTGTTCCTCGCCCTCCTCCTCGGCCCCGCTCGCGAGGATCCCCCGACTCCTCCCCGTCAGCCCGCCTCGGGTCCCGGGGGGGCGGAGTACGTGCACGCGGCGCTGACGAAGTCGATCCACGGGGAGGGAGTCCACGAGTACATCCTGTTCGAGCCGGACGAGCCGCGCCCCGAGAGCGCTCCCGTCGTCGTCTACCTGCACGGCTGGGGCGCGACGAGCCCGAAGGCCTACGGGGCCTGGATCGACCACATCGTCCGGCGCGGGAACGTGGTCGTCTTCCCGCGCTACCAGAAGCTGATCACCCCGATGGATCGCTTCACGCCCAACGCGGCCCGCGCGATCCGGGAGGCGCTCGAGACGCTCGACGGAGAGGGGCACGTGAATCCCCGGCGCGACGAGCTGGCCCTGGTGGGCCACTCGATGGGCGGGGTCATCTCCGCGAACCTCGCGGCCCTGGCCACCGAGGAGAAGCTGCCGCCGGTGCGCGCCGTGTTCGCGGTGCAGCCGGGGATCACCGAGACGGAAGAGCGCGGCCGCTTCATCTGGCTCGCGGACCTCTCGAAGATCCCCGCGGACACGCTGCTGCTCAGCATGGCCGGCGACGTGGACGGAATCACCGGCAGCCGGGATGCGCGGCGCATCTACCTGGAGAGCACGTCGGTGCCCGCGGAGAACAAGGACTATCTCATCCTGCGCACCGACTACCACGGCATCCCGCGGCTGCGGGCGAACCACATGGCCCCGGTCGCCTTCGACGCCCGCTTCGCCCGCGGCGCTCCGTACCACACCGATCCGGATCGGCTCGACCAGTGGGGCATCGACGCCCTGGATTGGTACGGGCTCTGGAAGCCCTTCGACGCGCTCTGCGACGCGGCGTTCCGCGGCGAGAACCGCGACATCGCGCTCGGCAACACGCCGGAGCAGCGCGACATGGGGAAGTGGAGCGACGGAAGGGTGGTGCGAACGCTGCTGGTACGCGATCTCCGCTGAATACCGGCCCCGAGAAGCCGGCAGTCCCCGATCGACCTCGGCACGGACCTCCACCCAAAGGTGGCTGTCCGACACTCCGTGCCGCGATACACTGAGATCACCTTGCCAACCAACGCCCAGGATCCCCTTTCCACCTCTCCTACCCCCGAGGATCTGTTCGCCTGGTTCCTCGCGCGCTCGCGAACAGGAGGGGAGGTGGCCTTCGAAGATCTCTGCGCCGAACACCCCGAGCACGCCGAGGCTCTGCGGCGGCTTGCGGAGGAGCAGCGGGAGATCGCAGGACTCCTGCGAAACGTGCACCCCGGTCGCAAGGCCGTGAGCTTCTTCGGGCGAGGAAGAGACCGTCACGGGACAGACACCGAGAAGGCCGGCAGCGCCCGCGCGGGCGATCTCATCGACGACTTCCGGTTACGGGGCCTCATCGCGAGCGGAGGTCAGGGCCAGGTTTGGGAAGCCGAGCAGATCTCCCTCGAGCGCCGAGTCGCGCTGAAGCTCGTGCATCCCAGCCGCGTCGATCCCCGCCATGGCGAGCTCTTGGCGCGCGAAGCCCGGGCCGGAGGTCGTCTCGCCCACCCCGGCATCGTAGCCGTCCACGCCTTCGGACGATCGGAGGGAGTTCACTGGATCGCCCAGGAGCTGGTGGAAGGCGGCTGGACGCTACGCGACTTCATCGACACCATGCGCGGCGAAGAGGAGCTTCCCCGGGACTACTACCGCGAGGTAGCCGGTTTCACGGCGAAGCTGGCCGACGCGCTGCAGGCGGCACACGAGGCCGGCGTGATCCACCGCGACGTGAAGCCCCAGAACGTCCTGATCACGCCCCAGGACGAGCCGAAGCTCACGGACTTCGGCCTGGCACGGATCACCGACGAGTCGGCGCTGTCGGTGACCGGCGAGTTCGCGGGGACGTACCTGTACATGAGCCCCGAGCAGGTGGTTGCGAGGCGGATGGGGATCGACCACCGCACGGACGTGTTCAGCCTGGGGGTGGTGTTCTACGAGATGCTGGCCCTGCAGCGTCCCTTCGAGGGGGACACGACGCACCAGATCGCGGAGAAGATCGTGACCTGGGATCCGCCAGATCTGCACAAGCTGCGCTCGCGCATACCGGTGGAGCTGGCGGTGATCTGCGGGAAGGCGCTGGAGAAGCGGCGGGACGATCGCTATGCGACGATGGCGGAGCTCGCCGCGGACATCCGCCGGCATCTCGCGAACGAGCCGATCCTGGCCAGACCGCCGGGACCGCTCCGGCGCGCGCAGAAGTGGATGCTGCGCAACCCGACGAAGAGCGTGGCCGGACTGGTCGCGACGGCGGCCTTCATCGTGATCGCCATCCTGGGCATCGTGGCCCAGCAGAATGCGGAGCGCGCCGACGCGAACGCGCGGAGCGCCAGTTCCCTTGCGAGCGAAATGGGTCGGCGAGCCAGAGAGGTGCTACGCCTCTCGGCCCTGCAAACCTACGACGATCTGATCGTGGAGGCGGACGAGCTGTGGCCGGCGCACCCCGACCGGATCGGGGCCTACGATTCGTGGATCGAGCGGATGCAGGCCCTGGCGGATCTGCTTCCCGAGTTCGAGGCGAAGCGCGCGGAGCTTCGGGCGAACGCGCTGCCGCGCAGCGAGGAGCAGCGGATCCGCGAGCGGGAGAGCCATCCCGGCTTCACGAGGCTCGCATCGCTGGAGGCCGAGATCGGCTGGCGGGAGGCGGCTCTCGCGCAGCGGCGAGACGGCGTGGAGCCGGAGGAGATCGAGGTGGTCTGGTCGGCGTATCCCGCCGAGGCGAGCGCCCTGATCGCGGTCGCGCGGCCGCTGGTCGCCCCGGAGCGGGAGGAGTACGGCGGGGAGCCCTTGGGCCTGGCCCTGGCGTGTCGGGCCTTCGAGGTTGCGAGCGGGGAGGAGAAGGCACTGCTGGGCGACACCCTGGCATGGGCCCTCTGCGCGATGGGCCGGGACGACGAGGCGCTGGAAGCGGGCTGGGAGGCGGTGCAGGCAGCCAGTGGAGAGGACAGGGAGCAGGCCGAGAGCTCGCTCTCGAGGCTGGAGGAGGCGGTGGAGGCGGCCTCGAGCGAGGAGGGTCTGGCGGCGGCGGAAGCGCGGCTGGGTGAGCTCCACACGGAGCACGCCTCCCTGGACGCGGAGGTGAACGAGCAGCGGGATTGGTGGTTTCCGCCCGGCCAGGACGAGTCGCGGTGGTGGAACAACCAGCTCACGAAGCTGATCGACCGGTTGAGGGGGGTGCTGGACGAGGAGACGGGTCTGCTTGCCGAGGAGGGCATCGACGGAGAGCACGGCCGGAGCGTGGCGAAGCGGCGGGCCTTGGCGGAGAGGCTGCGCGAGGGATTCGCGCCGGGGGGTGAGCTCGCCGCGCGGTGGGAGGAGGCGTTGCCGGGGATCCGGACGGCCTACCCCGATCTGGAGCTCGTGGTGCAGATGGGCCTGGTGCCGATCGGCGCGGACCCGGAATCCGGTTTGTGGGAGTTCTGGCACGTACCGTCGGGCGATGAACCGGTGCGGGGCGAGGACGGGACGCTCGAGATGTCGGAGGAGTCGGGGATCGTGCTCGTGCTGCTCTTGGGTGGGAGCTTCCGGATGGGGGCGCAGTCCGAGGACCCGGACGCCCACAGCTACGATCCGAACGCGGAAGAAGACGAGTCTCCCGTTCACGAGGTGGAGCTCTCGGCGTTCTTCCTTTCGAAGTACGAGATGACCCAGGGGCAGTGGGAGCGATTCGTGGGCCACAACCCGAGCCTCTACCAGGAATGTGGCATGGCCCCGACCCTCCTGCATCCCGTGGAGCAGGTGAGCTGGCTCGACTGTGACGTTCAGCTTCGGAGGCTCGGCCTCGTGCTGCCGAGCGAGGCGTGGTGGGAGTACGGCGCGCGGGGTGGAACGCAGAGCGTGTGGTGGACGGGCGACGAGCGGGATTCACTTCGGGAGCGGAAGGCCGCCAACCTCGCGGACCGAGCTGCCGCTCGGGTCGGCGCCACCTGGCCGCAGATCGAGGACTGGCCGGAACTGGATGACGGGTATGCCGTTCACGCGCCCGTCGGGAGCCACTCGGCGAATTCGTTCGGGCTGTACGGGGTCCACGGGAATCTGTGGGAGTGGTGTCTCGATGGATACGAACTGCTCTTCTACGCCCAGAGCTACGGTCTCGACCCCGTGAGCGCTCCCGAAGGCTCCCGCTCCCGCGTCCTCCGCGGCGGCAGCTTCGAGTTCACCGCCCACGACGCCCGGTCCGCGAACCGTGACTTCGTCACTCCGGCATACGCCGACTTCCGCCTCGGCGTCCGCCCCGCCCGTCCGATCACGGAGTGACTCCCGCAACGGCGTAGCTCAGACGAGATCCGTGTCCCCGAGCTGGTACCACCAGTTGTCGCGCAGCCAGAGCATGTCGAACTTGCGCAGGTAGTTGCGCCCGACGAGCAGGAGCTCGCTCGGCATGACGAGGAAGCCGCGGCGCTGGAAGACGTCGAACCACGGCGACCAGTCGGGGATGAGCGTGGCGCCGAACTTCGTGCCGTCGCGTCGTCCGCACGCGAGGTAGGCGTCGATCAGGAGCTCGCCCACCTCCGGCTCCTCGGGAGGCACGAGCCAGTCCACGAGGATCGCCGAGTCGGGCATGATCCAGCTGCCGTAGTGGTAGACGGCGTAGCCGCGCAGGACCCCCTCGTCGTCGCGCACGCCGAGGATCTCGTAGCGCTTGTCGGGGCGCTCGACGAACCGCCAGTTGAGGTACGTGTCGTCGCGGATCGTGCTCACGCCCCAGGGACCGCAGCAGCGCTCCCACAGCCAGCGGGCCTGCTCGTCGAACCGCTCGATCACCTCGACTCCCTCCGGCAGCTCGCCCGATCCCTCGCCGAACTTGCGGGCGAGCACGTTCTGCGTGCGCACGAGCTCGTACTTCAGGAAGGCCTGGCCGATCCGCCACGCGGGCTCCACGGGGAGCCCCCAGCACACGAGGTCCCGGTCCGGCCCCCCCACCGTGTCGAGGAAGGGACGACCGACCTGCACGAACAGCCCGGGGCGCTTCAGGCCGCGGCGGTGGTCGGGGTGGACCATCGAGTCGACGATCTGGGTGAAGTGCGACTCCCGCCCCGAGATCCAGACCTTGGCCGGAAGGCCCGCGTACTGGGCCACGACCTGGTCCCCGAGGGCCGCCACCCACACGCGCTGGCCCGCGGGGTTCTGGCGGAACTCCCACTCCCAGCGCTCCATGGTCATCGGAGGCAGCTCCGGATGCTCCTCGGCGAAGACGAGGTTGTGGGTCTCGATCAGGGAGTGCTCGTCGCCGTCGCGGAAGGGTCGGATCTCGTAGTCGGGCATGGCGCGGCTCCTCAGACGAGATCGGTGTCCCCGAGGGTGTAGTACCAGCGGCGGTAGAGCCAGCGCGCCCGGAAGCGCTTCACCTCGATCTTCGCGATGATGAAGTAGCGCGACGGCGCGGCGCGGAAGCCCGCGTGCTGGAACTCGATCCAGTCCGGGCAGGTGTCGGGGAGCAGGGCCACGAGGCGCTCCGTCCCCTCCTCGCGCGCGGCGTCGACGAGCCATCCGCGAAGGGCGTGGGCCGCGAGCTCCTCGCCGGGAGGCACGAGCCAGTCGACGAGCAGGCCCTCGCCCACCTCGCCGTCGAAGTCCGCGCGGCGGAATACCGTGTAGCCGACGAGCTCCGGTCCGCGCCGGGCGAGCGCGATCCGGTACCCGCCCTCGGGACGGGCGGTGTAGCGCCAGTCGAGCTGGGCCTTGTCGCGCATCGCGATCGCGCCGAAGGGCTCGGCCGCGCGCTCGAACAGCTCGGCGACCTCCTCGGGGAACCGCTCGACCTCCTCGACCTCGACCCCGGCGTGCGCGCCGGCAAGGACGGTCTCGGGCTTCGCCCAGAGCTTGAGCTGTGTGCGGATCAGGTCGTAGTTCAGGAAGGTCTTGCCCACCCGCCACGCGGCGGGGACGGGAGGTCCCCAGAAGAGCGCGACGCGATCCGGAGCGTCGCCCCGCACGAGCTCGGCCTGCCGCACGCCGACCTCGGCCTGCAGACTACGCCGGCGGAGGCCCGTCAGCTGGGAGGGATCGGTGAAGTGGTCGACTCCCTGCATGAAGAGCTTCGGCCCCCACTCGGTCCGCATGCGCTGGCAGATCCCGCCCATGTGGCCGGCGACCTGTCCGTCCTCGGTCAGGGCGAGGTAGATGCGGCAACCCGAGGGGTTGTCGAGGAACTGCCACCGCCAGAACTCCTCGGTCCGGGGCTGGAAGGTGGGATCCACCCCCGCGAAGACCCGGTTGAAGCTGTCGAGGATCGCCGTCTCGTCCCCCGGCTCGTAGGGGCGAAAGGTCAGCTCGGGGAAGGCTTCGGAGTCCACGGATCTCGAGGGGGAGGGTGAAAGAGAATGGCGGGAGTGCATGGGAATCGAACCCACCGGCCCCGCTGTTCACGAGGCCCAACCGGCTTTGAAGGCCGGGCGGCACACCAGCACCGATCCACTCCCGCAGGGATCGGTATTGTCGGCTGCCTCGCGGTTTCCCTCAAGCGTCGGAGTGCAGGAAGAGGCGCCCGGGCGATCCCGAGCGCAGGCCCGCGGGCAGGCCCCCGGCCCACCGGCGCAGCACGCGCGGTGCGTGCGCAGCGTCGCCTTCCCGCCCCTCGAAGCCCACGCAGAACGGGATCCCCTCCTCGCACGTCCGCCAGCCCTCGGGGAGGGGGACGCGCACCCCGCGGCCCCCGCGGCGCACCTCGCCTCCGAGCCGGATCGTCGCGCGCAGGTCGCGGAGGCCGCCGCTGCCCTCCACCCAGGCCAGAAGCTCCTCGCCGCGGCGGCGGACGGTCATCGTGGAGGTGGCCTGGCCGGGGTGCTCGCACAGCATGATCAGGCGGCGGGAATCCGGCCCCAGGCGCAGGGAGCGGTGGCGGGCGAGGGGCGCGTCGAGGATCAGGCTCTCCCGGGGACGCCCCGGACCGGTGCGCCAGACGAAGCGTGCCAGGAGCACCGGGTCGTCCCCCGGCGACCACGAGCCGCCGGCCAGACCGAGGGAGACGTCGCGCCGCTCCCCCGGATTCAGCTCCAGGGTCACGGGAACGCCCTCCACCTCGAAGGCCCCGCCGCGCACCACGACGGTGAGCGCGACCTCCGTGAGGAAGCCGAAGGGATTGCGAACCCCCACCGCGGTCTCCCACCGGCCCGACCACTCGCCGTGCCGGCCACGGACGAGCGCGGGATCGTGGCCGCCCCCGACCCCGACCTCGAGGCGGGGCGTCGAGAGCGGGTAGGGACCGTCGTCGTGGGGCGTCATCCGCACGAGAGCCCGGGTGGCCAGCGCGCGCAGGGGGTGGTTCGTGTTCAGGCCGTTGAGGGGCGCGCGGCAGGCCTCGAGCAGATCCGCCGGCTCGTCGACCGACCACGACCAGCGCTCGCAGTCCCACTCGTGCCGTCCCGCCTCCGTGCGCCACCCGCCGGGGGCCGTGCCGTAGGCGGCGATCCGCTCGTCGCGAACGAAGCGGCGGTCCTCCTCGGTGGCCACCGTTGCGAGCAGCATCGTGGGGAGCTCCAGGTCCCGCGCCTCGAGGCAGACGCCGCGCTGGAACGACGCGACGCGCACGGACAGGGGGCGCGAGAGCTGGGCGATCTGGCGGCCGACCTCCCGGACCAGGAGCGGGTCCTTCAGCTCGATCATGTGCTGCACCGGATCGCCCGGACCCCGCCCGGGGAGATCGAGCGCCTCCTCGAGCAGGGGAAGCGGCTCGCCCGCGAACCGCTTGTGGAACCAGCCCCCCGCGTCGACTCCCGCGAGCTCGGGCAGGGTCAGCAGCGACACCGGACCGTGGGCGTCCGTGGTGCGCTCCAGCGTCTCGTCGTGGATCAGCACCGGCTCGCCGCTCGAGCAGGCGTGCACGTCGTACTCCACGCCGTCCAGCCCGAGGTCGATCGCCCGGCGGAGAGAGACCAGCGTGTTCTCGGGCGCCTCGCGCGGCGATCCCCGGTGGCCGAGGATCCACGGGGGACCCGGGACGCGGGCGCCGTACTCACCGATTCCTTCCGTGGGGTCGAACACTCTCCTGGCCTCCAAGGGGCCTTGCCCCTCCGGGTCTCCTCCCCCCAGCCTTCCAAACCCGGCCGGCGGGGGGAAGAATGCATCCATGGTGCGCTTCGAGACGCGGGTGGAGCGAGCCGTCTTCCGCTGGTCGGGGCTGGCCGTTCTGCTCGGGGCGATCCTCGGGATGCTCCGGGTCTGGCAGGTGGCCGGCGCGGAGGGTCTCGCCGCCCTCGGATCGGCCGCCGCGACCTCGCTCGTCGTGCTGGGGAAGTTCGTCATCTTCCTGGGGCTGCACGACGCGACGCGGCTGTCTCCCTGGGTCCTGGCCCTGATGGTGTGGCTGATCGACCTCCTGATCGCCTACGGCCTCGCGGTGGGGCTCGAGCCCCTCGAGCGCGCCCCGCTCGTCGGCCGCGTGCTGCGCCGGGCGAGGACCCGCGCGGTCATCGTGCTGCGGGAGTACCCCGGGCTCGAGCGCATGGCCTTCTTCGGGGTGGTCGCCTTCGTGATGCTCCCCCTCGCCGCCACGGGGGCGATCAGCGGCTCCTTCGCCGCGCGGCTGCTCGGCCTGCGTCGCATCCCCGGCATCCTCGCCATCGCGTTCGGCTCGGCGGGGACGGCGGTGACCTTCGCCCTGCTCGCGACGTTCCTCGGCGAGCAGGCCGAGGAGCTCGCCCGCAGCCCGGTCCTGATCGGGGGCATCGTGGTGGCGCTGGTCATCGGCGGACGCATCGCGTGGGTGCGGATCACGCGGCAGCTCAAGAAGGCCTGACGGGAAGCGCTCAGACGAGCTCGATCGCGTGGCCGTCGCGCGGGACGAGCTCGCCGATGCAGTGCACGGCCACCTCGTTCTCGCCGAGGGCCCGCTCGAGGGCGCTCGCGTCCGCCGCGTCGACGACGATCAGGAGGCCGCCGGAGGTCTCCGCGTCGAAGAGCAGGTTCACGAGGGGCTCCTCCAGCCCCGCGCCGATGCGCACCGTCGCGCCGAGGGCCGTCTGGCCTCGCTTCGCCCCTCCGGTGACGAGCCCCTGCCGCGCCAGCTCGAGCGCGCCGGGGAACAGCGGCACGTCGGAGACGCGGATGCGGAGGCAGGCCTCGCTCGCCATGGCGACGTTGTGGGCGTGGCCCACGAGCCCGAAACCGGTCACGTCGGTGCAGGCGTGGGCGTCGACGGTCTCCATCGCCCGCGCGGCGCGGTCGTTGAGCTGCGCCATCTGGAGGGCGGCGGGCTCGACCTCGTCCCAGGAGAGCTTCTTCGACTTCGAGGCGACGGTGACGGGGCCCATCCCGACGGACTTGGTCAGGTACGCGACGTCCCCCGCGCGCGCCCCGGTGTTCGCGACGACCCGCTCGGGATCCACGAGACCGGTGACCGCGTAGCCGAATTGGGCCTCCGACTCGATGGTGTGCCCGCCCACGACGACCGCGCCCGCCTCGTGCATCTTGTCGAAGCCCCCGCGGAGGATCTCGCCGATCCACTCGGCGGGAAAGCCCTTGGGGAAGGCGGCGAGGGAGAGCGCGGAGATGGGACGCCCGCCCATCGCGTAGACGTCGGACGCCGAGTTCGCGGCGGCGATCGCCCCGTAGAGGTAGGGGTCGTCGACCACGGGCGGGAAGAAGTCCACGGTCTGGACGAGGGCCACGCGCTCGCCCTTCGCGAGCCCGTCTGCCTCTTCGAGCAGGACGACACCCGCGTCGTCGAGGGACTGCGGCCCGACGAGGAGCCGTCCGCCGACCGGTTCGATGACGTCGCGCAGCACGTGCGCGAGCTCGCCTTGCGGCATCTTGGCCGCTCACCCGGCGCAGGCAGCGTAGTCCGTGAGTCGCTTGTCGGGGGGAGAATCCATGAGGCAGGGGAGGATAGCGGGAGGTCGCGCGAGTACAACCTTCCCATCGGTTCGAGGCCCGTTGCCGATCGCCGACGACCGTCGAGACGATGCTCCTCCGCTCGAAGATCCACCCGTGGGCCGTCCTCGCGACGTTCCTGCTCGCCGCCCTCGCCGGCGGCTGCCGCGGGGCCGGGGCCGCGGAGCCCGGGGAGGAGGCCGTCGCGCCGGCGCCGCTCGAGAACTACCGACCGCCGCGGGGCTCGTCCGTCGAGGGGCGGGAGATCGAGGTGCACGTGCGGGGTCGGGGTCCGCGGACGGTGCTGCTGCTCGCCACGATCCACGGCGACGAGGCCGCGGGCACGCCGCTCCTGCGCGCGCTCGTGGAGCGGATGGACGAGGACCCTCCCTGGCTCGCGGGGTGCCGCGCGGTGGTCATCCCCGTCGCGAATCCCGACGGCCTGGCCCGCGGAGCGCGGTACAACTCCCACGGCGTGGACCTGAACCGCAACTTCCCGGCCTCGAACCGCGGGGAGGACCGGCGCTTCGGTCCCTTCGCCCTCTCGGAGCCGGAGGCCCGCTTCCTCTGCGGGCTGGTCGCCACGTACCAGCCCGATCGGATCCTGAGCTTCCACCAGCCGATCGGGCTGATCGACTGGGACGGTCCGGCCGAGGAGCTCGCCCGGGAGCTGGCCGCGGTCTCGCCCCTGCCCGCGCGTCGGTACGGCTCGATGCCCGGCTCGCTCGGCTCCTGGGCGGGCGAGGACCTCCGGATCCCCATCGTCACCGTCGAGCTGCGCCGGTCGGACGACCTCCTCGACGACGAGGAGGCCTGGCGGGAGCACGGAGCGATGCTCCGGCGGTTCCTGCGCTTCGATTGACGCGCGTCAGTCGTTCGGCTCGTGCCCCGGAATCCACGCCGGAGTCACCGAGCCGTCGAGGACGACCTGTGACGCGCGCAGGCACGTGCGCGCCACGTCGAGCAGGTGGTCGTAGTCCAGCGTGTCGGCCTCGTCGTCGATCGAGCCGGTGGCGTGCTCGTTGTCGTAGCTCGTGAGGGCGTGGGCGGGAATCCCCTTGGCGAGGAAGACCCCCGAGCCGCGGGAGGTGTCCCAGTTGTACCGGGGCCGGGTGTCCGGCGCCGCCTGCAGGTCCAGGGCGTGCCAGGCCGTCTGCAGGTTCGTGAGCTCCGAGCCCGCCACCCAGAGCCGGCCGGACACCCCGTAGGTCGTGTCGGGGTGGCCGAGGGTGTCGAAGTGCAGGTTCGCGACGATGTCCTCCAAGGGGCGGCCCGGGTTCTCGACGAAGTGCCGGCAGCCCTTGTTGCCCATCTGCCCCATCGTCGCGAAGAGGAAGACCACGGTCCGCGCGGGAGGAGGACCGGCGGCGAGGGCCTCCACCACCTCGAGCAGAACCCCCACGCCCGAGGCGTTGTCCTCCGCTCCGTTGAAGATCACGTCGCGGAACATGGGGACGTGGTCGGCGTCGAAGCCCTCCACGAGCCCTCGCCCGTCCACGTGCGCGGACAGGACGACGACCTCCTTCGCCAGGTCGGGATTCTCCGCGGTCCCCACGCCCTCGATCATTCCCACGACGTTGTAGTCGACGAGCTCCTGCTTTCGCGCGAAGAAGCGCAGGTCGACGGTGCCGATCTGGTCGTCGCGCAGGAGATCCCCGAGAGCCCCGCGCAGGGTGACCCACTCCCCGACGGTGTCCTCTCCGTGGTCGAGCTGGAGGGGAGACGGGGGAAGGTCCTTCTCCTTGCCCCTCGAGGGGGGCCGGGCGTGGAGCTGCATGCTCCAGTCGCGCGCGGAGTAGCCGCGGACCTTCAGCCAGTCCCCGGTGCCCTGCACTCTCGCGAACAGCGCGAGGGCTTCGTCCGGCACCACCTCCTCGGGCAGGTCCTCCTCGCTCGCCACGTGCCGCACGCGGAGCACTCCGTGGTTTGTCGGCACCGCGCCGCCTCCCTTCACCTGGAAGTCGACGCCGTAGACCGCGTAGATTTCCTGGCCGTCCCGGGTGACGAGGACGAGCTCGGGGCTCTTCGTGTGGTGCCACTTCATGAGCGGAATCCTGCGCAGGAACGTGCCGTCGTCCCCCGCCGGCCGCACCCCGGCGCGCACGAGCGCCTTCACCAGGTAGTCGCGCACCCGGCCCAGCTCGGAGCTCATCGCCGCGCGGCCGTGGAGCTCGTCCGAGGCGAGGAAGCCAACGTGGTGCTCGAGGGCCTCGCGGGTGACCTCCGGATCGGCCGGGGGCAGGGGATCGACGGTGTCGTCGACCTCCGGCTGCGGGGCGGGCGGCGGGTCGGTCGCCGGCTCGGCGGCGGGGGGCTCGTCGGCCGGCGCGGGCTCCGGATCGGCGTCGGTGCCGCAGGCGCAATACCCCAGGACGAGGGCCCCGGCGAGGAGAACCGCGAGGAGTGCAGGAAGGTGGAAGTGCTTCACGGGCGAAGGCGGGTGGGCGGGAGCGTCGGGAATGTAGCGAGGGACTTCATCGTCCGCGGGAGGCCTCGATCGAGAGCGCGTCCCGCTCGTTCCACAGGGGAACGGAGGGAGCCCGCCAGGCCTCGAGCGCGTCGACGACCCGGGCCGGGGTGTCTTCGACCACGATCATGTCACGCTGGGGCGGCAGGACGAACCCCTCCTTGGTCGCCCGGTCGAGCTGGGCGAGCAGGGGATCGTAGAAGCCCTCCACGTTGGCGATTCCCACGGGCTTGGAGTGGTAGCGCAGCTGCAGGAGGGCGAGGGAATCGAACAGCTCGTCGAGGCTGCCGATTCCCCCGGGGAGGGTCACGGAGGCGTCGGAGAGCTCGAGCATCCGCTGCTTTCGCTCGTGCATCGTCTCGACCACCACGAGCTCGGACAGGCCCTCGTGGCCCAGCTCGAGCCCCTGGAGAGCGTCGGGGATGACCCCGATCACCTCCCCCCCCCCCGCCAGGGCCGCGTCGCTGGCCGCCCCCCTCAAGCCCCCCGGACCGCCCCCGGGGGCCACG
>CAYRXS010000144.1:0-16882 GCA_964428225.1 uncultured Planctomycetaceae bacterium
CAGGCGTACTTCAAGAACGAGCTCGATTTCACCCGGGACAATCAGGGGCTGCGCCTCGAGAACTTCCCGCAGGTGGTCGACCGCTCCCGCAAGGGGTTCCTGGTCAAGCAGGTCCGGTAGGGAAGCAGCGGCCGGGGGGCAAGGGGCCCTCCGGCCGACCCCGTCTCCCCCGTCTCCGATCCGGTCCCGAGGGATCGGATCCGGCTTGAGGATCGACTTCCCCGAGGTTAGCTTGCGCGAGTCGACGGGCCCCTCCGGGGATTCCGGTGGGGAGATCGGTTTCTTCTGTCGATACTCAGGCGCGCGAGCCGCGTTTCCGCCGATCAGCGGCGAACGCCGGTTCGTCCGCTGCAGCGGCGGTGCGTTGAGCCGCCCAGTCGGCTCAACGCACGAATTCGATGACACGATTCGGGGGGCAGTCCCAATGAAGGTGGCCCGGCGGTTCGAGGAGATCTTGCGAGGCGTGTTGAGCTGTTTCGGATGGCGAGGGGAGGTCGTGCCCCGCGGCCCGGAGCTGGTCCGCCTCCAGGAAGGCTGGGTCATCGCCAACCACATCCTCGTCTCCTTCCACGTCGCCTTCATCTCCTCCGTGCTGGCCCTGCCGGCGGAGGTCTCCACGCGGGGCGACGTGCTGTGGTTCGTGTTCTGCAGCCCCGATACCCTGGTCTCCACCCTCTTCCTCTACGCGAGCTTCCACGCCGGCATCGCGCTACACGAGATCGGGCACTTCCTGACCGCGGCCCGGCTGCGAGCTCTGAGCGACGACGTCCTCGAGCAAGTGGGGCCCCGCCTGCAACAGCCGTTCCTGCAGCGGATGCTCTTCTACATCGGGGTCTTCGTGCTCGCCCCGTACGGGAAGGCGCCCGGCATTCGACGGGAGGGGCTCAATTACTACCCCGACGCCCCTTACAACCTCGCCGTCGCCGCGGCGGGACCCCGCGCGAGCCGCAACGTCGCCCTCCTCGCGCTACCCCCCGCGATCGCGCTCCTGAGCATCGGCCTGATCGGGGACGTCACCGAGGCGATCCACGCGGGCCGGTTCGCCCTCGGCATCGGCGTGGTCACGTTCCTCGACTTCCTCCTCGCGGATCCCGGCAAGTACCGCGAGTTCAAGAAGCGCGAGAAGAAAGCCCAGGAGTCGGCGGAGCGCGTGGAGCAGTTGACGGGCTGGCACCGCCAGGCTCCCGAGATCAAGCGCAAGATGATCGTGGAGCGCATGCAGGAGGCGATGCACCCCCGGCTCGGCCGGATCACCGCCCCCTGGCAGTTCCGCAACTGCGGGATGGGCGGGCGTCACACGGAGAAGCAGTACCCCGAGTCGAACATCAGCATGCAGGAGGCGATGTTCGTGATCCTGGGCGCCCAGGACTCCCAGGAGTCCCAGGAGATGACGGTACGCCTGCAGAACCGCCTGAAGGAGATCATCGAGAAGGAGGAGGGATGCCGCGTGATGGGGATCGGCCTCGAGGGGGGGCTGGCTCCGTACATCGACCGCGGCGACTACCCGATGCCCGAGATCCGGCTCTGGGCGATGATGAAGCGGGCCATCGAGGAGTGCGGCTACCAGCCGGGGACCGAGGTCGCCATCGCGCTGGATCCGGCGATGAGCGAGCTCGAGATCGCTCACCGCGAGGAGTTCAATGCTCCCGACAGCGTCGGGACGTACCTCTTCTGGCGGGATCAGGCCAAGGCCGACCTCGATCGGGACCAGGTCCTCGAGCTCTACGAGAGGGCGATCACGGAGTACGAGATCCCCATCATCTCCATCGAGGACGGCTTCTCGGAGGACGACCACGAGGGATGGAAGAAGCTGCTGGAGCGCCTCGGCGACAAGGTGCTGGTCATCGGTGACGACCTCGTCACGACCAACGACCGCACGATCGAGGAGGCGGCGGCCAAGGGGCTGATCAACTCGGTGCTCGTCAAGGCGAACCAGATCGGAACGCTGTACGAGACGATCCTCGCCGTCCTCACCACGCTGGGCAAGGGACTCGAGGTGGTCGTGTCGCACCGTTCGAAGAGCCCGAACGACGACATGGAGGCGCACATCGCCCTGGCGACGAACTCCCTGGGGCTGAAGGCGGGCGGCGGATCGAACACGGAGCGGCTGGTCAAGTATCACTCCGTCACGGTGCAGCTCGAAGCGGTGGGTACCGTGGGTCTGCGCGACACGTCCCACGAGATCAATCGGGCGGTCGTCAGCCGGATCTCGGCTCACGAGGAGCCCACGAACGCGGGAATCCCCACGGTGGGCGCCGAGGTCGAGCTCACGCTGCCGGAGAGCGGGATCCGGATCGCCTTCCGCGGCGCGACTCCGCTGGGCACCTCGGCGGGCACCGGGGAGGCCGTCCACCTCGTGGACAAGTACACCGAGTACTCCGAGGATCGCGAGCTCATCGAACGTCACTCGGATTGCTTCGAGAAGGTCGAGGAGGGCGTCTACCAGTTCAAGGGCTCCGTCAACCAGTCGAGAGTGGACGCGGAGGAGGACGACGCGCTCGCCGCGCTGTACACGCGCGCGCAGCGCTACGACGGAAAGGGGTGCCGGAACGCGGTCGACAACGTCCACCAGATCCTCGCTCCCTTCTTCGTGGAGAGGAACGTGGCCGCCTTCGGGCTGCTCGACATCGACCGGGCGCTCCTCGGGCTGGAATTGGAGACGGCCGTGCGCCGCGGCAAGTGCACGGACAACGCATCGGACGACGAGTCCATCCGCGTCATGCAGCGCAAGCAGAACATCGGCATGAACGCGCTGCTCTCCACCTCCCTGGCCCTCGCCCGGGGCGTCGCCCACGTCCAGGGCAAGCAGCTGCACGAGCTCCTTCGCGAAGAGATGCTGGCGGTGGTCGAGCGCCTCGCCGCGGCCCACGGCGTCAGCATTCCCGGGGGACGTTTCTCGGACTACCTGACCGCGCTCCGGGAGGTCAACGACCAGCTCAAATCCCAGGGCCGGCCGCTCTACGAGGAGCTGAGGAAGGTCAGCCGGATCTACGTCGAGGCGGATAGCGAGGACGCGCTCGTTCCCCCCGCGGACATCGACGCGGCATCCGCTCGGGAACGGAAGGAGCCGCTTCCCGCCGATACCCCCGCCGCGCCCGAGCCCGTCCCCGCTCCTCCCCCCGAGCCGGAGCCCGTCGAGGCCCCTCTACCGGCGGTCATCGTGCAGGAGGGCGCGCCCGAGCTGCCGCTGAGCGAGGACGAGCAGGGGGAGATCGCGACCCTGAGCTGGCTCGTCTCCCGCATCGTGGAGCAGGATCCCGACTCGACCCTGAGGTGCCAGGCCCTGCACCGGTACCTGGAGACCCAGATCACCGTGGGCAAGCGCGCGGGCTGGTTCCAGATCGTCAACGACCGCGTCTACCGGGGCGACGGGGAGCTCCTGGTTCCCTATCTCATCGGCGACGCCCTGGTCGTCCACTCCGTGCGCGGCGAGCAGGTCGAGCAGATCGCGCTTCGGGCGTTCCGACCGGGCACGGTCTTCACCGACGAGATCCTCCTCGAGGCGATCGGACGCTCGGGAGAGCCGGTCGACCTCGCCGGACCCCCGCCCGATCCGAGCGACGCCGAATCCCTGCGGATCGATCGGATTCGCGACATGGCCTCGGTGCTCGCCAAGCTCAACTCGTCCGGCGATCTCAAGGAGGTCATCTACAACCTCCGCTTCGTGGTGGCCAAGCTCTGCAGCCTCTCGTTCAAGGGATTCCTGGGCGCGAAGAACCTCCAGCCCGAGATCCGCAAGCTGAGCAGCGAGCTCTGCCACCTGCTCAACGGTCCCTTCGCGCCGCGGCTCCGGCTGCCCCTGCGCATCCTGGTCCGCAACATCTCCGGCCTGGTCCTCCGCCCGAAGGTCATCGACGAGCTCTGGAACGACACCATCGACCTCGCGGAGGTCCACGTGCGCGGGAGCGCCCTCACGAACGAGCTGCGGCGCAGCGCCCACCACGCCCTCGGCAAGGGGACCCTGCAGCTCGCCAAGGCCTACCTGCTCTACCTCGAGACCGGTGACGGTCGCGATCTCCCGTATCCCACCGGCGACTCGCTCGCCGCGGCGGACGAGGAGGCGCGCACCAAGAAGGCGCCTCGCGAGATCGTGGGGCGGGTGATCTCGAACCTCGAGGAGCTCCTCGGGACGTCTCAAGTGGTCACCCGGATACGCGAGTGGCAGGCGGCGTACACGAACGGGTTGCTCGGCTGCGAGTCGGGCAATCGGGTGGACGACGAGCTCGAGCTCCTGGTCACGCACGGCATTCACGCCGGCAACCGCTGGGTCTTCCAGCGTCACCTGCGAATCCTCCGCAAGAAGGCGGGCGACGGAACCTGGGCCGAGAGCGGGGGCCGGGATTTTGTGGCCCGGCTGGATTCCCTGCAGGCGATGAACCCGGAGGCCAAGGACTTCGATGCGGAGCTCGCGGAACAGGAGGCACGCTCCGCCGTCGGCCAGTTCAGACTGCAGCTCGAGGAGGAGTGCCAGGAGGACCTGTTCCACTCCATCGAAGGCGTCCTGGCCACGTACGGCCAGGATTCGTTCGCGGAGTCCTTCTTCCAGATCAGCAGGTTTCGCAACGTCGTCGAATCCTGGCTGGATCGTCGGGCCTTCACCGAGCACCGACACCTCCTCTACCAGCTCGACTGTCTCATGGAGGAGATGGGGTACCTCGCCCTCCGTCGCGTCGCCTCGACCTACGACGAGGAGGGCGTGCATCTCCAGCGCTGCATGAGGATCATCACCCAGTGCGTCGCCAACCTGGAGCACGACGGGCTGTTCTCGAGGGAGCTGTGGGACCTCTCCGCCATGCTCGTGGACGAGAACAAGACGCACCTGGAGCTGGTCGACGCGCTCGAGGGCATTCAGCGCACGTACCACAAGCTCTTCCAGAGGTTCAGCCTCGCCTATCAGACGATGAGCGAGCACCTGGGGCTGGCCGAGGGCGAGCTCCGCGCCGTGCTGGCCAACTACCAGCGCTATCTGCACGACCTCAACAACATGGTCCACTTCGCGGACCTGGCCAAGCAGCACATCCAGACGCGCGTGGCGGACCTCACGCGCCGCGTCGACGGCGAGCCCGCTGCCCCGACGGCGCCGGAGGGGGCCTACGACTTCCTGCACCTGTCCCACGTCGAGGAGATCGACGCGCTGGTCAACGACCGCAGCCTCGGCAAGAGCCTGCAGGACCTCTACGGCGGCAAGGGCAGCAGCCTGGTCTACATCAGCCACCTGCGGATTCCGACGCAGGACGGATTCATCATCCCCACCACCCTCCCTCGCGCGGGTATGCACCACTCCGACAAGCCGCGCCTGCACCGGGAGCTCGAGCGGCACCTGGGGATCCTCCAGGAGGACATTCTGAGCCGGGAGGGCGTCCCGCTACGCCTCGGGGACGCGACGAATCCTCTGCTCCTGGCCGTCCGGGGAGGCTCGGTGTTCACCATGCCGGGCATGCTCTCCACCATCGTGTTCGTGGGCATGAACGACCAGGTCGCCGCCGCGCTGGCGCGCGAGGATGCGTGGTACGCCTACGACTCCTACCGACGCTTCCTCGCCTCCTACGCGGAGGCCGTCTGGGGCATCAACCTCGAGGAGTTCGACCTCGTGGAGGACGCGAAACGTCGCTGCAGCGTTCGCTACAAGGAGGAGCTCCCCGGCCAGGCGATGCAGGAGGTGGCCGAGGCCACGAAGTCGGTCATCCGGAAGAAGGGATACGGCGAGGAGCTGGAGCGGCTCCTCGAGGATCCCCGCCGCCAGCTGGCGGGCGCCGTTCAGGCCGTCTTCGCGTCCTGGAACAGCCGTAGGGCCCTGCAGTACCGGGAGGTCAAGGGTCTGTCGCAGGACTGGCACACGGCGGTGATCGTCCAGCAGATGGCCAGCGGAAACCGCAGCAACGCGGCGATCCGGCCGGGAATGAACGAGGCCGAGGTCTCCCTGACCGGGGTGATCCCCCGCACGGAGATGACCGACCTGGGCTTCCGGACCTTCACCGGCGACATCAAGTTCTCCGCCTGCGGCGACGACCTCGTGGGGGGGCTGACCACGGCGGACTCGTTCCAGCCCGTCGCGACCCTGACCGAGCTCATGCCGATGCTCGGCCGCGAGCTGATGTTGATCGATAACCGCCTGCGCCGCTATCGCGGCACGGATCCCGAGATCGAGTTCACGGTGGAGCGGGGCGAGCTGAGCGTGCTCCAGGCGCGGATGGCCCAGACCGCCTCCGAAGAGTCGCTGCGCGGCTTCGCCGACCCGGGCGAGGAGGACGCGCGGGGCACCGGCATTCGCGGCGGGGGTTTCCGCGGCCTGGTCGCGTTCGACGAGGCCGACCTGGAGGAGCTCTCCGCGCGGATCGCCGAGAATGCGGAGGACGTCGACGGCGTGCTCCTGGTGCTCGAGAACCCCACTCCGAACGAGATCCCCATGATCCTGTCCGCGGACGGGCTCGTGACCTCGAGGGGAGGCTCGACCTCCCACGCGGCCGTCGCGATCCACGGCATCGAGGACAAGCCGTTCTCGGCGGTGCTCAGCGTGGTGGGGATCCTGGTCAACACCCGCCGGGGCGAGATGGTCTTCACGAACGAGGAAGGCAATCCGACGCACCACGTCCGCAAGGGAGACGTGCTCTCCATCCACGGCGAGACGGGAGCCGTCTACGTCGGCTCGCGGGAGCTGCTCCTCGGAATGGAAGCGGAGGCGGTGAACATCGCGTAGGGAAGAGAGAGCGGGAGAAATCTCTCGCAAAGGCGCCAAGACGCAAAGAGGAAAAGGTAAGAGCGGGCCCGGATGCTGGCCGCGAAGCGGCCGCATACGGGCCCGTCTTTGCGTTCCGTCTTTGCGGCTTTGCGTCTTTGCGAGAATTTTCTCCTCCCGCTCGGCCGCCGTCGCCTAGCGCGCCTCGAGCGCGTCCCGGATGGCGCGGATGTGCTCGGGCGTGGTGCCGCAGCAGCCGCCGACGATCGACACTCCCGCCGCGACGAGCTCCCGGGCCTTCTCGGCCATGAGCTCGGGCGTCTCGGGGTAGACGACCCCGTCCCCCGCGGGCTGGGGGAGCCCGGCGTTCGACTGGATGACGAGGGGGAGGTCCGTGTGCCGGCGGAGCTCGCGGGCGATCTCGACCATGATCTCGATCCCGTTCCCGCAGTTGGAGCCGACGACGTCGGCGCCCGCCTCGGCGAGCTCGCGGGCCGCCGTCGGGACGTCGACCCCCATGATCGTGAAGAAACCCCGGGGCGTCGGGTCGAAGGTCATGGTGGCCAGGACCGGGATGCTCCGACCGGAGTCGTCCACGGCCGCCCGGGCCGCGCGGACGGCGGAGGTCGCTTCGACGAGATCGATCATCGTCTCGACACAGAGGAGGTCGACGCCGGCATCCACGAGCGCCTGCGTCTGTCTCACGTAGGTTTCGGCCACCTCCTCGGGATCCGTGTCGCCGTAGGGCTTCAAGGTCCGGCCGGTCGGGCCGCAGGAGCCGGAGACGAGAGCCCGGTCACCGACGGCTCGCCTCACCGCCTCCACCGCTCGGGAGTTGATCTCTTCGGCGCGGTCGTCGAGCCCGTAGTCGGCGAGCTTCATCGGCGATCCGCCGAAGGTGTTGGTCTGCACGATCCGGGCTCCGGCGTCGACGTAGAGCCCGGCGATCTCCTCGAGGGCCTCGAGGCGTTCGAGGTTCCACGACTCGGGGCAATCGCCCGGACGGAGACCGCGCTCGAACAGGAGCGTCCCCATCGCCCCGTCCGCGACGAGGATCTCTCCCTCCTTCAGACGAGCGAGAACGTTCTTCATCGGATCGTCGAGCGCGCTGCCCGATCTCTAAGCGGTAGCCTCGCGGAGGATCTCCTTCACCTTGTCGACGGCGTTCGCACCGTCGTAGCCGTAGGCGTCGGCGCCGATCTGCCCGGCGAACTCCGCCGAGAGCGGGGCGCCGCCGACGATGGTCCTGATCTTCCCGTCGAGCCCCTCGCTCTTCAGGAGATCGACGACCTTGCGCATCCCGAGCATGGTCGTCGTGAGCAGGGCCGACATGCCGATCAGGGACGCCTCCTCCCGCTTCGCGGCCTCGACGAACGCCTCCGGGGCGACGTCGTTCCCGAGATCGATGACCTCGAATCCCGCCCCGCGAAGCAGGATGCCCACGAGGTTCTTACCGATGTCGTGGAGATCCCCCTGAACGGATCCGATCACGACGCGCCCGATCGTGGGGATGCCCTCCTCCAAGAGGAGCGGCTTGAGCTGGTCCATCCCCGCGTACATCGCCCTGGCCGCGAGGAGGACGTCGGGGAGGAAGATCTCGTGCGTGCGGAACTTCTCTCCGACCACGTCCATGCCCGCGATGAGGCCGTCGTCGAGGATCTGCTTCGGAGGGAGGCTCTGATCGATCGCCTGCTTGGTGAACGTCGAGACCGCGGCCTCGTCACCTCGCTCGAGCCCGTCCGAGATCTGCTTCAGGATTTCCATGTGTTGCTCGTCCTCGATTCTTCGACGGCGCGGATCACGCCGTCAGTGCGTCCTCGATTCTCTGTCGGCATTCCCTCGTGCTGCACTCCAAGCAGAAGTCGTAGGCGTCGTCGAAGTCGTGGATTTCCCCCCGACCGCCGACGATGACTCCGGAGATCGACTTGAGCGGCTCCATGAGGCAGCTCTCGCGAAGCGTGATCCCGATCTCCCCGGGGCGGAGCACCTCGAAGAGCGCCAACTGCCCGCTGACGTGCCAGCCGCAGTAGCCGGGGCTGTAGCGCAGCAGCCTCGGGTCCGCCTCGGGCCCTCCCTCGGCCCGGAGGATCTCGAGGAAGCGGTCGGCGACCACGTCGCCGGTCCGGTCCGCCGCCTCGGAGGCCGCGCTGTCCAGCATGGCCCCCAGGGCGTAGTCCCGATCGTCGAAGAGTTCCTTGATCACGGCGTCCATCGCCGGGCCGAGCGTGATGGCGAAGAGCGCGAGGTGATCGGCGCGAGGGTAGACCTCGGCGAGGGGAGTCTCGGGGGCATTCTGGCCCTCGCCCGGGTAGATCGCGGCGAACTCCTCGATCGTGATGCCGGCGAGGATGCCGGTCGGGGCGGCGTGCTCGGCGAGCAGGCCGAGCGCATCGTCGAGGATGACCTGGATACGCTCGTTGGGGGCGGTACCGCCGGGGATTCCCTGACCCGCCAGCACGGCGGCGGGGGACGGCATGACGTCTTCGATGGTGATCCGAACGACTTCTCTCATCTCTCGGCTCCGGGGGACGCAGTCGCGGTGGTCGGCCTGGCTCTCACGCCTCCCGCTCGGGCAGCGTGTCCAGACCGTGACGCCCGGCTTCTTCCTCCATGAGCCGGACGAGCTCCGCCTTCGTGTCGTCGGGCAAGCGGCTCGGCTCGTAGGCATCCAGCAGCCTCCGGACCTCGGAGTTCGCGCGCTGCCCGAGCGTCTGCGCGCCCTCGTCCTCCCAGCGCGACCGGTTCGCGCGATCGATCACGGGGCCGGTGAAGTAGTGCTCCTGCCGGAGGTAGCGGCGCGAGTGATCGGCGATGAGCAGGTGGCCTTCCTTCAGCAACTCCTCGAAGTGCGGGCGCGCGGGGAAGTCCTCGCGCGGGGTGATGCCGTCGATCATGCGCAACGTCATGCCGCAGATCTCGTTGTCGAGGACGAGCTTCTCGAGGCTCTGGCAGCTCTCGAAGTCCAGCATGCCGGGGCCGGAGACGTTGTTGATGCCGGAGAGCGCGGCCAGCGTCGCTCCCATGGAGCTCTCGAGCCCCGCCTGGGCGTCGAGCTGCTTGGCGTCGCTGAGCGAGATGTACGCCTGCGTCGGGAGTCCGAGGTGCTTCCCGATCTCCGAGTAGGCGCAGTCGATCATCTGGGTCTCGACCGCTCCCATCGGGGTCGTCTCGTAGCGCACGTCGAAGATGGCGGGGGAGCCTCCGTACAGCACCGGCGTTCCCGGCTTCGCGAGCTGGCTGATGACGACGCCGCTCAGGGTCTCGGCGGTGTGCTGGACGAGGGTGCCGACGAGGGTGACCGGGGCCATGAAGCCCGACAGGGGCATCGAGATGTACTCGACGGGAATCCCGTACTCGGCGCAATCCAGCAGGTTCTGCGAGGTCACGTCGCTCCACCGCAGCGGCGCGGTCGGACACGCCGAGAAGACGGTGAGAGGCTTCTCCCGGAGCGCGTCGGCCGATCCGCGGACGGCGAGCTGCATGTCCTTCATCACGTGGAAGGTGTCGACCGTGAACGTGCCGGTGACGACCGGCTTCTCGCCGTACAGGAGGCTGAGGAAGAGCCGGTAGCAGTCGCTGACCGCCTCGGGGACGTCCGCGGGGATGAAGGCCGTGCTCTGGGACGCGACGTGCGCGAGACCGCTCACCACCTTGACGTAGCGGACGTAGTCGGCCGTGGTGGGCCGCCGCATCTTTCCGGTGTCGTGATCCAGGACGTTGATCGCCGCCGATCCCGGCGTGAAGTGGACGTTGTCGCCGGAGAAGTCGTGGGTCCTGTCGCCGAGGACGTCGTGGAGCGAAAAGGAGCCCGGGGCGGACTCCACCGCTCGATCGATCAGCTCGCCCGGCAAGAAAGCCCGCCGGTCGTCCTTCCGTATCGTGGCCCCGTGATCGGCCAGCAGGGAGAGGGCGCGCTCGTTGTTGATCTCCGTGCCGAGGGTCTCGAGGAGATCCCGGGCCTCGGAGACGATGCGCTCGATCAGCTCGTCGTCGAGAAAACGGATCTTGGGTCGCAAAGGGCGCTCCCTTCCGATTGGCGGTCGTGGTTGGAGCCCGATCGCGTCGGGCCGCTCGTGGGTTGTCTGACCGCCGATCAGCGGCGAACGTCAGTTCGACCGCTGCATCGGCGGCGCGTTGAGCCGCGGAGCCGGCTCAACGCGATATTGTAGACGTCGGGCTTCCCGAAAAGCACGGATCGGGTCGGGATCGCCCCGGGCCCCGGCCGCCGTCGCCGACGCTCCGGCGCCCGGACTACTCTCGACCTGCCTGCTGTTCACCGTTCGCATACCGACGCGCCACCTGTCGGTACGCGTCGCGGAACGGCAGTCCGCTCTTGACGAGCTCGTAAGCCTCCTCGGTCGCGAAGATCTCCCGGGTCATCGCCTTTCGACATGCCTCGGCGTTCACCCCGAGGCCCTCCACGACGCGAGTCATCACGGCCAGACAGGCGAGGGTCGTGTCGAAGGCCGCGAAGAGCGGCTTCTTCGTCAGTCCGAGGTCGCGTTGATAGCCCGAGGTCAGGTTGCCGACGAGACTCTTCACCTCGAGCTCGGCGGCGAGCACGACGTGATGGCGGGCGCGCACGAGCTCGAGCACGTCGGGGTTGCGCTTCTGGGGCATGATCGAGCTGCCCGTGCAGAGCGCCTCGGGGAGAGCCACGAAGCCGAACTCCTTGGTGGAGAAGAGCAGGAGATCGGTGGCCAGCCGGTTCAACGTGAACGAGATCCCGCCGAGCGCGTGGAGCACGCTCCCCTCGAGCTTGCCCCGGCTCATCTGGGCGTAGACGGGATTCTCCAGCACCCGCCCGAAGCCCATCTCGCGCGCGGTGACCTCGCGGTCGACGGCGAACACGGGAACCCCGTACCCCGCGCCGGTCCCCAGCGGCGACTGATCGATGAGATCCTGCGCGGCCTCCAGCATCCGGCGATCGTCCTGCGCGGCGGCGACGAACGCGCCCAGCCACGTCCCGGCGGTGGTGGGCATCGCGCGCTGCATGTGCGTGTAGCCGGGCATCTTCACGTGCCCGTCGCTCTCGATCCGGACGGCGAGCACCTCCTCGAACGCGGTCAATCCCTCGGAGACCTCGGCCAGCGAGTCCTTCTCGTAGAGCCGGACCGCGGTCAGCACCTGGTCGTTGCGCGAGCGCCCCAGGTGGATCCTCTTCCCGGCCTCGCCCACGTTCTTCGTGAGCCACTCCTCGATCGCGGTGTGACAGTCCTCCTGCTCGGCGGCGATCTCGAACTTGCCCCTGGCGTGCAGCTTGCGGATCTTGTCCAGCCCCTTCCGCAGGCGGACCACGTCCTCGGGATCCACCAGGCCCGCCTTGCCGAGCATCAGCACGTGGGCCTGGGAGGCCTCGCAATCGTAGGGCACCAGCCGCTGGTCGAGCACGTACTCGTCTCCCGCGGAGAAGGCGAGGATCGCCTCGTCGGTCGTCGTATCCCTGTCCCAGAGAGTCATCGCATCACACTCCCCAGCTCTGGCGCTTGCGGCGCATGATCGCGGCGTGCGCCATCAGGCGGATGGCGTTGATCTTGATGAACCCGGCGGAGTCTTCCTGGTTGAAGCCCCCCTCGATGTCCATGCTCCCGAACTCCTGGTCGTAGAGCGAGCTCGAGCTCTCCCGGGCCGTCACGAACGCATTGCCCTTGTAGAGCTCGAGCCACACGCGCCCGTCGATGACCTCCTGGCTCTTGTCGATCGCGGCCATCAGGAAGTCCATCTCCGGACTGAACCAGAAGCCGTAGTAGATGAGCTCCGAGAGCTTCGCGGCGAGCATGTTGCGCAAGCGCAGCACCTCGCGGTCCATGGCGATGCTCTCGATGTCCTGGTGGGCGACGTGGAGGATCGTGCCCCCCGGGGTCTCGTAGACGCCGCGAGACTTCACGCCCACGTAGCGGTTCTCGACCATGTCCAGGCGGCCGATGCCGTTCTCGCGTCCGAGCTCGTTCAGGAGCTGGAACAGGGGCAAGGGCTGTGTCTCGACCCGACCGTCCTCCAGGTTCTCGACGCGAATTGGGGTGCCGTCCTTGAAGTCCACGGTGATTCGCGTCGGTCGGTCCGGGGCGTTTCGGGGCGAGCACGTCCGCGAGTACACGCTCTCCTCCGCCGCGAGGGCCGGATCCTCGAGGATCCCCGCCTCGTGGCTGATGTGGAGCAGGTTGTCGTCCTCGCTGTAGGGCTTGGCCGCGGTGGCCTGGACCTCGATGTCGTGGGCTCGCGCGTAGTCGATCATGTCGGAGCGACCCTCGAACTGCGCGAGGAACTCCCGGTCCTTCCACGGAGCGATCACCCGGATCTCGGGATTCAGCGCGTAGTAGGAGAGCTCGAAGCGCACCTGGTCGTTCCCCTTTCCCGTGGCCCCGTGGGCGACGAAGGGGGCATCCTCGCGCTCCGCGATCTCGATCTGCCGCCTGGCGATCAGGGGCCGCGCGAGAGCCGTCCCGAGCAGGTACCTTCCCTCGTAGAGAGCGTTGGCTCGATAGGCGGGGAAGATGAAGTCGGTGACGAGCTCCTCCTTCAGGTCCTCGATGAAGACCTTGGACGCCCCGGTCCGGAAGGCCTTCTGCTGGACCTTCTCGAAGTCCTCCTCCTGCCCGACGTCGGCGACGTAGGCGATGACGTCGTGGCCGCGCTCGGTCAGCCACTTCAGGATGACGGAGGTGTCGAGTCCTCCGCTGTAGGCGAGGACCACCCGGCTCTTCTCGTTCATTGCAATATCCTGGGTACGGAGCCCGAGCAGAATCCACCAGATTCGTGCGCTCACGTACAGCGTCGGCAACGTCGAAATCGCCGCGGCGTGCGAATCTGGTGGATTTCGCCCGGGCTGCGTACGCTACGGGCGGAGGATCGCTGACATGAGATACCACGCCGTGCTTCTTTCGACCGTGCTCGTCCTGCTCTTCGGCTCCCCGGTTCACGCGGAGGATCTGCTCGACAATCCCTCCTTCGAGGAGGCGAGCGACGGTGCCCCTGCCTCGTGGACGGAGGTGCGGTGGGGCGGGGAGGGGACCTTCGAGCACGCGGAGATCGGGCGTACGGGGCAGCGCTCGGTGAAGATCGGCTCGTCGAGCGGCGCGGACGTCGGATGGCAGGCCGCGGTGTCGGTGGAGATCATGTCGACCTACCGGCTGTCGGGCTGGATCAAGACGGAGAACGTGGAGACCCAGGGCGGGAAGGGCGCGCTCCTCAACGTCCACAACCTCCAGCCGGTCGCCACGGAGGCGGTGACGGGCACCGCGGACTGGACGCGCGTCGAGGTGGTCTTCGAGACCGGATTCACGGACTCGATCCTGATCAACTGCCTCTTCGGAGGGTGGGGGCTGGCCACGGGGACGGCGTGGTACGACGATCTGAGCCTGGAGCTCGTGAGCACGAAGACCTGGGAACCCGGCCTGACCATCGACGCTACCGCCAAGGGCGAGCCGATCTCGAAGTACGTCTACGGCCAGTTCATCGAGCACCTGGGCCGCTGCATCTACGGCGGCATCTGGGCGGAGATGCTCGAGGACCGCAAGTTCTTCGATCCCGTCGGGGCGGAGCGGTCTCCGTGGTCGGCCTTCCCCGCGCCGGAGGCCGTGCGGATGGTGAGCGAGGACTCCTTCGTCGGCGAGCACACGCCGGAGATCGTTCTCTCGGATGGCGGAGCCGCGGGACTCGTCCAGGATGGGCTCGGGCTCGTAGCGGGCCGGGAGTACGTGGCGCGGCTCCGGCTGGCGGGGCGGGGCGACGTCGGGCGGGTCGAGGTCGCCCTGGTCTGGGGCGACGGTCTCGCGGAGCGGATGACGGTGGCGATCCACGAGCTCGGGGTTCCCTTCTCGAAGACCATCCTGCACTTCCAGGCCGGGGCCGGCACCGACGACGGTCGACTGGAGATCTCGGCCCTCGGCTCGGGGAGCCTGCGCGTGGGTGCCGTTTCCCTCATGCCCGCGGACAACGTGTACGGGATGCGACCCGACACGCTCGCTCTCTTGAAGGAGCTCGACTCGCCCGTCTACCGCTGGCCCGGCGGCAACTTCGTCAGCGGCTACGACTGGCGCGACGGCCTCGGTGAGCGCGACCTTCGGCCTCCGCGCAAGAACCCGGCCTGGACGGGGATCGAGCACAGCGATTTCGGCCTCGACGAGTTCATGACCTTCTGCCGCGTGCTGAAGACCGAGCCGTACATCGCGGTCAACAGCGGGCTCGGCGACGTGAAGGGGGCGGTCGAGGAGCTGCTCTACGCGAACGCGGCCGCGGACACGCCGATGGGCGAGCTGCGCGCGGGGAACGGCCATCCCGAGCCCTACGGCGTGCACTGGTGGGGGATCGGCAACGAGATGTACGGGGGCTGGCAGCTCGGGCACATACCGCTCGAGGACTACATCGCCAAGCACAACCGCTTCGCGGAGGCGATGCGCGCCGCGGATCCGTCGATCGAGCTCGTCGCGGTGGGGGCGGTCGGCGGCTGGAGCGAGGGCATGATGAAGCACTGCGCCGACCATATGGACCTCGTCAGCGAGCACTTCTACCGGGGAAACCAGGCGGGGCTCGCGGCCCACGTGTGGCAGGCTCCGGACTCCGTCCGCTCGATCGCCGAGGCCCATCGCCGCTACCGCGAGCAGTTCGACTCGCTCCAGGGCAAGGACATCCGGATCGCCCTCGACGAGTGGAACTACTGGTACGGCCCGCACCTCTACGGCGAGCTGGGAGTCCGCTACTACCTGAAGGACGCCCTCGGGATCGCCGCCGGTCTGAACGAGTACGCGCGTCACAGCGACCTCTACTTCATGGCGAACTACGCCCAGACGGTGAACGTGATCGGCTGCATCAAGACCACGAAGACCGCCGCCGCCTTCGCCACGACCGGTCTCGTGTTGAAGCTCTATCGCGAGCGTTTCGGCGTGCTGCCGGTGGAAGTCGCCTGCGAGCCCCCTCTCGACGCCATGGCCGCGTTCACCGCCGACGACCGCGTGCTCACGGTGGCGATCGTGAACCCGACGATGCAGGAGGTGACCCTGCCCCTGACCATCGACGGCGTCGAGCTCACCGGCACCGGCACCCTCTGGCGCATCGCCGGCGACGACCCGATGGCCTACAACGCCCCCGGCGAGGATCCCCAGGTCGTGATCGAGGAGGAATCCATGGCGGGAATCATGGGCGAACTCTCCGTCGACCCGTGCAGCGTGACGCTCTTCGCCCTGGACCTGCGCTAGATGCTCACATCGATCACCGGCCCTTCTAGAAGAACCGCTATGGAAGGCAGGAAGACAGGAGAAGAGGACGGCGTTGGGTATCGCCGTCTTCTTTGCCACACCGTCAATCGTCGCCTTCAACGGTATCACTGCGAACACTCGTATCGACCAGAATGCCCATCGTGGTTCCCCCAGCACCAACGACAGAATCCCAACCAGCCACCAGGACATCAAGAGAGAGGGACCCCTCGACTTCAAACACTACTGACGAGCCGCCCACGACGCTCGCGAACTCTTCTCCACTCACTTCCAGCTCTCGGCCGTCTACCCATGCCTTCCCGTTTGCCTCGAGGCGAACACGAAGAGAGTCACTAGTGGATCCTGGCTCCACATGCTGCAGCGTGGGCAGCCGGACTTCAGAGGATTCACGCACCCCAAATCGTGCAGCCAGGAGCAGGAACGCCAAGGTCAGAAGGAGAACATCAACAAGCGGAGCAATGGAACGATGCATCTCCGTTACGGGGAGGGCTCCGCCTCTTCAGCTGATCCGTCCATCTTCGGCACGAGGATTGTCCGAACGATGAGATGCGCCACCAGGCAGAACAGGGCCAGAAGGAGCCCGATGACCGTTGTAGATAGGGCCTCCCCTAGCCCCGCGGCAAGGATTTGCTGCGTCTCAAGGGACTCCACCTCCCCCATCTCCCCAAAGAGCCGCCAGAGGCCCACTACCGTACCCAGGAGGCCAAAGAGTGGACTCAGCTCCCCGATTCGACCAAGAACGATCAGCCCCCTCTTGATTCTAACCTGGTGTTCATCTGTGCCCCGACTGAGGGGATTGCGCAATGCCAGCAGCACGTAGAACAGGCTCCACAGGGCAAACAGTAGAAGGAGGGCAAAGATCCACTGCCACCAGCCCAATGAGGCGACAATCTCGTCGATTATCATTCAGTTCGCTCCTTCCATAATCGCCTTGCTGACACGCTGCATCATCGCATCGGGCACCAAGACTCGCGTTCCATCTTTCAGAACAACC
>CAYRXS010000145.1:0-16728 GCA_964428225.1 uncultured Planctomycetaceae bacterium
CGGGTGCTCAGCCAGGTGGTCATGACTCTCCTGCAAGTCCGCTACTGGGACGATCCCCGGATGGCCCGCCTGGGCCGGGGCCGGTACTTCTAGGCCGCGACGCACCCCCCGATCCGCCAAGATGGCTCTCGATCCGCACACCCAGGGACAGATTCAGGAGTTCCTCCTCGTCCTGAAGAGGAGGCGCTGGCAGATCCTGCTCCCCGCGCTGTTCATCGTGACCCTGGGCTCGGTCTTCGCGGTGATCGTGCCCAAGAAGTTCGTGGTCACCACCGAGATCGAGATCCGGGAGGGGCCCCAGAGCCAGTCCGATCCGCTCGTGCGCCCGCGGGGCCCGACCGCCGTGCGCGAGATCGTGAACGTGCGCTCCCACATCATCCACCACACGCGCATCAAGGGCGTCGTGGACAGCCAGGGCGAGCTCTGGGACGAGTACGTCCGGCTCGAGGAGCGGGAGAAGACGGACTACATCGACGGGATCAAGAACAACATCAGCGTCGACGTCCGCGAGAAGTCGAAGAACGAGGGCTCGGTCTTCGTCGAGGTCACCTACGAGGACGTGAACGGCGTGCGCGCGGAGCGGCTCCTCAAGGACCTGGTCCAGGCCTTCATCGACGCGGTGATGGAGCGGGACCTGAACCAGCTCACCAGGGAGCTGAAGGACCTCGAGGACCAGCTCAAGGACTTCCGCACGACGTACAACACGGTCCGGCGGGACTATGACGAGCTCGCCAAGGCCATGGAGGTCGATCCCATGCGGCCGCTCGAGGAGGCCCGGGGGAGGTCCGGAGACCCGGTTCTCGACCGGCTCGAGGGGATGCGCGACGAGAAGGAGAACCTCGACGTGCAGATCAAGGCCGCGGTGGCCGAGGAGGCGCTGGCCGCGAAGAACCTGGACGACGAGCCGGAGTTCATCCCGGAGGTCGTCACCGACGCGGGGGTGACCTTCGCGGAGCAGATCGCCATGCTCGAGATCCAGCGTCGGAACCTGGAGGAGGCACAGCGCAGGTATAAGCCGGCCCACTCGAGCTGGCGAGCTCTCGACGAGCAGATCCGGGAGATCGGGATCCAGATCGAGCAGCTCAAGGACCTGGCGACGGACCGTGACGTCCGCAACGTCAACGTACCCAATCCCGCGATCGCGGACCTGAGGGCGGCGCTGCGCGAGGCCTCCATGCGGCTCGAGTCCCTGCGGACGTCCCGCGCGGCCCTCAATGACAAGATCACGCGGCTGGCCGTCGAGGCGGCGACGCGGCTCGAGCAGTACTCCGAGCTCATGGACCTCCACGCGGACAAGGTGAACTTGCGCAAGATCCTCAACGAGAAGGAGGCCGAGAAGGTGAAGAAGGGCTTCGCCGTCGCGACCCTGAAGAACACCTACGACCTGGAGGGCCGCCCCTACGAGGTCGTGAAGCCGCCGCTCGCCCCGGCCAAGCCGGAGACCCCCAATCCCTGGATCATCGCCCTCTTCTCCGCCTTGGCGGGGCTCGCCCTCGGCGGCGCCCTCGCCCTGGCCGCGGAGTACGGGCGCAACTCCTACCGCAGCGTGGGCGACGTGGCGTCGGTCATGGCCGTGCCGGTGCTCGGCGCGATCAACACGATCGTGACCACCGGCGAGGCGCGCCGCGCCCAGATGCTCCGCGCGTTCGTGGGGCTCTCCAGCGCGGTGATCCTGGGAGGGTTGGTGTGGTTCACCTGGATCTGGGCCCATTCCCCCGAACGCCTGCCCACCGAGGTCCTCCAGGCCATCGATGACTTCCGGAGAATGCTGATGTAGCGGCCGGCCTCCCCGTCGGCCGCGGCCGTCCGCCATGCGTGACATCATCCTCTCCCTCGTCATCGTCGGCCTGATGCCGACGTGCTTCCGGCGTCCGTTCGTGGGATTGGCGGTGTTCTCCTGGCTGGCCTACATGAGGGTGCAGGACCTCTCGTGGGGCTTTGCCCGCTACCAGCGCTGGTCCTTCTACATCGCGATCCTGACCTTCGCGGGCTTCGTGGTGTCCAAGGAGCGCCGCCGGTGGTTCCTGCCGGATCCCCGGTGCTTCATGATGCTGGGCCTGGCCGCGCTGGTGGGAATCGGCGTCCTCCTGTCCGGGGCCGAGGGGCAGCAGGTCACCCGCTACGTCGAGTACGTCAAGATCATCGGCATCGCCCTGTTCACGACGGCCGTCGTGCACAACCGGGAGCGCCTGCGGGTGCTGGTGTGGCTGATCGCGCTGTCCCTCGGCTTCTACGGGGTGAAGTCCGGGATCTGGGGCATCGTCACCATGGCGCAGACCCCCATCCTGCGGGGCCCGGGCGGCATGCTCGCGGACAACAACGACCTGGCCCTCGCCCTGGCCATGGCCGTGCCCATGCTGTTCATCCTCGGCTGGACCGAGCCGAGACAGATCCTGCGGCGCGCGTTCTGGTTCGTGCTCCCGCTGACGATCATCACCATCATGCTCACCCACTCCCGGGGCGGGTTCCTCTCGGTGAGCATGGCGATCGCGGTCCTGATCTGGCGCTCACGCAACCGCCTGATGGGAATCGGGATCGGGATCCTGCTGGCGTTCGCCGCCCTGCTCCTCGCCCCTCAGTCGTACAAGGAACGACTCATCACGATCACGGAGTACCAGACGGAGGGCTCCGCGGCGAGCCGGATCCGAGCGTGGGGGATCGCCTCACGCATGGCCCTGGCCCACCCGTTCTTCGGGGTGGGGCTGTACCGATTCGTGCCGAACTACCTGCGGTACTGCAAGGACCCCACCCCCAAGGAGCTCAACCGCGAGACGGTCATCGTCGCCCACAGCTCCTACTTCCAGATCTGGGCGGAGTGCGGCTCGCTCGCCCTGCTCTTGTACCTCGGGATGATCTTCAGCGCCTTCTGGACGATCTGGAGGGTCCGCCGCGAGGCACGCTCGCGGTACTTCTCGAGCTGGATCATAAACTACGCCACGATGTTCGAGGCCTCGCTGGTCGCGTTCATCACCGGCGCCACCTTCCTGAACCGCGGACACTTCGACCTGCTCTATCACTGGGTGGCGTTGATCATCGTCTTCGGTTACCTCGCCCGGAAAGAGATGCGCGACGTCAACCTGTATCCCGTCCGGGTCGGGACGCGGGGTGAGATCCATCACGTGCCGCGCCGCGGTTTCCAGCGGCCGCCGAGGCGGAGCGCCTACGGCCGGGGGCTTCCCGCGCAGGGAGTGTGAGCGACGACGATGTGCGGACTCACCGGATTCGGCCTCGACGACCCGCGCGCCCGGCCCGACGAGCGAAGGCTGCGCGCGATGACCGACGCGCTCGTTCACCGGGGCCCGGACGACTCCGGCGCGTTCGTCGAGGGGCCGTTCGCCCTGGGGTTCCGGCGGCTGTCGATCATCGACCTCGCGGGCGGGCACCAGCCCATCGGCAACGAGACGGGGGACGTGGTCGTCGTCATGAACGGCGAGATCTACAACTTCCGATCGCTGCGCGAGGGGCTCGTCGAGCGGGGCCACGAGTTCCGCACGGGCTCCGACGCCGAGGTGCTCGTCCACCTGTACGAGGAGCGCGGAGAGGGCCTGGTCGACGAGCTCGTCGGCATGTTCGCCTTCGCGATCGTCGACCTGCGCGCGGGGGCCGCCGAGCTCCTGCTCGCCCGCGACCGCCTGGGCATCAAGCCGATGTACTTCGCGCGCACCGCGGAGGGTCTCGTCTTCGGCAGCGAGCCCAAGGCGATCCTCGAGGGGGGCTGGACGCCCCGGAACCTGCGCCCGGAGGCGCTGCTCGACTATCTCGTGCAGGGGTACTCCGGCGGCGAGCACGGCGCCTGGGAGGGCATGGCCCGCCTCGCCCCGGGCAGCGTCCTGCGGTGGCGCCCCGGCGAGGAGGTCCGCACCCGCCGCTACTGGGACTTGCCCACGGACGGTCCCCGGGATCCCGCCGCGAACGACGAGATCCTCGAGTGGCTCGACCGCGTGGTCGAGGACCGGCTGATCGCGGACGTCCCCCTCGGCGCGTTCCTCTCCGGAGGGATCGACAGCACCGCAGTGGTGACGAGCATGGCCCGGTCGAGCGCCGGGCCTCCGGTCGTGTGCTCCGTGGGCTTCCGCGAGCGCTCGCACGACGAGCTGGAGACGGCCCGGGCCACAGCCCAGCGCCTCGGCGCCGTCCAGCACACCGCGGTGCTCGAGGCGGACCCGACGGACGCGATCGAGACCCTGCCCTGGTTCTACGACGAGCCCCACGCCGATCCCTCGACGCTGCCCACGTGGCTCGTGTCGCGCATGGCGCGGGAGCACGTCACCGTCGCCCTCTCGGGGGACGGCGGCGACGAGACCTTCGCCGGGTACCGGCGCTACGTGCACGACGTCGCCGAGAATCGCCTGCGCCGCGGCCTGGGCTCGCCCGGACGCGCCCTGGCCCGCACCCTGGGCGGCGTCTACCCCCGCCTGGACTGGGCGCCGCGGTTCCTGCGGGGCCGCACCTTCCTGCGCAACGTGGGGGACGATCCCGCGCGGGCCTACTGGCGCAGCGTCACGCGTCTGGACCGCGAGGAAGCGGCGGAGCTGCTCGCCCCCGACGTGACCGCGCGGCTCGCCGATCACGATCCGTTCGACGCCTTCGCCGCGCACTACGCCCGTCCCGAGGGAAGCGACTCCCTCTACCGCGCCCAGTACGCGGACTTCCACACGTACCTGCCGGACCAGATCCTGGCCAAGGTGGACCGCGCGTCGATGGCGGTCTCCCTCGAGGTGCGCGTGCCGATCCTCGACCACCGCTTCGTCGAGCGCTTCGCGCCGCTGCCCGCCGCGGAGAAGGTGCGCGGCTCGCGCGGCAAGCACGCGTTCCGCGAGGCCCTGCGCGGGCGGATCCCCGGCGAAGTTCTCGACGGGGCGAAGCGCGGCTTCGACACGCCGCTGGACGCCTGGATCCGGGGCGCGCTGCGGGAGCCCGTCCGGGACGCGCTCGAGAGCCTCCCCGACGACTGGCTCCGCCGCGACGTCCTGCGCGATCGCCTGGAGGCGCACCTCGGCGGGGGAGTCAATCACGGGCGGCTGCTTTGGAGCCTGCTCGTGCTCGAGCACTGGCGACGGCGACACTCCGTCCGGGGGCTGGCCTCGTGAGGATCCTCTACCACCACCGCACCCAGGCCGAGGACGGCCAGGCCGTGCACGTGCGTTCGCTGCTCCGCGCCTTCGAGTCCCTCGGGCACGAGGTGTGGGAGGTCGGCCTCGTCAAGCACGGCCGGGAGGAGCCGCCTCCGGGCCCCGACGCGAAGCGCCACTCCTCGTGGGGCCTGGTGACCCGCCTGCCGCGCTTCCTGCGCGAGCTCGCGGAGTACGGCTACAACGGGATCGCGCGCCGGCGGATCGTGGGCGAGATCGCGAAGTTCGAGCCGGACTTCCTCTACGAGCGCTACGCGTTCGGCAACGCGGCGGGGGTGCTCGCCGCGCAGCGGACCGCCCGGCCCCTGATGCTCGAGGTGAACTCGCCGATGGTCCTCGAGCTGTCGCGGACTCGCGGCCTTTCCTTCCCGAACCTCGCGCGCAAGGTGGAGCGCTTCGTGCTGTGCGGCGCGGATCGGGTGTGCGTCGTGTCGGGAGTACTCCGCGACATGCTGGAGGAGCTCGGGGTGGAGCGCGAGCGCATGACGGTCATGCCGAACGGCGTCGACCTCGAGCTGTACGAAGGCGCGGACCGGGAGGCGGCGCGCGCCGACCTCGGGTTGCCCGCGGCCGCCGCGGAGGGCGAGGTCGTGCTCGGTTTCGTCGGCTACTACCGCCCGTGGCACCGCCTCGACGTCGCCCTGCGCGCGATGCGGGCGCCGGAGCTGGCGAACACCCGCCTCGTCCTGATCGGAGAGGGGCCGGCGGGGCCCGAGCTCGAGCAGCTCGCCGACGAGCTGGGCCTGGGCGATCGCGTGCACTTCCCCGGAACCCGCTCGCACGCGCGGATCCCCGCCCTGCTCGTGGCCTTCGACGTCGCGCTGGTGCCCGCGATCAACCCGTACGCCTCGCCCCTCAAGCTGTACGAGTACATGGCCGCGTCCCTGGCCTCGATCGCGCCGGACCAGGCGAACCTGCGCGAGGTCATCGTCCCCGGGGAGAACGGGCTGCTCGTCCCGATGGGAGACGAGGACGCGCTCGCGGACGCCATGCGTCGCCTCGTGGAGGACGTCGAGCTGCGGTCGCGGATCGGCGGCGCGGCCCGGCGCACGATCGTGGAGGGAGACTACACCTGGACCGCGAACGCGCGGCGCGTGGTCGAGGTCATGGAGGAGCTCGTTCGATGACCGCGCCGCGGCACGCGCTCTCCATCGACGTCGAGGAGTACTTCCAGGTCGCGAACCTGCGCGAGCTGTTCCCCGAGAACGTGTGGGACGAGGTCCCCTCTCGCCTGGACGTCGGGATGGACGCGATCCTGGAGTGCCTCGCGACGCACGAGGCCCGCGCGACCTTCTTCTTCTTGGGCTGGGTGGCGCGGCGGCGGCCCGATCTCGTGCGCCGCTGCGTGGATCTGGGGCACGAGGTCGCGAGCCACGGCTACCGGCACCTCTTCCTCGACGAGCTCGGGCCCGAGGGCCTCGACGAGGACCTCGCCCGCACCGAGGACGCGATCGTCGAGGCCGGAGCGCCGCGGCCCGTCGGCTTCCGCGCCTCGACCTTCACCCTGACCCGCGAGACCTGGTGGGCCTTCGACGTCCTCGCGCGGCGCGGGTACCGCTACGACTCCAGCATCCATCCCGTGCGCCACCCCCGCTACGGGATCCCGGATTTCGATCCCGGGATCTCCGTGGTCGAGGCGGGGCCGGGGAGCGTCGTCGAGTTCCCCGTGTCGACCTGGCGGCTGCTCGGCCGCAACTGGCCGGTGGGGGGCGGGGGGTACTTCCGGCTCCTGCCGGGCTTCGTGACCCGCGCCGCGGTCCGGTCCCGCGACCGTCGGGGGCACCCCGCGGCGATCTACCTCCACCCGTGGGAGCTCGATCCCGACCAGCCGCGTCAGCCCGCGCCCCTGACGAGCCGCTTCCGCCACTACGTCAACCTTCCCCGTACGCGGCCGCGCCTGGAGCGCCTGCTGGCGACCTTCCGGTTCGGGAGCATGCGGGAGGTCCTGGAGGAGCGCGGTCTCTTGGCGGAGCGCGAGGGGTTCTGATCGGAGGGTGTCGGCGGTCTCCCGCACGGAGCCGGCTCGAGACTCGGCGGATTCCCCCTCGCCGGTGTATCTTCTTGGGCATGGAAGCGGAGGAGAGGAGCGCAGTCTCGGGACGCCCGCCGGCGGGCGAGGCCGATGCGTCGCCCGACGCGGACCGGACCTTCTCCCGTCCCGCCGCCCCCGAGCTGACGGAGGGGTCGTACCGCATCCGGTTCGCGTGCGACGCCGAGGACGTGCGGCTGGTGCAGACGCTGCGGTACGAGGTCTTCAACCTGGAGCTCGAGGAGGGCCTCGAGGAGTCCCACCGGCTGGGACTGGACCAGGACCGGTTCGACACGTCCTGCGATCACCTCATGGTGCACGAGCGCGAGACCGACCGGCTGATCGGGACGTATCGCATGCAGACGTTCGAGGCGGCCCAGACGGGAGCGGGCTTCTACAGCGGCCAGGAGTTCGCCCTCGAGACCCTGCCCACCGAGATCCTGCAGCGCTCCATCGAGCTCGGCCGCGCCTGCATCGAGAAGGGGAGCCGGAACGGCCCGGCGCTGTTCGCGCTATGGAAGGGGTTGGCGGCCTATGCCTCGTGGACGCGGAAGCGGTACCTCTTCGGCTGCTGCTCCCTGACCTCGCAGGATCCTCTGGACGGCCACCGCATGCACCGCCGGCTCCGGCGCGAGGGACGCATGCACCCGGAGCTGGTCATCCCCACGCGCCCCACGGTCTCCTGCGGCGACGAGCCGGAGGGCGACCCGCGCCTCGACGAGGAGATCGACGTGCCGCGTCTCTTCGCGACGTACCTGCGCTACGGGGCGAAGGCGTGCGGACCGCCGGCCCTCGACCGCGACTTCGGGACGATCGACTTCCTCGTCGTCCTCGACCTCGACGGGCTGGATCCGCGCATCCGCCAGCTGTTCTTCACGGGACTGCCGCACCACCGTCGATGAGGCTCCTGCGGAGGATCCTGCGCCTGCTCGGGCTCCTGGGGGCGTCGATCGTGGCAGAGGGAGCTTGGGTCCTGGGCGCCCTGCCCGCGCGGTGGTGGGGAAGGGGCGAGGCGTGGCGGCGCGGCATCTTCCGGTTCTGGGGCCGGATGGCGTGCGGGGTGATGGGGGTGCGCGTCGAGGTCGAGGGAACGGCGCCGAGGCCCCCGTTCCTGCTCGTGACGAACCACCTCGGGTACCTCGACATCGTGCTCCTGGCGCGGTGCACGGGCGCGGTCTTCGTCACCCGCGCGGACGTGGGGGCCTGGCCCGTCATCGGCTGGCTGGCGAGATCGATGGACTCGGTGCTCCTGGACCGAGATGTGGCGCGCGACGTGGTTCGCGTGGGGCCGGTGATCCAGGAGAGGATCGAGCGGGGTCAAGGGGTGATCCTGTTCGCCGAGGGCACCAGTACCTCCGGCGATCGGGTCCTGGACTTCCGGCCCTCGCTCCTCGGGCCGCTGGCCCGCGCGGGGATTCCCGTGCACCACGCCGCGCTCCGCTACGAGACGGCGCCGGGTGATCTTTCCGCGCACCTGTCCGTCGCCTGGTGGGGGGACATGACCCTGGCGCCGCACCTCCTGGCGATGCTCTCGCTGCGGCGGATCGAGGCGCGCGTCGTCTTCGGCGAGGAGCCCATCCGGGATACCGATCGCAAGTCCCTGGCGGTGCGGCTACACCGGGCGATCGTCGAGCGGTTCGTGCCCATGTCGCAGGCCGACGGGACGCACGGGGGATGACCGGCACGGACTGGACGCCCCGGCGGACCGAGGACGGGTCCTGGACCCTCGTCCACCCCGGACACTGCGAGGCGTGCCATTCCCGATCCGGCGCGTGGCTCGAGGCCCGGGAGCGCTACGCGAACGCCTGCCGCCTGGCCGAGCGGTCAGGCGAGGTTCGCCTCCTCGACGTGGGAACCGGTCTGGGCTGGAACCTGGCCGCGGCCCTCGCGGCCCTCGAGGGGGGACGGGCCGAGCTCCACGTCGCGACCCTCGAGTCGGACCCGAGCGTGCTGCGGGCCGCCCTCGCGCTGTTCGCGCGACCCGAGGCGCGTCACGGCCCGTGGGAGCCGTGGCTCGACGTCGTGCGCCGCTCCCTGGCCCTCGCCGTGGAAGCCCCGGGCGCGGAGGAGGGCGTCCCCCTGGGCGAGCGCGGAACCCTACGCCTGCTCCTCGGCGACGCGCGCCACGAGCTCGCCCGGCTGGACGGGGAGGCTCCCTGGGACGCGGTCTTCCTCGATCCCTTCTCGCCCCGGACGGACCCCGCCCTGTGGGAGCCCGCCTTCCTGGCCTCCGTCGCTTCGCGGATGGGACCGGGAAGCTGGCTGTCCACCTACTCCGCGGCCTTCCCCGTGCGCCTCGCCCTGGCGAGGGCGGGCCTGCGCGTGGGGCGAGGGCCCCGGGTGGGGGCGAAGGCCGAGGGGACCGTCGCGAGCCCCGACCTCGACCCGCCCCCCCTGCCGGCCAAGGTCGCCCGGAGGCTCTTCCGAGCCCTGGGAATCGAATCGGGGGGCCGGTGACGCGGATTTTGCAGGTTCCCCTGGAGGTCTGCGGCCGGAGCTTGCACTAGAATCCCCACACGGGGCTACCGTCGGCGGAAGAGTCGACAAGTGACGAGTCCAAGGAGCGCGGTATCGCCCCGAGGCGTCTTGCCCCCTCGAGAGTCGTCCCGGTCTTCGGTCTCCGAGCCGGTCGAACCTGCCCCTGCCCGAATCATGCCCTACCTCGCCTTCGGATTACCCGGCCCCAACGAGCTTTGGATCATCCTGCTCGCGATCCTGCTCATCTTCGGCGCGCGCAAGCTCCCGGAGCTGGCACGAGCGATGGGCAGCAGCATCACCCAGTTCAAGAAGGGCCTGAAGGACAACCCGGATCTGCTCGAAGAGGGCGACGATCCGGGCAAGGCTGCCGAGAAGAACAAGGACCCGTCGTGACGAGAAGCCCGAGCCAGAGGCCCGCCCGCAGCCCCGGCTCCTCGGAACTCGACGAGCCCTCCGGGAGCGGTGAACGGCGGCCGGACGTACCGACCCCGCGCGCGGACGATCCGCTCGTGGGGCTCGTGATCTGCGGAGGTGGAAGCCGCCGCATGGGGCGCGACAAGGCGCCGCTCGAGGTCGGAGGCCGCACGATGCTCTCCGCGGCGATCGCGGCGCTGAGCGAGCTCACGGACCGCGTGGTCCTCGCCTGCGGCGAGAAGGAGCGCTACGTCGATACCGGTCGCGAGCTCGTCCTCGATCGCCACGTGGACACCGGTCCCCTGGCGGGGCTCGAGGCGGGGCTCACGCGGATCGCGGAGACGGAGGGTGGCGCGTGGGTCGCGGTGCTCGCCTGCGACATGCCCCAGGCGTGCGTGGAGCTGCTCGCGGCCATCTACGAGGAGGCTCGGGCCCAGGGTGCGGACGCGTGCCTCTTGCGAAGCGAGTTCGGGCTCGAGCCCCTGTACGCGATCTATCACACGCGCTGCCTGCCCGCGGTGCGACGGGCGCTCCGCGCGGGGCGGCACAGGATGACATCCTTCCACCGGGGATTCGGCGAGCTCGCGATCCTCGCGGTCAGTCAGCAAGAGCTGCCCGATGAGCTCGTCGACATGGACTGCCCGCGGAACGTGAACACGCCCCGCGACCTGGCCGCCGCGCAGGATGGCTGCAAGAGCGAGGCGACCTCGTGAAGGGCTCGAAGGCCGTCCTCCGGGAGCTCTACGCGCCCGTGGCGGAGGGGATGGATCGGATGCGGGCCGTCCTCTCCGAGCAGATGGGCGAGCGCTCGGCGGCCGTGCGGGACATGACCTCGCACGTGGACCGCTTCCACGGCAAGCAGCTCCGCGCGGCCCTCGTCCTCCTGACCGGGGAAGCCACCGGGAACACGACCGACGAGCACACCACGGTGGCCGCGATCGTGGAGATGATCCACCTCGCCACGCTGGTGCACGACGACATCCTGGACGGAGCCGAGGTGCGCCGCCGCGTCGCCTGCGTGAACCAGCGGTGGGACAACCAGATCGCGGTCCTGCTGGGCGACTTCCTCTACACGCGGGCCTTCGCCCGCTCCACGGAGCTCTCCTCCCGTCTGTGCAGCCAGCTGCTCGCGGAGACCACGCGCCGCATCGTGGTGGGGGAGATCGAGCAGTCCACCCGCCGCTACGACTTCGACATGCCCCAGGCGACGTACGAGGAGATCAGCGGCGCGAAGACCGCGAGCCTCTACGGCGCGGCGTGCGAGCTCGGCGCCCGCTATCCGGGGGGCAACGAGGAGATCGGCGTGCAGATGGCGACGATGGGGTGGAACCTCGGGCTCGCGTTCCAGATCATCGACGACTGCCTGGACCTCACCGGCTCCCTGGAGATCGTGGGCAAGTCCGTCGGCAACGACGTCGAGGACGGGAAGGTGACCCTCCCCGTGCTCCACGCGTACGCGAACTCCGACGACGTGCAGCGGGCGGCGATCCGCGACGTGTACACGCTGCCCGGGCTCACCGGACGCACCGCCCTCCTGCGGGAGCGCTGCGACCTTCGCCCCGGGCTCGAGCACGCCCGCCGGCGCGCCGAGGACCTCGTCCGCTCCGCGATGGGCCTTTTGGGTGTCCTGCCGGCCACGGCGGCACGTAAGACCCTGGAGCGCCTCGGCGAGTTCGTCCTGAAGCGCGACTGGTAGGAGGTACCGTGATGACGTCCACTCGAATTCGCGGGGGATGCATGTCGTTCGCCCTCGCTCTCGCCCTCCTCGCACCGGCGGCCTGCGCTCCGCCGGACGAGGTCGAGATCGAGGTCCGCCGGGACGTCCGGACGGGAGGGGATCCGGCGCGGGCCGGCGCCAGCTCCCGCGAGAGGTTCGGGGGGGAGGGGCCCTTCGCCTTCGACCTTCCCGAGGGCTGGACGGATCTGAGCGAGAGCGGCATGCGGGTGGTGAACCTGCGCGCGGGGGAGGACACCCAGTGCTACGTGATCCTGCTCGCGGGGGAGGCCGGAGGGCTGCTCGAGAACCTGAACCGCTGGCGCAGCGAGGTCGGCCTGGGGCCGATGACCGCGGAGGGAGTGGCCGATCTCGAGCAGGTCGAGCTCCTCGGCGAGCCCTGTCCCGTGCTCGAGGTCTCCGGGGAATACCAGGGCATGGGGGCGGAGCCCGGAGCGGGCCGGACCCTGCTCGCGACCCTCCTGATCCGCTCCGAGGGCAGCGTGTTCGTGAAGATGGTCGGACCCGAGGCGGAGGTCGCGGCCCACCGGGCGGGTTTCCTCGACTTCGTGCGTTCCCTGGAGGAGTGAGCCTGCGATGAAGGAAACCTCGTTCGGAGCACGCGCCCATCGCTTGCTGTCGTCCATGGGGCTGTGCTGCGTCCTGCTGCTCTGTCTCTTCGTCCTGACGATCCTGGGCACCTTCTACCAGGTCGACCACGGCCTCTACGCGGCGAAGAAGCGCTACTTCGAGTCGTTCCTCGTGTGGCAGGAGGTGGGGGGGACGTCGGTCCCGATCTTCCCCGGCGGTGTCGCTTGCATGCTCCTGCTCGCCGTGAACATGTTCCTCGGACAACTCCGGCGTCTGGGCATCGGCCGGCGCAAGTTCGGGCTGCTGATCGTGTACTCCTCGATCGTGTTCCTGCTCGTGGCGGTGCTGTTCATACCCCTCACCGTCACGCTCCTGCTCGCGGTGTGCTCGTTCCTGGCAGCAGTCTTGCGCCTGCGCATCGGCTGGCGAGGCGTCGGCGTGATGATCGTCCACCTGGGGATCCTGATCCTGCTCGTCGCGGGGCTGGCAAAGATGGTCTCCGGCGAGGAGGGAATCCTGCGGCTGTTCGAGGGGCAGCAATCGGACTACTTCGAGAGCGAGCGCCTCTGGGAGGTCGCGATCTGGGAGATCGGAGGCGCCGAGCCCGTTCCGGAGCACGTCATCGAGCACAGTTTCTTCAGCGACCTCGACGGGAGCTCGTCGCGGACCTTCACCTCGAAAGAGCTGCCCTTCGATCTCGTGCTGTCGGGATTCGTGCCCAACTGCCGGGCGCTGCCGGAGGGCGCGATCGACGAGACGGCGGGCCCCATCGTCGACGGGTACGGACTGCGGGCCGTGGCCGCCGCGGGAGACGACGAGCTCGACGTCGCCGGCCTGCACGCCGAGGCGCGGGTCGGAGGCGAGAGCCGGCGGGGCATCCTGTGGGGCTTCGAGGTCCTGCCCTGGACCGTGAACGCGGGGGGCAAGGACTGGGCGATCACGCTGCGGCTCGCGCGATACCCGATGCCGTTCTCCATCCGGCTGGAGGACTTCGAGAAGGAGGATCACCCGGGGATGAGGATGGCCAAGGCCTACCGCAGCACCGTCACCCGGATCGACGACGCCGGCAGCGATCGCGTGCTGATCCAGATGAACGAGCCGCTGCGCCACGAGGGCCTCGTGTTCTTCCAGTCGTCGTGGGGACCGCAGAACTTGGCGTCGCCGAGCCGCTTCTACTCCGTGTTCAGCGTGGTCCGCAATCCCGCGGATCGCTGGCCCGAGTACGCCCTCTGGGTCATCACCGCAGGGCTCGTGATCGCCTTCGGCCGCAAGCTCCTGGTATTCCTCGCGTCCCGGGAACGAACGCCGGCCGGGCCGGTCGGGAGCCGGACGAGCGGGGAGGAGGCGTGATGCAGATCCTCCGCAAGCACTTCCTCGCGCTGCTCCTGCTCTTCGTCGGCTCCTCCGTCGCCGCGTCTCAGGAGGCGTCGACGCGCGAGGCCTGGGACGAGGAGATCCTCGCGCGGTTCGCGTACCTGCCCGTGCAGGACGGCGGTCGCGTCAAGCCGATGGACTCGGTGGCGGGGCTCGAGCTCCTGACCGTCAACGGCAAGCGCAGCCTGCGCCTCGAGGACGGCAAGCTCTCCCACACCGCGTGGCTCCTCGACTGCCTCTTCTTCCCCGAGGTGGCCCGGACGCATCCCTGCTTCCGCGTGGAGTACGACGGCGTGCTCACCGCCATCGGCCTGCCGGCCAAGGGGAAGCGGGACTGGTACAGCTACGACGAGCTGGCCCCGGCCCGGACCCGCCTCATGACCGAGGCCTCGCGCCACATGGGGGTGGAGGCCAAGCGGCGGACGGCGCTGCAGCGCCAGCTGATCAAGCTCGCTGGCGATATGCGAGGGTTCGAGGACCTGATCGACTCCTTCGAGGGCCTGCGGCACGGCTTCTCCGCGGAGTCCGCCCTCGCGCTCGAGGGCGTGGTCGCCCAGGGCTCGAGGACGCCGGTCTCGGACGTGATGCGGAACCTCGGCGAAGTCCTGCGGCGCCGGGACGACCCGTCGCCCGCGATGCAGGCCGCCGCCGAGCGGCTCCTGAGCGAGCTGAGCCTGGTGCACCAGCTGAGCGGCGGGCCGGCGCTCTTCCCGCCCCCCGCGGGCGAGGAGAGCCCCGCCTCGTGGCTCGAGCCGAGAGCCTGGTGGCGGATCCCCGACCTGATGAACGTCGCCAGCGAGGCCGTCGTTTCCGGAACGCCGGCCCCGGAGACCCACCTGGCGCTCCTGGAAGCCCTCGAGGCCATGGTCGCCGATCCCGACGACCGGACCGCGTTCGCGGAGCGGCTGGGAGCGCTCTCCGACGGCGTGCGGACGCTGGCCGAGGCCCGGGGCGAGTACGACTCGGTCCCCCTGGAGGTCCGCCTGAACCGCCTGGCGCCTTTCACGAAGGCGCTGGTCCTGTTCCTGCTCGCCTTCGTGGCCATGGCCGCGAGCTGGATCCTGCCGCGGTGGCGCGTCCTGCGATGGGGGACCTGGGCCGGGGCCGTCGGAGCCACCGCCCTCGTGGCGATCGGCGTCACGATGCGCTGCGTCATCCGGGATCGCCCGCCCGTGGTGTCGCTCTACGACACGGTCGTCTTCGTGACGGGCTGCGCGGTGGTCCTGGGGCTGCTCGTGGAGCTCGTGAGCCGGCTGCGCGTCATGCTGATGCTGTCGGTGGTCCTGGGAGCGATCGGCATGTTCCTCGCCGGGAAGTACGAGCTGACGGAGGTCGCCAGCTCCGGCGACACGATGGCCTCCATCCTCGCGGTCCTGGACACGAACTACTACCTGGCGATCCACGTGACGACCATCGCCATGGGCTACTCCGGGGGACTTCTCGCGGCGGCGATCGCGCACGTCTGGATCCTCGGACGCCTGTTCGGCCTGCGGAAGGGCGACCGGGAGTACTACAAGGAGCTCACGCGGATGACCTACGGCGTCATCTGCTTCAGCCTCCTGTTCTCGCTCTTCGGGACGATCATGGGCGGTATCTGGGCCAACGACTCCTGGGGGCGCTTCTGGGGGTGGGATCCCAAGGAGAACGGGGCGCTCCTGATCTGCATCTGGCAGATCCTGATCCTCCACGCCCGGATCGGCGGCTACGTACGGGACCGGGGGCTGGCGGTGCTCGCCGTCCTGGGGGGCGTCGTGGTCTCGGCCTCGTGGTGGGGAGTCAACCTGCTCAACGTCGGTCTGCACAGCTACGGCTTCACGAGCGGCATCGCGGGGATCCTCTTCGCGTACTGGGCCGTGGAGGGGATCGTGGCCCTGCTCGCGGGGTTCGAGGCGATGATCCACCCCGGGGCCTCGAAGCGCGCGCCGGAATCCGTACCCTTGGTCGCGGAGGAATCCGCTCATGAGTGAGACGACGAGCAGCATGAAGGCCCGAATCATCGACGGGAAGGCGACGGCCCTGGCGGTGCGCGGCGAGGTGGCGGAGCGGGTCGCGGCCCTCCGGTCGCGGGACGTGGTCCCCGGGCTCACCGTGGTCCTCGTGGGGGACGACCCCGCGAGCCAGATCTACGTGCGCAACAAGGACAAGGCGGCCACGAAGGCGGGCTTCGAGGTGCGCACGATCCGCATGGAGGCCACCAGCTCGCAAGAGAGCGTGCTCGGCACGGTCCGGGAGCTGAACGAGGATCCCGCGGTGCACGGCATGCTGGTGCAGCTCCCCCTGCCCGAGGGGCTGGACGCCGACGAGGTCGTGCGCGCGATCGATCCGGCCAAGGACGTCGACGGGCTGCACCCCGCGAACGTGGCGGCCCTGTGGCGGGGAGAGAAGGGGCTGGTGCCCTGCACGCCCGCGGGCTGCATCGAGCTGCTCGACCGATACGACGTCGAGATCCACGGCGCGAGGGCGGTCGTGATCGGGCGCTCCATGCTCGTGGGCAAGCCGCTCGCCGCCCTGCTGCTCGCGCGGCACGCCACGGTCACCCTGTGCCACTCCCGGACGCGCGACCTCCCCGCGGTGGCGCGGGAGGCGGACATCCTGGTGGCCGCCGTGGGGCGGGCGAAGATGGTGCGGGGCGACTGGATCCGGCCGGGGGCGGCGGTCCTGGACGTGGGGATCAACCGCGGAGAGGACGGCAAGCTCGTGGGCGACGTCGCCTTCGACGAGGCCGCCGAGGTCGCGGGCGCGATCACTCCAGTTCCGGGGGGCGTCGGGCCGATGACCATAGCCTTGCTTCTGATGAACACCGCCCGCGCCGCGGCCGCGATCCACGGCATCGGGTGGGACGAGCTCGGCTGAGAGCGAGCCGACCGGGAGCACCCGACCCCCAGAGTCCCCATGCAAGCCCGCTGGGAAGATCCGCCGCCGGGCGGTCCGCGAGGACCGACGACCGGCACGCAGTTCGCGATGCCCCGCCTGACCCCGATGGTCAAGCGGCTGCT
>CAYRXS010000146.1:0-16677 GCA_964428225.1 uncultured Planctomycetaceae bacterium
TCCCCCCTCCTCGCCATGCTGCACACTGCTCTGTTCCTGCTCGCGCTGAGTCACGGCGCGCAAGCCCCCGCGACACCCCTCGAGGAAGATCACCCGGCCCGCGGCAACGTGGTATGGGACTCGCCGAGCGAGAGCTCCGCGGGATCGATGCCGCTCGGCAACGGGGAAACGGGCATCAACCTGTGGGTGGAGCGCGGCGGCGACCTCTGCTTCTACGTCTCCCGGACGGACGCCTGGAACGAGAACTGCCACCTGCTGAAGCTCGGGCGCGTGCGGATCGGCCTCGACCCGAATCCCTTCGTCGAGGGGGCGCGCTTCCGCCAGGAGCTGCGGCTGCGCGAGGGTGAGGTCGTGATTCGCGCAGGCGAGGAGGAGACGGCGACGGAGATCTCCGTGCGTGTCGACGCGAACCACCCACTGGTCCTCGTCGAGACGCGGAGCGAGACGCCGACGACGATGCGCGTGGCGCTCGAGTGCTGGCGACGGGAGGCACGGGAGCTCACCGGCGAGGAGGCGCACACCGCCTACGGACTTCACGGTCGGACGCCTCCGTACCCGGTCATCACGCACCCCGACACGATCCTCGAGGATCGAGGCGACCGCGTGGTCTGGTACCACCGCAACGAGAAGTCGATCTGGGGCGTCACCCTGGGCCTCCAGGCCCTGGGCGAGCTCGTCGAGCGAGGCGACGATCCCCTCCTGCACCGCACGTTCGGAGGCTGTCTGCTCGGAGAGGGTCTCGTCCGCGTCGACGACACGACGCTCGTCTCGTCGGAGGCGCGCACCGCCCATCGAGTGCGCGTAGTTACACTCGGGGCCCGGACGGACACCGCGGAGGACTGGCTCGGTCGGCTCGATCGCCGCGTCGAGGCCCTGGCCGCGCTCGATCTCGAAAGAGCTCGCGTCGAGCATATCGCCTGGTGGAACGCCTTCTGGAATCGCAGCTGGATCGACGTCCGCGGCGACGCGGCGGCGGAGGCGGTCACGCGGGGCTACGCCCTGCAGCGCTGGATCAACGCGTGCGCCGGTCGCGGGACCTTCCCCATCAAGTTCAACGGCTCGCTCTTCACCGTGGACGCGAAGGCCCAGGGATACGACGCCGACTACCGGCGATGGGGCGGCCCGTACTGGTGGCAGAACACCCGGCTCCCCTACTGGTCGATGATCGCCGCGGGAGACCTCGACCTGATGGAGCCGCTCTTCCGGATGTACGTCGAATGCCTGCCCCTCGCGAGGGAGCGCACGCGTCGCTACTACGGCCACGCCGGCGCCTTCTTCCCGGAGACGATGTACTTCTGGGGGACGTACACGAACGCCAACTACGGCTGGGACCGCGAGGGGATGGCGGACGGGCTGACCACGAACGGCTACATCCGCCGCGAATGGCAGGGGGGCATCGAGCTCGTCGAGATGATGCTCGACGTCCACGCGCACACGATGGACCGCGCCTTCCTCGCGAAGACGCTGCTGCCCCTCGCGACCGAGGTCACGGCGTTCTTCGACGAGCACTGGCCCCGCACCGAGGGGGGCGAGATCCGCATGAACCCGTCCCAGGCCCTCGAGACCTGGTGGGAGACGACGAACCCGATGCCCGAGATCGCGGGCCTGCGCCGGATCCTGCCCCGGCTGCTCGCCCTCCCCGAGGAGCACACGAGGGCCGAGGACCGCGCGATGTGGCGCGACATGCTCGAGGACCTGCCCGCGGTCCCCACGGGCGAGCGCGGCGGGGAGAAGGTGCTGCTGCCGGCCGAGGAATACGACGTGAAGCGCAACCGGGAGCACCCCGAGCTCTACGCGGTCTTCCCCTACCCCCTGTACGGCACGAGCCGACCGGATCTCGAGCTCGCCCTCGCCACGTGGCGGCACCGAGAGCACCAGGACACCGGGGGGTGGAACCAGAACGCGATCCAGGCCGCGATGCTCGGCCTGGCCGACGAGGCGGGCGATCTCGTGGCCCGCAACTTCTCGACCTCCCACGCCGGTAGCCGCTTCCCCGCGTTCTGGGGCCCGAATTTCGACTGGATCCCCGATCAGGATCACGGCGGAGTCTCGATGATCGCCCTGCAGCGCATGCTCCTGCAGGTCGACGGGAGCCGGCTCCTGATCCTCCCCGCCTGGCCCCGACGGTGGGACGTCGACTTCCGCCTCCACGCGCCCGGGGGCCGGATCGTGGAGGCGACGGTCCGTGGCGGGAAGCTGGAGCATCTGGAGATCACGCCTCCGCCGCGCGCGGAGGATGTCGTGGTGCTGTTTCCGCGACGGTGATTCCCCGGGCCCGGTGAACCGCGCGACCGGAAGCGCGTTGACCGCAGCTCGAACCCCCTCCGACGTCTGATGAACGCACCTCTCCTGCTCCTGCTGATCCTCACCCTCCCGGGAGGATCCACCGGGCCGCAGGACAGCGAGGCGGACGAGGACGACCTCCCCCGGCTCGAGACGAGAATCGTCACCGCGACCCTCTCCCCCCACACCTCGATCGACACTCCCTACTCGGCCGAGGCCATCCCCGCCGCGGAGATCGAGCGGCGCGCGTACCGCACGACGCCCCAGGTCCTGCGGGACGTCTCCGGAGTGATGGTCCAGGAGACGGCCCACGGGCACGGATCCCCCTACATCCGGGGCTTCACGAGCCTGCGTACCGTGTTCCTGATCGACGGGATCCGCCTGAACAACTCCGTGTTCCGGACCGGGCCGAACCAGTACTGGAACACGGTCGATCCGCTCTCGGTGGAGCGGTTCGAGATCGTGAAAGGGCCGAGCTCGGTGCTCCACGGGTCGGACGCGATCGGAGGCGCCGTGGGGGCCTTCTCGAGGAATCCGGACACCTACGACGTCGGGTTCGCCCACGAGGGGAGGCTCCACTATCGCTACTCGAGCGCCGAGCGGGCCCACGTGGGTCGGCTCGAGGGAAGCGCGACGATGGACGACTCCCTGGGCATCCTCGTGGGCGTGAGCGGCAAGGACTTCGGCGACGTCCGCGGAGGGCCCGACGTCCGCACCCAGCCCGAGACGGGGTACGACGAGTGGGACCTGGACGTGAAGGTGGAGCGCTTCCTCGATCCCTCGACGCGGCTCGTCGTCGCCCATCAGCGGGTCCGACAGGAAGACGTCCCCCGCACGCACAAGACGATCTGGGCCGACTCGTGGGAGGGCACGACGGTGGGCAGCGACCTGCGGCGCGATCTCGACCAGGAGCGCGACCTCACCTACGTCCAGCTGCGCGGCGAGGAGCTCGGCGGCTGGATCGACGACTACCACCTGAGCCTCTCCTGGCACGGCCAGGAGGAGGAGCGCGATCGCATCAAGGGAAGCGGAAGCCGTTCGAAGCAGGGATTCGAGGTGGGAACCCTGGGGGTGTTCGCCCAGCTCGGAAGCGAGACGTCGGTGGGCCACGTGAGCTGGGGATTCGACCTCTACCGGGACCACGTCGACTCGTTTAAGGACGGCAATCCCATCCAGGGCCCCGTGGCCGACGATGCCACGTACGACCTCCTGGGCGCCTTCGTCCAGGACGAGCTCGACATCACGGATCGCCTCACCTGCACCCTGGGCGTGCGGCTGCAGCACGCGGCGGTCGACGCGAACAGCGTGCAGGATCCGGTGACCGACGAGCGAATGTCGATCGACGAGGACTGGAACGCGGTGGTGGGCAGCGCGCGCTTCCTCTACCGCATCGCCGAGGAGACCCTGCACCTGTTCGGGGGCGTGTCCCAGGGCTTCCGCGCCCCCAACCTGTCCGACCTGACGCGCTTCGACAGCGCGCGCAGCGACGAGTTCGAGATTCCCGCGCCGCACCTCGATCCCGAGCGCTACACGAGCTGGGAGCTCGGGGTGAAGCAGGAGCGGGAGAACCTGACCGCCCAGTCCTCGGTCTTCTACACGGACGTCTCCGACCAGATCGTGCGCTTTCCCACCGGCAACCAGAACGAGGAGGACGAATGGGAGGTCACGAAGGACAACGTCGGCGACGGCTACGTGTTCGGCGTCGAGCTGGGCGCCGCCTGGGAGGTCGTTCCGTGCTGGACCCTGTTCGGCAATGCGACCTGGCTCGAGGGGAAGGTGGACACCTATCCCACGTCGGATCAGGTCGAGAAGCGCGAGTACGTCGACCGTCTCATGCCCCCCACCGCGCAGCTCGGCCTGCGCTGGGAGGGCGAGGAGGCGAGGCAGTGGTTCGAGGCGCTCGCCACCTTCGCGGATGACGCCGACCGCCTCTCGACCCGGGACGAGAGCGACACGTCACGCATCCCTCCGGGAGGCACGCCGGCGTACGGGGTGCTGCACCTGCGAGGAGGATGGCGGGTGAACGAGCACGCCGATGTGCGCGTCGGTCTGGAGAACGTCACCGACGAGGACTACCGCATCCACGGCTCGGGCCTGAACCGGCCCGGCCGCAGCCTCCTGTTCGGCCTCACCCTCCGGCGGTGAGCCGGCGGCTACGAGCTCTCGAGCTCCGTGAAGTCGAAGGCCTTCTCGAAGTCGAGCAGGATCGTCACGCTGTCCCCGTGCTTGCCCATGCCCTGCACGAAGTCCGTGTACACCTCGAAGCCGAACTCGGGGGTGTCCCCGATGCTCTCCCGACTCATGGTGAGGACCTCGCGCACCCGGTCCACGATCAAACCGGTCTCCGCCTGGTTCGCCTCGAAGACGACGATCCGGCTCTCGTGCGTATCGGGGGGAGCCTCCATGCCGAGGATCATCCGAAGGTCGAGCACCGGCACGATCTTGCCCCGCAGGTTCATCACCCCGCGAAAGTGGCTCGGCGTCCTCGGTACGCGAGTCATGTCCATCAGACCGATGATCTCCCGGACCTTCGAGACCTCGATGCCGTAGGCCGTCCCGTGCAGCTCGAAGGTCAGGTACTTTTCCTCGAGCTGGGTCTCGACCACTTCCTCCTCCTCCACTACCTGCTCCGACATATCGTCCTCTTCTTGCCGTCCGCGGCCGAGAGAGCCACTCCTATGCCCTCGCGTATTCCCCCCTCGACAGGTTGAGAACGCCCTTCGCGTCGAGGATCAAACCGACCTGGCCGTCTCCGAGGATCGCGCCCCCGGAGATTCCGCTCACCTGCCCCACCACGGGGCCGAGCGACTTGATGACCACCTGCTGCTGGCCGAGGATCCGGTCCACGAGCAGCGCGTAGCGGCTGCCGGGAACCTCCACGACGATCAGGATGCCGTCCTCGATCCGATCCGTCGCGGACTCGATGTCGAGGACCTCGTGCAGGCGAACGATGGGAACCAGCCCGTCGCGGAACTTGACCATCTCCCCGCGCCCGACGAGGGTGTTGATGTCGGACGCGTCGGGGTGGAAGCTCTGCTGGATCGACATGGTCGGCAGCAGGTACTTCTCGTTGCCCGCCACGATGAGCATGGCGTCCACGATGGCCATGGTGAGAGGGAACTGCAGGGTGATCGTCGTGCCCTCGCCGACGGCCGAGGTCACCCCGACCCGTCCCCGCAGCGCTTCGATCCCTCGCTTGACGACGTCCATGCCGACCCCGCGGCCGGAGACGTCCGTGACCTTCTCCGCGGTCGAGAAGCCGGCCCGGAAGATCAGCTGGTAGATCTCGCTGTCGGACATGTTGCGGCCCGACTGGATGACGTCCTTCTCGATCGCCTTCGCCAGGATCTTGTCCCGGTCGAGCCCGCGGCCGTCGTCCTGCACCTCGATGACGACGTTGCCGGCGGAGTGATAGGCCCGGAGGGTCAGGGTCCCGACGACGGGCTTGCCCAGCTCTCGACGCTCCTCGGCGGACTCGATGCCGTGGTCGACGGAGTTGCGGATCATGTGCACGAGGGGATCGTTGATTCCCTCCACCATGTTCCGGTCGATCTCGGTGTCCTCCCCCGCGGTGACGAGCACGACGGACTTGCCCGATCGCTGCGCGAGGTCCCGGATGACCCGGCGCATCTTCTCGAACAGCGGCTTCAGGGGAACCATGCGCAGGGCCATGGAGAGGTCCTGGAGCTCCCGGGTGATCTTTCCGAGGTGGGAGATCTTCCGGTTGTCGGCGCTCGACTCCCCGCCGGTCTCGGGATCCTGGACGATCATCGAGTGCGCGATGACCAGCTCGCCGACCATGTTGATCAGGTTGTCGAGCCGTCCGGTGCCCACGCGGACCGACGCCTCGCTCTTCGCCGCCTTGCCCGGGGCGGGCTTCTTCTTGGCCTGGGGCTGGATCTCCTTCTTCTTCGGGGCGGGCGGCGGGCTCGGCTTCGACGCCGCGACCTTGGCGGGCGGGGGCGGCGGGGCGGCCGGCTTCACGGCCTCCTCCATCGGAATCTCCGGCGCCGGCTTCGCGGGCGCGGGGGCCGGCGCGCCGGCGCTCGCGGAGCCGCTCGGTTCGCGGCCGGAGTCCGCGTTGGCCAGCCGCTCGAGCAGGCCGTCGTACTCGTCGGGAATGGCGAGAGCCTGGCCGGGCTCCATGTCCGGGAGAGTCTCGATGATCGCGCGCAGGACGTCGCAGGACTGAAGCGCGAGGTTCGCGTACTCGCCCTGGATCGTGATCTCGCCGTTCCTCGCCCGGCTGAGGAGGTTCTCCGCGAGGTGGGCGAGGCGCTGGATCCGGTCGAGGCCGAGGAAGCTCGACGACCCCTTGACGGTGTGGAAGGCGCGGAAGACGGTGTTGATGTGCTCGGCGTGCGCGGGGTCCTCCTCCAGCGCCAGGAGCGCGGACTCCGCCAGCCCCAGGTGATCGAGGAATTCCTCCGCGGCCTCCGTGAGGAGATCCGGGGCGGTGTCGTCGGGCAGCACGGGCGGACCGTCGAACTGGATGGAGGGACCCGCGGGGGCGGCGGGCTTCGCCTGCGCCTTCGGCGGCGTGCCGGCACCCTCGGATTCGAGGACCTCGACGGCCTGCTCGAGGAGCGCCCTCGCCTCCTCCATCGCGGTCTCGGCCGCAGGACCTTCCGCCTGCACGGCTTCGGCGATCTTGTCCGCCGTCTTCCCGAGGAACGTCCGGGCCTGCTCCGGCAGGGAGCCGTCTGCGCTCGATTCCCGCAGGTGCGCGAGCACGACCTCCGCGTCCGCGCGGTCCGTCGGCGCCAGTCCGATGAGCACCGCCGCCGCGCGGTGGAGGGAGGCGCCTTGCAGATCGAGCGTGGATTCACCGCCTCCCGCGGGAGGCGTCGCCGCGGCCGGCGCCTTGTCCCCGAGGACCTCCCGCAACCCGGCACAGCAATCCCGGACGCTCTCGGCCGACTCGGCCAGGCCGTCCAGGTCCGGGCTCGACTCGAGGGCGCGGACCGCGGACGCGACCGCCTCGAGCAGGCCGAGCAGGTCGGTGGACTCCTTCTTCTCGATGACGCTGCTCGCCGTTTCGAGCAGGTCGGGGAGCTCGCTCCCCACCAGGGTCTGGGAGTCGGGGGGCAGCGACGTGGCCGCGGAGGTTCCTTCCCGCAGCACGGTCGCGACCTGGGCCAATCCCCGCGGATTGCCCTCCTTCCAGGCCTTCAGCCCCTCCTGGATCTCCTCGAGGAAGGGGGTGAGATCCTCCTTGTCCGATTGCACGCAAGCCTCCTGGGAACGGGCCGTCGCAACGCGTTCTTGGGGTTCGAGATCCGAGGGTGGGACGGAGTGGGTGGCGTCGCCCGATCTCGCACTTCCCCCCTATCGGAAGGATCCGGGAATCGGGTTAGGGAATACGCCACGGCCCCCGGGAATCCGGGCCCCGCCGACATCCGGGCCGGGGCGGGCGTCAGGCCCTCTTCCGGGAGGAGGAGCCCGTGCGGCGCTTCGCACAGAGGGCGCGCATGACGGCCTCCCCCATGTCCTGGAGCGCGACGATCTTCTCCGCCCCGCCGTTGAGCGCGGCTTCCTTGGGCATGCCGTAGACGACGCTGCTCTCCTCGTCCTGAGCGAAGGTCCGGGCCCCCGCCTCGCGCATCTCCAGGAGCCCGGACGCCCCGTCGGCGCCCATGCCGGTCAGCACGACCCCGACCGCGTCCTCCCTGACGTACCGGGCCACGGAGTGGAACAGCACGTCGACCGCCGGTCGCTGGTGGTGGACCAGGGGCCCGCCCCGGGTCTCGACGACGTAGCCCGCTCCCTGCTTCACCAGCACCATGTGCTTGTTCCCCGGCGCCACCAGGGCGAGCCCGGGCTGCACACGATCCCCGTTCCTGGCCTCCCGCACCTCCATCGGACACACCGAGCTCAGCCGCTGGGCGAAGGCGTCCGTGAAGCTCTCGGGCATGTGCTGCACGATCACCGTGCCGGGAACGTCGGCGGGTAGCTGGTCGAGCAGCTCGCGGATCGCGATCGTCCCTCCCGTCGAAGCGCCGATGGCGAGGACCCGGTGACGGGCTAGCTCGGTCCGGGCGCTCGTCATCAAGGGCAGGGCGGAGGTCGGCCCGGAGCGCCTCTTCCCCCGTGATTTCGAAGCGGCGGCCGCCCGCACCGCGTTCACGAGCGTGCGGTAGGTTCGTTTCGTGTCCTCGCTCGAGGTCGGCTTGCACACGACGTCGGTGGCTCCCATCTCGAGGGCGCGGATCGCCTCCTGGCTTCCCTCGGTCGTCACGGAGCTGAACATGACGACCGGGATGGGGTGATGCTCCATCAGCTTCTCGAGGAACGTCAGCCCGTCCATCCTGGGCATCCGGATGTCCAGCGTGATCACGTCGGGGTCCAGCTCGAGGATGCGCTCTCGGGCCGCGAAGGCGTCTTCCGCCTCCCCCACCACGCTTATGTCGGGCGCCGACCGCAGGGCGGAGATCAGCGCCTTCCGCACGAGGGTCGAGTCGTCGACGATGACCAGCCTGATCATTCCACACCTCTCGTGCGTCGACGGCGCCCGGCCCGGGCGTCGCGACTCGGGTGGTGAAGTGATCCCATCATCGACTCGCCTCCACGGTCGCCCCGAGGGAGTGGGTGATCTCCTCGGCGCGCTGCAAGGTCCGAACCGCCACCTGCTCGAGCGTGCGGGTGGAGATCCCGAGGCGGGCCAGTACTTCGGGCGACGGCTTGTACGAGAGGCCGTCCATCCCTCCGATGTGACCGATCGTCATCGCGAGGCAATCGGCCACGTGAACCAGGTCGACGCAGGTGTTCGGCTCGATGAGATCCGCGGGCCGGTGGTGGTAGCGGGCCACGAGGACGATCTCGGCCGGGAGCGTCCAGGCGGACAGGATCCGCGCTCCCACCTCGGCGTGATCGATCCCGGTGGCGAGGCGCTCCGCGTCGTCGAACGTGTTCCCCGCCGCGACGGAGGCCTCGATGCCGCTCTGGCACTCGCCCACGAACTCGTCCATGACGAGCTTGCCCACGTCGTGGAGCAAGGCGCAGGTGAACACGCCATCGACGGGTCCCGCCCGACATACCTCCTCGAGGAGCTCGGCGGCGGTCGCCGTCGCGATGGAGTGCTCCCAGAACGCTCCCGCGGGCGAGGCGTAGCCGGTCATCTCCTTCTGGAATCGCGAGCTCATCGAGGCCGCGACCACCAGGTCCATGATCCGTCTTCGCCCGAGCCGGACCACGGCGTCCCGGATCGATCCGATGGCGCCGGGGAATCCGAACTGCACCGAGTTGGCGAGCCGCAGGATGCTCGCGGTCAGACCGGAGTCGTACTGGATCGCGAGCTCGACCTGGCTCGCGTCCGAGTCCGGGTCCGACAGGGCCTGCATGATGACGGTGACGCTCCGCGGCATCGGCGGGAGGTCCTCGGTCCTCTCGATGATCCGCTCCGTCTCGACCGAGCTCATAGCGGCCACCTCTCGGATCCCCGGGAGACGTGGACCTCTCCCGTCCGCACGTCCACGGTCAGGGTTCGGCTCCGCGATCCGCCGATCTCCTCCGCGGCGAGGAGGAGCCGGTTCGTCCGGACGATGTCCCGCAGGGCCTTGTAGTTCCGCTCTCCCACCTTGAAGGTGTCGTCGACTCCGAGCGGGCTGCCGCAACCGGCCGCCTTGAGGACCATGGCCTCGAGCCGACCTCCGGCGGCCCGGAACTCCTCGAGCAGACGGGGGACGCCGGTCTCCACGAACAGGGCCGGACGTAGCTCCGCCCCCTCGGGATCGATCTCCGCCCGCGGCAGCATCGCGTGGAGCATGCCCGCCACCCGGGTCATGGGATCGTAGGCGACCAGCCCCAGGCAGCTTCCCAGGGCGTGCGTGACGAGCAGCCCCGAGCCCCGCACGACCCGGATCTCTCCGATGCCGACGCTGGTGTACGTCCCTCGCGCGGTGCCCTTCACTTCCCGGCCTCCTTCCTGTAGATGGCGGGACCGGCGACCGTGAGCTGGTGCTCGATGCCGGTGAGGCTCTCCGAGTGCCCGATGAAGAGAGTGCCCCCGGGCGTGAGCAGACCGTGGAACCGCCGGACCAGCTTCTCCCGGGTCTTGCGGTCGAAGTAGATCATCACGTTGCGACAGAAGATCGCGTCGAGGGGTCCCTTCATGGGCCAGGGCCCCATCAGGTTGAGCCGGCCGAACGTGATCATGTCTCGCAGCGTCCGCTTCATGCGGAAGGTCGTCTCCTCGCTCGAGATCCGAACGCGCTTCATGTACCGGTCCCGGAGGACGGGCGGGAGCCCCGCCAGCCTGGCCTCGGGGTAGGTCCCGCTCTTCGCGATGGTGAGCACCTTCGTCGAGATGTCGGTGGCCAGGATCTTCGCGTCCCACCGGGCGAGATCCGCCAAGCCCTCGTGCAGCTCGATCGCCACGGTGTACGGCTCCTGGCCCGACGAGCACCCCGCGCTCCAGATCCGCAGGCGGCGCGCCGACCTCCGGCGCCGGCCCTCGAGACCGGGAAGGATCGTCTCACGCAGATACTGGAAGTGACCCTCCTGCCGGAAGAAGCTGGTGACGTTCGTCGAGATGGAGTCGAGCAGGATCGTGATCTCGCGCCCGCGCTGGTCCGCTTCGAGCAGCGCGATGTACTCCGAGAAGGTTCGCAGCTGCAGCTTGCGGAGCCTCATGCCCAGCCTCGACTTGACGAGCGGCCGCTTGTTCGGCCCGAGGCTGATGCCGCACCTCGTCTTGATGATGCCCGCCAGGGTCTGGAACTCCTTCTCGCTGAGCTCCTTCTGTTCCACGAAACCGGGATCCCAGGAGATCTTCCCGGCCCCGCCGCCCGGCGCCTTCGGGTTTCGGCTACGCTGCCGTCCGATCCACTTCAAGGCTCTGGCAACCTCCGGGATACGGGCGCCGACGGACTAGGCGGCCTCCTCGGCCTCGGGCACCTGGCTCGCACCCTCCTCCGTCGCCTCGCTCGCGAGGGTTCCCAGGACGGCCTTCTGGTCCGAGTTGAGGATCGCGTCGAGATCCAGCAGGGCGGTGACTCCTCCTTCCGTCTTCGCCATGCCGCGAACGAAGGCCGTGTTCAACCCCTCGCCGTAGTCGGGGGAGTCCTCGATCTGGCTCTCCTCGATGTCGAGCACGCCTCGCACGCGATCCACGACGAGCCCCATCTCGCGGTCCTCCATCTCCACCACGACGATCCGGACCTCCCGGTCGTCCTCCCCGAGCGGGAGAGCGAAGATCATCCTGAGGTCCAGCACGGGGATGATCGTGCCGCGCAGGTTCATCACCCCCAGGATGAAGTCAGGCGTGCGGGGGACGGGGATGATGTCCCTCATTTCGATGATCTCGCGAACCTTGGTGATCTCGATGCCGTAGGACGCATCCAGGAGCTCGAAGGTGAGCTTCTTGCCGCCCCGGCTGGGTTGTGATTCGCCCTTCATCATCTGCTCGGCCTCTCCCGTCTCGCGTTCGACGTTCGGTACGCGACGCCTCGTTCTCGTGGGATCTCCTCGCACGAGCTCCCCGCCGCGTCGGGCTTCGACTCGGAACGGCCTCTTCGGGGCGGGCGCAGGGTGGCGTGGGCGCCGCGCCGGCGAGACGGTGGCGCGTGCTTGGGATCGGGGGTAATCGCCGGGACTCGCGTCACGACGTGGGTATTCCTATCGGCGCGCCGGAGGCACAGCGTGAGCCATTCCCGCCCGCCGGAGGGCCTGGACCGGGAATCGCCTTCCGGTCGACCCGGGCCGGCTTTCGCCCCCCCGGATGTCGCCCTCCCGATTGGATGGCCCGCCTCGCGCGCTAGAATCCGCCAGCTCGACGCATTCCTGGATCACTTCGCCGGCCACCTCTAGCGGACGGAAGCCATGCCGCGACTCCTCCCCTCGATCGTCCTCCTTTGCCTCGTGTCGTTCCCGTCTCTCGCCTGCCGGAGCGCGGCGACCCTGCCGCCCGACGGGAACCGCACGCAGGAGGACCATGCTCCCACCCCGTTCAGCGCCGAGGAGATCCGAAGAGCGTGCCCCCAAGGACGCTGGAATCTCTTCGAGACGGCGCACCCAGGTAAGCCGAGGTCCTATCAGCTCACGACCTTCACGAAGGTCGACGAAGACGGAGCGGAGCTCGAGGCGGTGAACGTCGACGAGGAGGGGGAGCGGATCGGCGAGGTGTATCGCAAATCGGCCACATGGATCGAGCTCCAGGGGCACGCGTCCTTCCCCGCGAGTGCCACCGAGATCTTCGTGGACGAGTGCGAGACGCCCGCCGGCATTCGCGATTGCTGGTTGTACGTGGTGAGGAGCCGCGAGGAGGGGAAGGAGGTGATCCAGCGCTTCTGGTTCGCGCGGTTAAAGCCGGGACCTCCGATTCACGTCGAGCGGATCGAGGACGGAGTTCTGGTCGCCGAGATGACCCTCCTCGACACGGGGGTCGACCAGGAGGTCGGGCGCTGAGTCGGGACTACTCCGGGACGGCCACGAAGACGCCGTCGGGGATGTCGTACTTCTCGCCGTGCCACATCTCGAATTCGTTCAGGTCCTCGCGGAAGAGCAGGCGGTACCGAATCCAGTCGTCGGTTCCGGTGCGTCGCTTGCACCGCAGCCGGATTTCGACTTTCCGGATCATCTTTCCCTCCACCTCCCCCAGCTGGTGAGAGGCCACCCGGTAGGGACCGTCGTACTGCGTTTCCGTGCCGTATCCCCACACGATCCGGTCCTCGTCGAACCGTACGGTCTCGGTCTGCCCCAGAACATCCGTCACGGACCAGGTCCCCCTCAAAGCCTCGACGATCTCGGCCTCTCCCTTCTTGCAGGCGCCCGCCGAGAACAGCGCGAGGAGGACGAGCAGCGTGGAGGGCGAGAGGAGCGATCGGATGCGCATTGCCATGTCCTGGGCCGGGCCTCGGAGAGCCGTTCGGGGTGAGTCCGAGCCACCGCAGGGTAGTCTCCCCGCGAAGTCGCGACAACCGGGCCATCCGCCGCTCGTGGCCCTCTCCGCCCGGGGCGGGAAGTTGGTCGGGGCGACCGCCTCCGAACGATCCCTGACGCTCGACAGTTCCTTGTTGAGCAAGCACTTACGCGGCATCCCTTCCGAGCGATCTGGTCGAAAGTCATGGAGATGTCGGGGTGGAGGCCGCTCCCCCGCAAGCCCAGGGCTCGCTTCAACGGCACCACCTTCAAGGTCCGGGGCAAGGGGTTCAAGACCCTGGCGCAGGTCTGTGAGGCGTCTGGTGTGCCGAACACGACGCTCCGGCGCTGGCTCGGGACTCGTGTCCCTGAGCTGCCCCTGATCGACGGTATCAGGGCCGTGGCCGACGAGAACTTCGACGAGTACGTCGAGGTCTGCCGCTCAGCCTACTTCACGGCCCGGCGCACCAGGAAGAAGGCCGAGGCCGCCGCGCGCGCACTCCCTGCGCAGGACCAGGACACGGCATGAACTCGAACTGGATTGCCCGAGCAAACACGTTGGGCGTGTCTGCCGTCGCCAAGGCGCTCGGCCTCCGCGCAATCGGGTCGAACTCCTTTGGTCCCTGCCCTTCGTGTGGGGTGGAGGAGCGAGACCCTGGGCGCGGGGCGATCGGACTTCGGCATGACGAGCGTGGCTGGCAGTGTCACAAGTGTGGCATCACAGGAGATTCCGTAGCACTGGTCGCCCACAGCGTCGTCGGCGAGAAGCTGCCCAAGGGCGACGCTCGATGGGCCACCGTACGACAGTGGTGTCGTGAGAATCTGCGTCGCCCGAAAGGCAGCACGCCGAAGCGCGATTCGGTGCCTCTTCGCCCTCCTGCCGAAGAGGTCCACGATCTCTGGGAGAACGGCTCATCAGTCCTCGACGACACAGGCGTTCGGGCATGGCTCTCAAGGCGCGATCTCGACCCCGCCGTAGTAGCCCAACTCGATCTTGCTCGGGCGATTCCCAAGGGCGCTGCGCTCCCAACTTGGGCGACGCAAGCTCGTGGACTTTGGAACGATCGGGGGTATCGCCTGATCGTCCCCTTCTGCTCGGCAGACGGAGCCATCACGAGCGTACAGGCACGAAGTGTTCGGTTGCGTCCGGCGAACCCGAAGGCCGTCTCTCCCGCCGGGTTCCAGATCCGCGAGCTTGTTGCTACCGACTGGACGGGCTGGGGCTTGCTCCAAGGCGAATCGGAGCCCACGCGGATCATCATTGTGGAGGGTATTCCTGATCTCCTCGTGTGGTCCATCCGAGCCGCAAACGATGACGACACCGGCGTGTTGGCGGTCATCAGCGGATCTTGGTCTGACGGTTTCTCTGAGCGCATCCCATCCAGCTCGACAGTTATCCTCCGCGTCCATCACGACCCGAAGGGAGATGAGTACGCGCGGAAGATCGCCTCGTCGCTTCGTGGTCGGTGTCGAGTTCTGCGTTCCGATCCTCCCCCCGAGGCGAATTGGGATGAGAACGATCTTCTTCTTCAAGACGCACTGCCGGAAGACCCGGAGGCGGGCACGTCCGTATTCCAGGTGGATCAAGAGGAGGTCGGCGCAGGATCGTTCGTTCCGATCCGAGACCTGCTTGTCCCCACCTTCGAGCTACTAGAACGCCGGGCTCGCGGGGACGAACAGCCACTGACACTCCCGTGGAACAACGTCACGAACGCCCTCGGAGGGGGGCTACTCGCGGGTGAGCTGTGCATCTTGAATGGCACCAGCGCAAGCGGGAAGTCTCAGTTTGCGGGGCATTGCACATTGCACGCAGCCGAGGAGGGATCGCCCGTGCTGTACGTTTCGCTGGAGCTGTCAAACCTAGAAGTCACGACGCGCCTGGCGGGACTCCGCTCCAAGAAACCGTGGTCGTCTCTATGGCGAGGGAATGATCTCGACGTTGTCAGGGCGGTCCGTGAGGACCAGGCCAAGGCATTGGGCGCGCTCCCCATCTCTGTGCTGGAAGTCCCTCCGTTCCGGTGGTCCTACGGCGAGATCTTCGATGTTGCGAAGCGGTTCAAGGAAGAGCACGAGGAGTTGCTCGTAGACGAGAGTGGACATACTCGACGGCCCTTCCTGATCGTCGTCGATTTTCTGCAACTGATCGGGTCTTCCGAACATGCAGGGCGAGAAGACGCCAGGGAGCGGATTCAACGTGCTGCCTACGCCCTCCATGAGAGCGCAAAGAAGCTGGGGGCCGTTGTGCTCGCCATCTCCAGCGTCGCGCGGAACTACTACAAGGACCTCGTCGTTGAGGGTCGTGAGGAACTGCCGGATCCCGCGAGCTTGATCGGTACGGGCAAGGAGTCCGGGGAAATCGAATACGGTGCGCCGGTCGTGCTTGTTCTAGCACGCAAGAAACCGTCGGACCGGGAGGTTGCTGCCCGACTGCACACGACGTGCTACCTAGCTGTCGCCAAGAGCCGAACGGCTCCAACATCGTGGCAGACGTTGAAGTTCGATGGCGGCCAGTTCTCTGAACCCAGCCTTGCTAAACGCCGTAGCAAGAAGCCGTTGAACGCGAAGATCACGGATGACGATGAGGAGACGCCGAGCAAGTACCGTGCGGCGCGGCCGTGACAGCTCGAAGGCAAAGCACACGGATCCGAGTCGCGTCGGCGCGGACGGCGTGGGACTGGATGAAGCTCCTAGCGGCCGGTCAGGCCAACGAGGGCGCTCTTCAACGAGCCGCGTTGAACGCCTGCGAAGACGACCCTCCGAGTGATGTCCGAGCCCGCTATTCTAATGAGCTAGGAGAGCAACTGCTCAGGCTCCGAGATCGTTGCGACATGCACGGCCAGCCACCGGCAACGCGAGATGATGCCGTTCGGCTGGAGGATGGGGTCTTCTGGCTTGATCTTCGCGTGGTCAGGTTCCTCGAAGTGTGCTTCGGGAGGGAGGGTGCCGAGGCTGCACAGGTCGTTCGGAACGCCAGCATCGAAAGAGTGCGTTCCTGGAAGAGACACCCCAACCGAGAGTCCGAGACGGCCCTCTGGCGGTTGTGGCTTCCGGGGGAGGAGAAGAATCCGCCCGTGGCTCTCGTGTTCGCAGAGGTCCTCTGGAGGGCAATCCACGGACCCCAGTGGGAGCAGGGAGGACCAGGTCTGGCCGTCTCCTGCCTCAGTGCCGTTGTTCGCGTTCACGCGCCCTCGATTCAGGCGAGGGATGTCGATGGAACTCAGATGATTGTCGATCGAACAGGCCAGCCGGTCGCCCGCGTGCAGAATGGTGTCGCCGCCATCGAACAGGACGTGGCAAGGGTCCTCTCCTCGAAGCCCTCAAGCCTGCTCGCAACCGTGGATGCTTTCCGCCTGATCCACTACGCGGTAACCGAAGGGCATCGGCGCACTCTGCGCCAAGAAGTGGAGCCAGGGCACGTCTCTATCGAAGGAGGGTGGAAGGAGGTAGGTGCGCTCATCGGAACGACGAACAGTCCGAGGGCCCTGATCTTCCCTCGTCTGAGTGGACACCCAGTTAGGAGCGACTATGCTCCGAGAA
>CAYRXS010000147.1:0-16420 GCA_964428225.1 uncultured Planctomycetaceae bacterium
TCGTGCCCATCGCAATCCAAGAGCCCATGAGTCCCGCCGCGAAGACGGCCCCGGCCCCGATCGATCCCTCCACCCCCACCCGGGTCGCCGTGGTGGGCGCCGGCTACATCGCGGAGTACCACCTGGAGATCCTGAAGGCGATCCCCGGGGTGGAGCTCGTGGCCATCTGCGACGTGGACCGCAGCCGGGCCGAGGCGGCCGCGGCCACCCATGGAGCGCCCCATGCGGTGACCGACCTCGCCGAGCTCGCCGAGCTCGGGATCCAGGTCGCCCACGTGCTCGTCCCTCCCGACCTCCACGTCCGCGTGACCCGGGAGCTGCTCGAGCTCGGGATCGGGGCCTTCGTGGAGAAGCCCCTCGCGCTCTCCACCGAGGACGCCCGCGCGCTCGCCGCCCTCGCCGCGGAGAAGGGCGTCCCCCTCGGCGTCAACCACAACGCCCCCTTCCACCCCGCCTTCGACCGGCTGCTCGCGGACGTGAAGAGCGGGATGATCGGGCGCCTCGAGCACGTCCAGCTCACCCTGAGCGTCCCCCTGCGCCAGCTCGACGCGAACGACTTCACGCACTGGATGTTCCGCCAGCCGCGCAACATCGTCTTCGAGCAGGCGCCTCATCCCTTCGCCCAGCTCGTCGAGCTCGTCGGCGCGATCCGGGAGATGGACGTGTCGATCCTCGGCACGCGCGAGCTCAACCCGGGACAGATCTTCCACGACCGCTGGCTCCTCGCCGCGCAGGGCGAGCGGGCCACCGCCGAGATCTACCTCGCCTTCGGGCAGGACTTCACGCGCAGCACGATCCAGGCCCTCGGCACGGACGGCTCGATCCAGGCCGACCTGCACCACAACCACTACGAGCGCGAGCGCAAGACGCAGTGGCTCGAGTTCTGGAACACCTTCCTCGCGGGCTGGCGACGCGGCAAGCTGCTGCGGCGCTCCGCGGCGCGGGGAGCCTACCAGTGGTTCCGCCAGACGCTGGGGCTCGGCGGTCGCGAGGACGCGTTCTACGTCGGGATGCGCGACTCGATCCGCTCGTTCCACGCTTCGCTCCGCGCCGGCGAGACGCCGCGCATCGACGGCGAGCACGGGATCAAGGTCCTCGAGTGGTGCGAGGCGGCGGTGTCGAGCCTCCTTGAGCCCGATCCCGCCCCGCCCCTGGAGGCGACCCCGGGTCCGCCGCGGCCGGGCGAGGTCTGCGTGCTCGGCGGCACCGGCTTCATCGGGCGGCACGCGCTGTCCATGCTCCTCGATCGCGACGTTCCCGTGACCGCGGTCGTGCGGCGCCGCCACACCCTGCCTCCGGTGGTGGAGGACGGCGTGCGGTCCGGCGCGATCCGCCTGTTCGTCGCCGACCTGGCCGACGAGGCGGGGCTGCGCGAGGCGATCTCCGGGGCGAAGGTGGTCCTCCACCTCGCCACCGGCGGCGGCGACTCGTGGGAGGCCGTCGAGCGCGCCATGGTGCGAGGAACGGAGAAGCTCGCCGGCATCTGCCTCGAGGCGGGGGTCGAGCGACTGGTCTACACCTCCTCCACCGCCGCGCTCTACCTCGGCCACGACTGCGGGACGGACGTCCTCGAGGACGACCCGGACGTGGATCCGAAGGCGGACCTCCGGGCGATCTATGCGCGGGGCAAGGCAGAGGCGGAGAAGGCGCTCCTCGAGATGCACCGCCAGCGCGGGCTGAAGGTGAGCATCGTTCGCCCCGCGATCGTCGTCGGGCAGGGGACGCCGCTGCAGCACTCCGGCCTCGGGCTCTGGGTGCGCGACAACCACTGCGTCGGCTGGGGTCCGGGCGAGCATCCCGTGCCCCTGGTCCACGTGGACGACGTGGCCGACGGGCTCGTGCGGATCGTGATGCACGAGGGCGACGAGCTGGACGGCGCGGCCCTGAACCTGGCCGCCCGCGCCGGGCTCGGAGCGCGCGAGGTCGTGGAGCGCCTGCGCACGGCGACCGGTCGCGACTTCGTCTTCCATCCGCGGAGCCTGCTGCTCTCCCAGGTGATGGAGATCGGCAAGTGGATCGTGAAGAAGGTGGGCGGGCGCAAGGACGCGGCCTTCCCGCAGTACCGTGACCTGAAGAGCCGGGCGATGGTTCCCGAGCTGGCGTGCAACCTCGCGCGGGACGTGCTCGGCTGGCGACCGTGCGACGACGGCGACGAGCTGATGCGCCGCGTGCTCGGAACGGACGACGAGGGCGGGACTTGACCTCCCACCTCCTGCACGTCTTCTCCACCTTCGTCCCCGGCGGGCCCCAGGTCCGCACCGTGCAGCTCATCGCCGGGCTCGGCGCCGGGTGGCGGCACTCCGTCCTCGCCATGGACGGCCGCACCGAGGCGCGGGAGCTGCTCGGCGACGATGTCGAGGTCGAGATCCTCGATCCGCTCCCCCGGCGGGGCACGATCCGCACCGTGCAGGCGTTGCGCGGGCTCCTGCGCCGGCGGCGGCCCGACCTCCTGCTCACCTACAACTGGGGGGCCATCGAGGCGGTGATGGCGGCCCGGATCGCGGGCCGGATCCCGACCCTGCACCACGAGGACGGCTTCCTGCCCGACGAGCTCGGCGGCTACAAGAAGCGGCGCGTTTGGACGCGGCGGCTCGTCCTGCCGTGGACGCGGGGGGTGGTCGTCCCCTCGCGCAACCTGCTCGGGATCGCGACGGGGCTCTGGAAGCTGCGCGCGGAGAAGACCCACCTGATCCCCAACGGCATCCACCTCGAGGACTTTCCGGCCTTTCCGGAGAACGAGGAGCTGCGCCGCGAGCTGGGCGTCCCCCCCGACGCGGTCCTCGTGGGCGGCGTCGGCCACCTGCGCCGCGAGAAGAACCCGGTGCGCCTGGTGGAGGCCCTGGCCGCGATGGAGGCCCCGGCCCACGCACTGCTCCTCGGCGACGGCCCGGAGCGCGCCGCGGTCGAGCGTCGTCGCGACGAGCTCGGTCTCGTCGACCGCGTGCACCTCGTCGGCCACCGGGAGGATCCGCAGCCGTACTACGCGGCGATGGACGTCTTCGCGATCCCCTCCGACACGGAGCAGATGCCGGTCGCCCTCCTCGAGGCCATGGCCTGCGGCCTCCCCGTCGTGTCCACGGACGTCGGCGACGTGCGCCACATGCTCCCCGAGAGCCAGGCCGATCTCGTCGTCCCCCTCGCGGGTCGCGAGACGGCGCGAGGGCTCGCCGCCGCCCTGGATACCCTGGTCGCCGACGAAGCCCTCCGCACGAGCCTCGGTCACGCGAACCGCGTGCAGGTGGAGGAGCGTTACTCCTTCCCGACGATGCTCGAAGCGTATCGGGCGACGTACTCCCGAGCGACGGCGTGACGGCTATTCACAGTCGAACCGTAATCCACCGAACCTCATTTGCTCCCCCCAACTCAACATGGCGATCTCCGATTCGAAATGCGGTGTGGGGGGGCAAGCCAATGAACTCGAAGAGGCCATCCTCTGTGGTATACACCTTGTACTCGGGCCCCATAGCCGCTGGCCCCTCCTCCCCTTCTGCCATCACGAAGCCACGGACTTTTGTCGGAAAGGTCACGTGAGGTGAAGGCTCCACCTGACCCCTGAGGACCGCAGCAGGAGTGCACCGTATGCTGATCTCCGTGTTTCCACCACCGTAGTGAATGCTCATATGAGAATAGAGGCTCGGAGTCTGATCGCCCGCGGCGACAGAGTCGGAGAAGGCAAAGATCCCGTAGCTGCCGGGAGGCAGTGCTAGATCCAGCGTGGTCATCGCTGCGTCTCGTGCGATTCTCGCCAGAGTCGTGTAGATCATCTCGCCGGTCTCGTCCAGTATGACGATGCGCAACTTCACTCTCTCTTCATGAGGCGGTATCGAGACGGAGAGTAGCCCCGGAAGCGTTCTGCGGAAAACGTAGTCCAAGGCGAGGAAGTCGGTCTCTGGAACATGGGCAGTAATCGGATCGGGCCTCTGGACCGACTCGAGGAGTCTTGCGGGCCAGTGAAGCTCGTCGAGGACCCGCAAGTGCAGGTTTCCGGGCATGCCTCCTGCCAATTCGAATCGGCACCCGATTGGCACCTCGATTCTGTCCCCAAGCAGTTCCGCCACGTGCCCGGAATCCGAGCACCAACTCACCAAGATCCTCACAATTGGATCCTGCCCTTCCTGCGCGACTTCGAGGGTATCCCGAGGATCGAGCTCGTTCCCGTCGGGATCTACGAGCCTCACCAAACCCCGAACGGCGCAGGTGTTCGGGCGGGCGGAGATGTCACCGAGTTCAACGTCCCTACCAGGCTCGGCACGAAACACAAGGCTGCGGAACACGTATTGGTGGGGCCTCGGAGAATACCGACACCTAAGCAGTTTCCATCCAGGAGAGACGTTCTCGAATTCGAAGACACCGCTCGAATCGAGAAGCGCCGTTGCCTCGATCTCGCAATGGCCGGCGGAGGAGGTCCCCTCGGGAATCTCCTCGTACTCATACAGCCTCACCTGGCTTGCATCTGGATTCGGCGTCTTCGCTGCCTCGATCGAGCCCCGAACGCGCAGCCCTTGGGGAAGCACGACGCGATACTCGGTCGTGCGACCGGACGAGAGCGAGAACTCACCAGATAGATTCCTGGGCGCAGTACAGGTGAGCAGGATTCCGCTTTCAGGAGACGCTTCGATTGCCTGGATCTCATGAGGTGGCTCCATTCTGGGAGGCAACGGGCGATGATCGAGCGCCCATCGATATCCATGCCCGGCTCGCAGCGTGAAGATGGAGGAACCCGAACTTCCAGATGCCAGGGTGACGTCCTTGATGAAGGGGACGCTCGCCAACGCCTCGACGTCCTCCAACCGACGCAAGCTCTCGAGCATGCGACGATGGACATGGAGGTTCTGCAGGAGTGCCCCGAGGGCAGGGGCTGGCACGATCAGCTGACCACCGAGTGGATCCACGATGGTCGCCTCGATGCCCACGAGGGGCTCACCCCTCGGACTCTGGAAGCCGAGTCTGAGTGTGGCAAGTTCGGCCAGATGGATCACCTCGTCTCGCTCGGGCTCCCAATCCGTTCTCGCGGAAACCCCGTAGCCTCGCTTCAGGATGACTGCATTCCAGGTCCCTTTGGGTACACGAGCCCAGCCATGCGAATTCGACTCGACGGGGACGGGCGTATCCCTTGACGCAGTGTTTCCAAGAAGCACGAGTGCTGAGGGGATCGGCTTGCCGTCGAGCGTATCGAGGATTCTGACAGGAATCTCCGATTCCGTGACCCAGGGAGCGCGCTCATCCAGGGAAACGGCGGGGACGATTCCGTCAGGGCAGTCCCCGCCTTCAGTGGTCTTGGCTCGCAGGGGATCAGCATCCGCTCTTCCCGAGCTGGTATTCTCATGCTGCCCTTGGATCGACTCCTGGGTACCTCCCTCGCACAAGAGAACGATGAGGAGAACGAGCAGGATTACTGACAGGAGAGCGAGATACGCTTTCGCGTGTTGACCGCTCATGGGTTCACCGGGGGTCTATGTGATGCCTGGAGGACCGTCGCATGGAGGACGAGTTCCACGCATCGGGTTCATCGTCCCATGAGGACCCCCTAGTCGACCGTGTCGCTGAACAGAATCGTGACATACACGAGGCTCTTGACTGCCGTCGTGCAGTAGCCGGGAGTATCCGGTCCCATCTCCGCGTAGACCTCATGCCAGAGGTCGGTCTCGTACATGACGTGGAACACCTCCCCGGTTTCGACGGTCAGTGATCCATGGACAGGAGCACTGTCGATATCCGGATAGCGTCCATCGTCCTGAACGGTGGCCGGGTATTGCAGCAGGCCCTCGGACGTCTGCCCATCGGAATCGTCCAGACTGACTTCGGCGGCCTCATCCATCCCAGAATCCACGTAGCGGGCCTCCCCATCGGCGAGTGCCCCGAGATCCGCGTCGCTATTCCCCTCGTCCCAGTATTCCACGACTGCCTCGATGTGGACACTCCCGCTCGACTGCGCTCGGCCCACGCCCTCCCCGATGTACGTGCATGACACTTCGTACAAGGGAGCGAGATCCCGGATCTGGCCCTTTGCCGGGCCGCCGCCGGGGTTGCTGTCGATGGCGTATCCCCAGCCCGTGGCTATCGGGGTTCCTCCCTCGAGCTCCAGGTAGCTACCTTGAGTCGTGCCCGGAGGCGACCAGGTGAAAGTATCGACAGGGTCACAATCGTAGTCAGAGTTGGACTCCACGACCGTTACCCAGCGCGGATGCCACTGGAATCTGATGCACCCGACCTTGTCGTCCAGAAGACCAGCCAAGTCGGTCTGTGCTTTGAGTGCGAGTGAACTACGTGTTTCACTCGCCACCCCAATCCCACCAACGATGACGACGATGACAAGAAAGGACACGAGCTCCTTTCGTCGTCGAGCTAGCCGCTCTCTTAGCATCCCCATGTCAGCTCCTCTCTGTAGTTCCCGTATCGCCTCGTGAACAACCGCGAGCTGTCACTCGTGCAATGCAAACCAGATTGGCGACACTCCGACCAGACCGCAAGAGTACCCTCGCATCGACCTGGAACGCTCGTGCCCTCGGTCGTCGCCGACACAAACGCAACCCACCCCCCGAGAATAGCTTAGGTCATTTCGGTCTGCCTGACGCCTACTCTGAATGTGAGCACGCGTATCGACCTGAAAGCAGGATTACTTGCGCGCCCGATCGACGTGGCGCATCGCTTCCCGCAGGCGCACCGCGGTGGTCTCGGGGAGGGTGACGTACCACCCGGGCTCGCGATGCGGATCGTGGGCGAAGCGCAGCTCGCCCTCCGTCGCATCCCCGATCCACACCGCCTTCCGCTCCTCCTCGCCCACGTCGAATTCCAAGGTGAGCCACGGGGGCGAGAAACCCATCTCCGGGTGGAAGGCGCGAGGCGAGACGTCCGTGAAGAACAGGCTCTGCGCGGCCCGGAGCAGGGGCTCGACGACGGCGGGGGCGAGGTGGTCGGTCTCGGTCCCCTCCTTCCGGTCGATGCACCGCCAGCGGCCGTCCTCCAGGCGCAGCAGGTCGAACAGGAGCTCGCCGTCCTCGATCGCGGCGATGCCTCGCACCCGGGAAGGATCCAGGTGCATCAGGCGCGTGTCGACCCACTGCCCGACGTGGGCGTCGAGCAGCGCGAGGTCTGCGGCGCGGAAGACCTCGTCGCCCGGAAGAGGACGCACGTGGCTGCCCGAGCCACCCTCGGGGGGCGCGCCCTGGCGCAGCTCGGCGAGGGTGGTGCCGGTGTCGTCGGCGATCCGCAGCCGGCGGCTGTCCTCCCCCACGCCGTAGGTCCCGTGGGACGAAGCCTCCTGCCCGATCCGGTCGACCCGCGACAGGCTCGCCACGCGGCCGAGCAGGTCGGTGACCGCGTACTCGAGCGCGGGGAAGTCGCGGCGGCCGGGCAGCACCCACCCGTCCTCGCCCTGGACGATCTCGAGAACGTCCTGTCCGGGGACCGTGAGCTCGATGCGCGCGGCGCGTGAAGCCTCGAGCTCGGGGAACAGGCGCCCTCCCCCGCTCGCCTCGCGCGCGGGGCGCTCGAGCCAGACGTTCGCCGCGACGAGAGCCGCGAGGACCGCGAGCAGCCCGAGGTTGCGCGGGTGGATCCTCATCGCCCCTCCCCCTTCGGCTCCCGCACCGGCCTCCCGAAAGTGAGCCGCCACGCGAGACCGAGCAGGACCGCGAGCAGCAGCGAGCCCCCCGTCGCCAGCGCCATGTGCAGCCAGCGACGGAGCGCGGCGCGATTCGCCGCTTCGGTCTCCAGTTGCGAGTAGCGTTCGCGCGCGTCCTCGTCCTCCATGCTCGGCAGGACGAGCCCCCGCGCCGTGCGCTCCTCCTCGAGAAAGTCGTCGATCGCGCGGTCGGTCGGGATGCGCGAGCGCAGGGCGATCAGGTCGTCCTCGAGGGCGAGCCAGTCGACGAGGTTCACGAGCAGCATGCGGTTATTCAGGGTGAAATACTTGCCGTCGCTCGCCCAGTCCGCGTCCCCGACGACCACGACCTGGCTCGTCGCCGCCTCGCTCGCCACCGGCTCGCCGGTGGTCGCCATCAGGCGCCTCGGCGGCTCGCGCCCCTCCGCGAGGGCCGCAGCCTCGAGCTCCCGCCACAGGGCTTCCTGCACGTCGTCGAGCGGGGCGGGCGCCCCCTCCTCGGCGAACGGCGAGGGGAAGCGGCCGGAGAGCGAGACGGCGAGCTCGCGCGCGCGGCCCTTGCCGCCCGCCAGCAGGTTCACCGCCCGGCGATCGAGCTCCTCCGGATCGAGCACCAGGGCCTCCGCGGGATCGACGACGAACGACGACTCCGTGCTCCGCAGGAGCGACCGGCGCTCCGCGTGCCGCGGGACCAGCTCGCTGGGCTCGATCTCGTGCGCCCAGAAGAGGTCCGCGCCGGGCACGGCCCCCGTGACGGGGAGGCTCCGCTCCAGCCCCTCCTCGCCGACGTTCGGCCAGAGGGGATACTGGATGTGCATCTGCCTGATCCGCCGTTCCTCCCCGCCAACCTCCATCGTCTCGTAGGTCGAGATCGTGTTCGATCGCTCCTGGTCCCAGACGAGGCCCCGTCCGACGGGAGCGCCCCAGCGCCGCAGCAGCTCCTCGAACCCCGTCTCGACCGGGGCGAGGGTGGACGTCACGAGGTCGACGAGGTTCCGCTCGACGAGGAGGAGCACGCGACCGCCGCGTTGCACGAATTGATCGACGGCGAAGACCGCCCGCGGATGCAGGGCGATCGGCCGCGCCACGACGAGGACCGCGACGTTCTCGGGCACCGTCCTCCCCCGGGCGAGGTCGACGACCTCGACCACGCGGTACTGCGCGGCGAGCAGGGCGCGGGCCTGGGCGAAGCCGTCCTCGGGGGCGCCGTCGCCCGTCCCGACGACAAATCCGATCGCGACGTCTCCTTCGCGGGTCAGCGAGTTCAGGGCGGAAAGGAACGCGTACTCGAGGGTCTGGGGCAGGACCCAGGGCAGGACCTCCTCGCGTCCGCGGTAGCGCAGGACGAGCCCGAAGTACGTGTCCTGGGTCACGGCCGCCGTCCCCTGCCAGGAGCTGCCGCGCCAGTGCTGGATGCCGAGGCCGCGGGCCTCCACCCGCGCCTCCGTCGAGACGTTCGGATCGACGAAGGTCAAGGCCATCCGTCCGCGAGAGAGGCGGACGTAGTCCTCGAGCTGGTCGATCAGCTGGCGCTTGGCGATCTGCACGGGGCCCAGCTTCACCTCGCCGGTGAAGTACGCCCGCACCGCGAGGACGTCGGTCAATGCGCCGAGCATCTCCTCCCCCACCGGGCTCGGGGCGAAGAGCTGGTCCTCGGTCAGGTCGTGGCGTAGATCGAGGTGCTCGCGGGCGAGGCGGTTGCCGGCCACGAGGACCGCGACGATGAGGAGGCCGGTGGCCCAGGCGTTGATCCGCCAGGAGAAGTGGCTCGCGCGCTTCATCGCCAGCGCCTCCCCTCCAGGATCGCGGTGGTCGCGAGCAGGGCGCCGGCCGCGAAGAGCCCGTGGTAGACGAGGTCGCGCGCGTCGAGCAGGCCGCGGGCGCCGCTCTCCAGGAAGTGCAGGGAGGGGCTCACGTACCACGCGACCTCCGCCGCGGGGGCGGGCAGCACGCGCACGAACAACCCCGCGCTCCAGAGCCCGAGCAGGACGACCGCGGAGAGCAGGAAGGCGACGAGGTCCTCCGAGCTCAGGGCCGAGGCGAGCTGCCCCACGGCGACGCACACCGCCGCGAGCATCCACGCCCCGAGCAGCCCGCCCACGACCGTGCCCCGGTCGAGCGGCCCCACGAGCGCCACCATGCCCGCGGCGGGGAGCACCGCGATCGTGCAGACGGAGGCGATCAGGAGCCACGAGGCGGCGAACTTGCCCAGGACGATCTCGCGCAGGCGGACGGGCTGGGCGAGCAGCAGCTCGTCGGTGCCCGAGCGGCGCTCCTCGGCCCACGAGCCCATGGTGAGCGCGGGCGCCAGGATCCCGAACAGCGGGGGCAGCCAGGCATACAGGGTGTCGAGCGAGGCGATGCGTCCCGCCCAGAAGGCCGGGAGCCGCAGGTCGCCGATCGGATAGCCGAGGAAGAACCACAGGCCGTGCAGGACGAGCACGAACAGGATGCAGACCACCCAGGCGACCGGCGAGCCGAGGTAGGCCCCGAGCTCGCGGCGGAAGACGGCGCTCGCTCCCCTCACGGTGTTCCTCCCGTTCCCCGGCCGGCCTCGGTGACCTTCAGGAAGACCTGCTCGAGGCTCGGCAGCTCGGGACGCAGCTCGTAGAGCTCCCAGCCCCGCTCGCCGGCGAGGCGCGCCACCTCGCGGGCCACCTCGAGGTGGTCGGTCACCGAGAGCGCGAGGCCGACGCGCCCGTCGGGATCCGTGCCCGTCGTGCGGGTGGACGTCACCCCGGGCAGCTCGGCGAAGGCTCCGGGCAGCTCCTCGAGCGGCGCCCGCAGGGTCACGCGGAGCTCGGCGTGCTCGTCGCCCGCCAGGTCGAGCGGCGTCCCGTCTGCGACGATCCTCCCGGCGGCCAGGATGACGACGCGCCGACACGTCTCCTGGACCTCGGAGAGGATGTGGGTGGAGAGCAGGATCGTCTTCGTCCGCCCGAGCCGCTCGATGAGCCCCCGGATGCGCGAGATCTCGGCGGGGTCGAGCCCGCTCGTGGGCTCGTCGAGGATCAGGACCTGCGGATCGGAGAGCAGGGCCTGGGCGAGCCCCACGCGCTGGCGGTACCCGCGCGACAGCTCCGCGATGCGCCGGTCGCCCCAGCCGACGAGGTCGCAGTCGGCGATGGCCCGCTCGATCGCCTCGCGCCGGGCCCGGCGACCCAGGCCGCGGATCCGGCCGACGAAGTCGAGGAAGGTGGCCACCCGCATGCGCGGGTACAGCGGCGTGCTCTCGGGCAGGTAGCCCACGTCGCGGCGGGACGCGGGGTCGTCGGGATCCACGGGGCGGCCCGCGATCTCCACCACGCCCTCGTCGGGCCGCAGGAAGCCCACCAGGATCCGCATCGTCGTGGACTTGCCCGCCCCGTTCGGTCCGAGGAAGCCGACGATCTCTCCCCGCTCGACGCGGAAGGAGACGTCGTCCACCGCGGGGACGTCGCGGTAGCGCTTCGTGAGGTTCTCGACCCGGATCATGGTGGCGGCGGGGGCGGCGGGAGAGGGACTCTAGCCGCGAGGGCGCCCCAGGTTGCCCGCTTCCTCGCCCGGATCAAGGGCCGGCCGGGCGAGATGGGCCCGGAGCCCCGGTTCCGGGGGTCTCAGGCCTCCGGATCGATCTCGAAGCGGTCGAGGAACTCGTCCGTCTTCTCGACGTCCATCAGCTTCCCGATGAGCAGCTCCATCGCCTCGGCCCAGTGCATCTTGGCCAGGACCCGGCGCAGGGTGACGATCCGACGCAGCCGGCTCGAGGAGATCAGCTTCTCGTCCTTGCGCGTCCCGGACTTCTCGATGTCGAGGGCGGGGAAGATGCGCCGGTCGGCCAGCTTGCGGGCCAGGATGAGCTCCATGTTCCCGGTGCCCTTGAACTCCTCGAAGATCACCTGATCCATCCGGCTGCCGGTCTCGATCAGGGTCGTGCCGAGGATCGTGAGCGAGCCCGCGGTCTCCGTGTTGCGCGCGGCGCCGAAGAACTGCTTGGGCCGCTCGAGCGCCCGGGTGTCGATCCCCCCGGACATCGTCTTGCCGCTCGTGCCGTGGATGTGGTTGTAGGCGCGGCCCACGCGCGTGATGGAATCGAGGATCAGGATGACGTCCTCGCCGAGCTCCACCATGCGCCGGCAGCGCTTCCACACCGCCTCGCAGAGCTCGACGTGCTTGCGGGAGGACTCGTCGTTCGTGCTGACGAACACGTCGCGGGTCTCCAGGGAGCGACGCCACTCCGTCGCCTCCTCGGGACGCTCGTCGACGAGCAGGACGACCAGGTGCACCTCCGGGTAGGTCTTCTCCACCGCCTTGGCGAACTGCTGCATCAGGACCGTCTTGCCCGAGCGGGGCGGCGCCACGATCAGGCCCCGCTGTCCCCGGCCGATGGGACAGATCAGGTCGACGACCTTGAGCGAGACCTCGCCCGAGCTGTCTCCCACCGCGTAGTGGAAGTCGGGGTCGATGCTCACGAGCTTCTTGAAGGGGGTGAGGTTGCGCACCTCCTTCGGGTCCTTGCCGTCCACGCTGACGACCTCGACCAGCTCCCACTTGTGGCGGCCGTGGCCCTTGCGGCCGCGGCCCGCGACGATTGCTCCCTCGCGGAGCCCCTGCTGCTGGACGATCCGCGGGGCGACGTGGACGTCCGTCTTGGCGGGCAGGTAGTCGTTGTCCCGCAGGCGCAGGTGGCCGTGGTGCGCCTTCTCGACGACGAGCATCCCCTCGACGTCGGTCAGCTCGGCGGGCTCCGAGGGTCTGGCCTTCCCGTCCTGCTTCCCGCGGCCCTCCGCGGGGCGCTTGCCCGGCTTGTGCTTGCGTCGCTGCCGACGGTCCTTCCAGCGCCGGCGCTTGTCCGCCCGGCGGGATCCCGACCGTCCCTTCTGGCCTCCCTTCGCGGGAGCTCCGTCCCCTCCCGCGGCCTCGGTCGACGACACGCCGTCGCCCTTGGGGGCCGGCTCCGTCCGGGCCTCGGGCTCCTTCGTTTCCTTCGTTTCCTTCGGCTCCTTGCGGCCCCGGCGCCCGCGCCGACCACGGGACTCGGAGCGGTCCTTGGTCCGACCCTTGTCCGACTTGCCCCGGGAGGAGCCGGATCTCTCCTTCTTGCCGTCGACCGCCACTCCCGCGGGCTCGGGCGGGGGAGCCGGCTCCACGGCCCCGGCCCCGAAGGGGACGGGATCGGGCGTGGAGCCCTTGGACGTCCGCGATGCGTTCGGTGTCTTCTTGGAGGCCAAACGAACTTCCTCGAAACAGGGGCGGTTAGCCCGGATTGTCCATGAAGACGTGGTCAGGGCGCCTCGAGTCGGTTCCTGCCGGTGCTTTGCGCGGGCCGGCCCCAGGGTGCCGCGTAAGGGGCTTACGGAGGGCGCAGCCCGACGTAAACCCGGTCGAACGACCCTGCGGGTCGTTCGTAGCGGAGGCGACCTTGATGGGTCGTCGAGGACGCCGGCCCGTGGAAAGTGCCGGCAGGGGCCGAGAGACCGGCGAAGCCGGTCGTTCGTGGCGTTCTGGCTGCGTGTTCATGAATAGTCCGGGCTTCTGGCCCGCCCGGCGATGTCGTGCGCCCGGAGGACGCAGGAGCGTGTGACACGCACGTGCCCGGCCGGGGTCCGATGACCTCGACCGACCACCCGGAGCTCTTGGCCCCTCCGGAGCCCGCCGGCCGACGGCCACGGTTCCGTGGCGCGCGGGGACTCGGCGGAAGGTCCGGCCGTGATCGGACCACGAGCCGGGGGAGCAACGGGCGTGCCTCGCCCTCGTTCCGGCCCTTCCGGGAGCGCAGCAGCGCAGCCCTCCGAGGAGGGCGTCCGCGCGGGGCCCGCGGGGAAGCAGCTGCCGGAACGCGAATGCAGGATGCACGATCGGCGCCCGGGACGAAACAGGAAAATCCCTGTTTCCTGCCCGCGGAGCCGGGGGGCCCACGCCCCCAATCCTCCTATCGGCCCGATGGCCGGGAGACCTGGGGGATTCGAGGGAATCGGCCCTGCGGGGCTCTCCACGCCCCTCTCGCGGCCCCTGCCGGGGAGTCCCCCCCGGCGGCCGGCATATGCGGCTTGCTAGACCGGATCCTCGGCGGGGCGCGCGCCGTAAGTCTCGCGGTAGGCGGCCAGCCGCGCGAGGAGGTCGTCGTCGAGGACGCGCCGGCCGTCGACGTCGTGCGTGGTCAGGTGCTCCACGATCTCGTCGAGGTCGACGATGGCGAAGGTGGGCATGGCGAACTCCTCGGCGAGCTCGGCGAGGGCGCCGCGGTCCCCCTGGCCCCGCTCCATGCGGTCCACGGAGACCACCAGCCCCGCCAGGGTCACGTCGGCGGCGGCCCGCAGGAGCGGCACCGTGCCGCGGACGGAGGTCCCCGCCGTGGTCACGTCCTCCACGATGAGCACGCGATCGCCGTCCCGGAGCGAGTGGCCGATGAGGGTTCCCCCCTCGCCGTGATCCTTGAGCTCCTTGCGGTCGAAGCAGTAGGCGACGTCGAGCCCGTGGTCGCGCTGGAGCACCATGGCGGTCGAGACCACCAGGGGGATCCCCTTGTAGGCCGGACCGAAGAGGACGTCGTACTCCCCCCCCAGGCGGGCCCGGATCGCCTCCGCGTAGAAGGCCGCGAGCCGGTTCATCTGGCCGCCGGTGCGGTAGCGGCCCGTGTTGACGAAGTAGGGGGTTCGGCGTCCGCTCTTCGTCGTGAAGTCGCCGAACGTCAGGACGTCGGCGCGGACCATGAACTCGATGAAATCACGCTTGTAGGCTTCCATGGGGTGCTCCGGGAGGGATGGGAGACAGGGGTTTAGCAGAGCACCGAGTCCCGCCTCAAGCCCCTCCACGTACCCGCTCGTGATTTCCCGAGGTGTTTTCGGGAACCTCCCCGACCGAGGAGGCACTCAGACCACGGCGACGGTGGAGAACCCCCGCCGGAGCCGTTCATCTTCCAAACGACAGGGGAGGGCGCCCGCGCCCTCCCGAGAAGCTCATCGAGGCAGAAACGTGGTCGAATACCGACTCCATGATCCGGAAAGCGCCCCCGCGGCCTCCGCGCCCCTCCTGCAGGGAGTGGAGAAGAAGATGGGATTCGTTCCCAACATCCTCGGGGCCATGGCGGAATCGCCGACGGCCCTGAAGACCTACCTGGGCATGGCCGGCGCCTTCGAGACGGCCACCCTCTCCCCCCTGGAGCGCCAGGTGGTGATGCTGGTCACCAGTCTCGAGAACGACTGCCGCTACTGCATGGCGGCCCACTCCACGACGGCGAAGATGCAGGAGGTCCCGGCCGAGATCATCGAGGCCCTGCGCGAGAACGGCCCCCTGCCCGATCCGCGGCTAGAGGCCCTGCGCACCTTCACGCGGGCCACGGTGTTGCAGCGGGGAAGTACCAGCCCCGAGGAGCGGGACGCCTTCTTCGCCGCCGGTTTCACCACCGCCCAGGCGCTCGAGGTGGTCGCGGGGATCGCGATGAAGACGCTCACGAACTACGCCGACCACCTCATGGAGCCGCCCCTGGATCCCGGCTTCGAGGCCATGGCCTGGAGCGGGCCGTCGGTCACCTGTAGCCCCTGAGCACGACGGGCGCCCCGGGCGCGGGGTCCTGATTCAACCTCCTTCCTCCCCCTCCGAGCCGGCGTTTCGGGACCTTCCCGGGGCGCCGGCTCCTCCTTCGTCGAGACTGCGGCGGCGATCCTGCAAGAACGGGAGATCCCGGTAGACTGTGGGTACCCCCCCGGGCCCCTCTGCCGGCCCCGGTGTCCATTCTCCCCTTCGATTCTGCGCGGCCCGGCCTCCTCGGCCGGGCCGCGCGATCATCCCCACGCCCGATCCCCCACCATGAAGGCGAAGAATCTTCTGGGTGCGTTCGTCGTCTGCTCCGCGCTCCTGGGCCCCCGCGCGCAGGACGCCAACTCCAACCCGGTGGACGAGTCTCCCCAGGCCGTCTCCGGTCGCATGCTCTCCCACGTCGCCTTCGAGGACTGGAAGGCGACCCACGGGGACGGGTGGCGGCTCCTCCGGGACGAGGAGAGCGGTTTCGGCCGCTTCCTGTACGGCGGCTCGACGACTCCCCAGTTCCGGCCCGTGACCGACGAGCAGTTCGCCCTGCTCGCCCTGCGGGCCCTCGACGACACGGTGGCGATCCACGGCGTCGACTCCGCCACGTTGCGGCTCGACTACGTGCGGTTCCTGCCCTTGGGGATGATCGGCAGCTCGGACAAGATGACCGTCCGCTACCGCCAGTTCCTCGGGGGTATCGAGGTGATCGGCGGATTCGTGAACGTGCTCTTCGACATGGAGGGTCGGCTCCTGTCGCTGGACAGCCAGGCGATCCCCGCGGTCTCCGCGGCGGGAGCGGCGCCGGGAATCGATGCGCTCGATGCCCGCGACCTGGCAACCTCCTACTTCTTCGCGGACACCGGCCTCCCCGTCACACGCATGGAGGAGCCGCGCCTGCGCCTCGACCGCACGGTGCGCGACAAGCTCGTCCAGCCGGTGCTCGTCTGGGAGGTGGAGACGCACTTCGACGATCAGGGCACCGAGCCGGAGGGCTTCTTCTACCGGATCGACGCCGCCAACGGCGCGCTGTGGGATCGTCGGACGGCGATCCACCACGACGTGTCGGGCAACGTGCAGGCAATGGCGACGCCGGGGTCGTACCCCGACAAGTCGGGCAACTTGCCGACCGCCCAGGACATGGTGCACATGACGGTGAGCAGCGCCTCGGGAAGCGCGCAGACGGACGCGAACGGAGACTTCACGATCATGGGGGCATCTCCCCCGCTGGACGTGACGGTCGAGTTCGACGGCCCGTTCACCACGACGAACAACCAGTCCACGTCCACCTATTCGCTGACGACGACTCTC
>CAYRXS010000148.1:0-16161 GCA_964428225.1 uncultured Planctomycetaceae bacterium
TCGCCTCTCGAACGGCAAGGAGATCACCGCCTACATCCCCGGCGAGGGGCACAACCTGCAGGAGCACTCCATCGTGCTCGTGCGGGGCGGCCGCGTGCGTGACCTGCCCGGCGTGCGCTACCACGTCCTGAGGGGCACGCTCGACACGGGTGCCGTGGAGGACCGCGGTCAAGGTCGATCCAAGTACGGTGCCAAGCGCGCCAAGAAGTAAGACAGTCCCCCGGAACACCGCGAGAACATCGGCATGCCCCGTAACTTCAAGCCCACGGCCCACCTGCAGAAGCCGGATCCCAAGTTCGGCTCCCCGCTGGCCACGAAGATCATCAACAAGATCATGCTCGACGGTAAGAAGACCGTCGCGCAGGGGATCTTCTACGATGCGCTCGACATCGCCTCCAAGAAGCTCCCGGAAGCCGAGGACCAGGTGGAGATCTTCACCCGGGCCATCGACAACATCCGCCCCTCCGTCGAGGTGCGGTCCAAGCGGGTCGGCGGCGCCAACTACCAGGTTCCTCGCGAGGTGAAGAAGAATCGCCAGCAGAGCCTCGCCATCCGGTGGCTGGTGGAGAACTCGCGCAAGAAGAAGGGCAAGCCGATGGCCGAGCGCTTCTCGGAAGAGCTCGTGGACGCCTACAACGGAGCGGGCGCCTCCGTGTCGTGGAAGGAGAACGTCCACAAGATGGCCGAGGCCAACAAGGCCTACGCGCACTACGCCCGTTGATCCCGGCGCGGGCGGCGATCCCCGGATCGTCCACCGCGAGATCCCGAACACCGAGGCGAGCGTCCCCCGCGGCCGCTCGCCTCGCTTCGTCTGGAAGACCGACGTGCACGTCCTGATCCTCCGCGATCCCCGCGAATCGGTCGCCAAGTGCTCCCTGACGCCGTTGCGGGGGCTCGAGGGGATCCGCTTCGTGAGCTACTACCCCGACCGGCGCCTCGAGGCCGCGGGGAGGATCCTCCTCCATCCCGACGGGGACGAGCTCACCGAGGCCGATCGAGGAGCGGACCTCCTCCTGATCGACTGCGCCTGGCGTCGGGTCGACACGTTGCTCCGCACCGTGGACGGCGACCTCCGCCGCCGCCGCCTTCCTCCTCTCCGGACGGCCTATCCCCGCCGGTCGAAGGCCTACGACGATCCGCCGACCGGTCTCGCCTCCGTCGAAGCCCTCTACGCGGCGTTCGCGATCCTCGGCGATCCTCGGCCGGACCTGCTCGAGGGGTATCCGTGGGGGGAGGAGTTCCTGCGCCTGAACTTCTGATCGTTCGGTGTCGGGCGTAGACTGTCCCGATGCCACTGTCCGAGCTGCGCAACATCGGCATCGTCGCCCACATCGATGCCGGGAAGACCACCGTCTCCGAGCGCATCCTCTTCTACTCCGGTGTCGAACGTCGCATGGGGGAGGTGCACGAGGGGAGCGCGACGATGGACTGGATGGAGGAGGAGCGACGGCGCGGCATCACCATCACCTCCGCCGCGACGACCGTGCCCTGGAACGGGTACTCGATCAACCTGATCGACACCCCGGGACACGTGGACTTCACGGTCGAGGTGGAGCGGTGCATGCGCGTGCTCGACGGGGCGGTGCTCGTCATCAACGGCGTCGGGGGGGTCCAGGCCCAGTCCGAGACCGTCTGGCGCCAGATGGTGCGGCACGGCGTGAGCAGCATCGCCTTCGTGAACCAGCTCGATCGACCGGGCGCCGACTTCTTCGAGTGCGTCTCCGACCTCCGGCGCCGGCTCGACGCTCCCGCCATCCCCGTGCAGCTGCCGGTGGGGAGCGGGAGGGAGCTGCGCACGGTGGTCGACCTCATCGCGGGGGAGGGGATCGAGTTCCCCGAGGAGGACTCCGCAAGCCACCCTCGGATCGTCGAGGTTCCCGAGGAGATCCGCGAGGAGGCGGAGGTGCTGCAATGGGAGCTCGTCGAGGCCCTCGCCGACGATGACGAGGAGATCCTCGAGGCCTTCCTGGAGGAGCGGATGCCCGACGCGGCCACGATGCGCCGGGCCCTGCGGCGTCGGGTCCTCGCGGGGACGCTCCTGCCCGTGCTGTGCGGGGCGGCCCTGCGGAACGTGGGCGTCCAGCCCCTGATCGACGCTGTCGTGGAGTATCTGCCCGCCCCCGACGAGGTACCCCCCGCCGCCGGCGTCCACACCGAGACCGGCGCGGAGATCGTGCGCCCCCCCGATCCGGAGGGGCCGCCGTGCGTCCTCGCCTTCAAGCTGGCGGCGGACCCGAACGAGGACCTGCTCTTCGCGCGGATCTACTCGGGAACCGTCGTTCCCGGGGGCAAGCTCTTCAACCCGCGAGTGCGCCGGATGGAGCGGATCGCCCGCGTCCTCCGGATGCACGCGGACGCCCGCCACGCCCTCGACGCGGCGGGGCCGGGCGAGATCGTCGCCCTCACCGGCTGCAAGTTCTCCGTCACCGGAGACACCCTGTGCGAGCACGACGAGCCCCTCCACCTCGAGCCGCCCCACTTCCCCGATCCGGTGATCACCCGCGTCGTGGAGCCGATGGCCACCGGCGACCGGGACCGCCTGCGCACCGCCCTCGACCGGCTCGTCTTCGAGGATCCCAGCTTCCACGTGAACGAGGACGAGGAGACGGGGCAGTGGCTCATCGCGGGCATGGGAGAGCTCCACCTCGAGATCAAGGAGCACCGCCTCCAGGAGGACTTCCGGCTGCAGGTCCGGGTGGGGCGGCCCCGGGTCGCCTACCGCGAGGCCCCGTCGACCGCCGGCCGCGGGGCGGGCCGCGTGGATCGGACCCTGGGCGGCACCCGCGTCTTCGGCGCCGTCGAGCTGGTGGTCGAGCCGGTCGCGGAGAGCACCCCCGAGGAGGCACCGGGCTCCCTGGCCACCCGGCGTGTGCCCGTGTCCTGGGGCCCGGAGTGCCCCGTCCCCCCCAAGCTCCGCCCCGCAGTGGAGGAGGCCCTCGAGATGGAGGCCCAGGCCGGCCCCTCCTTCGGCTACCCCCTCATGGGGCTGGCGATCACCGTCGTCGGCGGGGAGAGCATGCCGGAGCGGGACACCGAGGCGGGCTTCGTCCAGGCCGCGTCCCAGGCCCTCCGCGCCGGGCTCCAGGACGCCGGAATCGTGCTTCTCGAGCCCCTCATGGCCTTCGAGATCGAGGCTCCCGAGGAGTTCATGTCCGGGATCATCGGGGAGCTGAACGCGAAGCGGGCCGACATCTCGGACCTGACGGTGGGGGAGGGCACCCGCAAGGTCGAGGGGCTCGTTTCCCTCTACAACATGTTCGGCTACGCCTCCACCCTGCGGTCCCTGTCCCAGGGGCGGGCCAGCTTTTCCCTGACCCCGGCCGGCTTCCGGGCGGTCCCCTCCGAGGACCTCGAGGCGCGCGGTTTGACCTGGTCCTGACCCCGGAGCGACCCGGGTCGCCGGCCGCCGCCGCCGGGGCTCCCGGAAATCCCCCCGGAAGGGCTCGAGAATGTCGGTCTGCGCGATTGACCGCCCCCCGCCTCGCTGCTATCTTCTCCGCCCCTTTACGGCTCCGAACCCGCCCTCCCGGCGGGCGATCGGGCCGTCCCGAGGGGGGAGCGAACACCGGGTTCGAGGCGTCGCGACGGTCCCTGCGGCCGCCGTATGCCTCCGGGCCACATACGACCACATGAGCGACAAGATCCAAATACGCATGGAGGCCTACGACCACGAGGCCCTCGATCAATCGGCCGTCGAGATCGTCGAGACGGCCAAGAGAACGGGTGCGCTCGTCGCCGGTCCCATTCCTCTTCCGACGCGGATCGAACGCTACACGGTGTTACGCTCACCCTTCATCGACAAGAAGTCGCGCGAGCAGTTCGAGATCCGGACGCACAAGCGGCTGATCTACATCTCGGAGCCCACCAGCCAGACGGTGGACGCCCTCTCCAGCTTGAACATGCCCGCCGGCGTGGACATCCGTATCAAGGCTTGAGTCTTGAGCGGGCTCGACCGGATCCGCGCGATCCGACGGAGCCCGTGGGATGTGACCGGCACCTGCTTCCCCACGGAGCGGTGATCGAGCACCACGCCACCCCATTCTGACCACCGTGTGTTCGCTCGCTCATGCGAGCGACGGCGAACAGCGGAGGACGTTCGTCCGAGAAGACACGCCCTTCTCTGCGACCGGCCGCTTTCACAACCACCGCATCAACCGCCGCGTGGCCAGGCGTCGACCGCCGGGTGACCCCGCCAGGGAGCCCGCGGTTCTGGTCGAACCGGCAGTGCAGATGAAGTTCAGGGAATCATGACGCTGATCCTAGGACGCAAGACGGGAATGACTCAGGTCTTCACCGAGGACGGGACCCACTTGGGGGTCACCGTCGTCTCGGCGGGTCCCTGCGTCGTCACCCAGGTGCGCACCGAGGAAAAGGACGGCTACCACGCCGTCCAGCTCGGCTATGGCGACACCACCGACAAGCGGACGAAGAAGCCGCAGCGCGGCCAGTTCGCGAAGACCGGCACCGCTCCGAAGCGCTTCCTCCGGGAGGAACGCCTCTCCGGCCCGGCCGACCAGTCCCCCGGGGACACGATCAACGTGGACGTGTTCTCCGAAGGCGACCTGGTCGACGTCACCGGAACCACCAAGGGCCGCGGCTTCGCGGGCACGATCAAGCGGCACGGCTTCTCGCGGGGCGCCAAGACCCACGGCTGCATGAACTACCGGCAGCCGGGCTCGATCGGGGCCTCCGCCTACCCGGCCCGCGTCTTCAAGGGCAAGCGGATGTCCGGGCACTTCGGGGCCAAGCGCCACACGACGAAGAACCTCGAGGTCGTCTCCGTGGACGTGGAACGCAACCTCCTGTTCATCAAGGGCGCTCTGCCCGGCCCGATCGGCGGGTACCTCCAGGTGCGCACGGCCAAGACGGGCGTGAAGAAAGGCTGAGGCGAACGATGCAGGTCAAGAGCTACAAGGCGGGCAGCGTCGGCGAGGTCGAGTTCGACGAGACCCCCTTCCACGACAAGACGGACCGCGGGCGCGTGCTCTTCCGCACCCTCAAGGACGCGGTCGTCATGTACCAGAACAACGCGCGGCAGGGCACGGCGAGCACCAAGGGCCGCTCCGAGATCAGGGGCACGAACAAGAAACCCTATCGCCAGAAGCACACCGGCCGCGCCCGCGCGGGTTCCGTGAAGTCCCCGATCTGGCGGGGAGGCGGAACCGTGTTCGGCCCCAAGCCCAAGAACTGGACCTACCACATGCCGTCGAAGGCCCGTCGGATCGCGTCGCGATCGGCGCTGTTCGGCAAGCTGCAGGACGGCGAGGTGGTGATCGCGGACCTCGGCGAGTTCTCCGCCCCCTCGGCCAAGGGCGCGCGGAAGATCCTCGCCGACCTCGGGGCCCCGCGGCGCGCTCTGGTGATCCTCGACGAGCACGACGACAACGTCTGGAAGTCGTTCCGCAACTTCCCCGGCGTGTCCGTGAAGGAAGCCCGGAACGTCTGCGCGCTCGACATCCTCAACGGCGGGCTGCTCATCGCCACGGGAACCGCCCTGGAGTCCCTGGCCCAACGCGTGGGGGGGCCGACGGAATCCCCGGCCGCCGAAGGAGCTGACCAGTGACCACCCTCGAGCAAAGCTACCGGATCATCCGCAAGCCGGTGATCACCGAGAAGGCGACCGACGCCACGGTCACGCGGAACGCGTACACGTTCCGGGTCCCGTTGACCGCGAACAAGAGCGAGATTCGCAGCGCTCTCGAGAAGCTCTTCGACGTCCGGGTCAAGAGCGTCAACACGCTCCGCACGAAGCCGAAGTGGCGTCGGCGCGGGCGCAACATCGGCCAAACCTCGACGTGGAAGAAGGCCATCGTCGTCCTCGAGGAGGGGCAGACCATCGAGCTCCTCTAGGAGAACGCAGCCATGGGTATCAAGACATACAAGCCGACCTCGCCGGGACGCCGGAACGGGAGCGTCCTCGACTTCTCGGAGCTCACCGCGAAGAAGCCCGAGAAGAGCCTGCTCCGGCCCCTCAAGAAGACCGGGGGACGGAACAACCTGGGCCGCATCACCTCGCGCCGTCGCGGCGGGGGGCACAAGCGGCGCTACCGCGTGATCGACTTCAAGCGGGACAAGGAAGGCATCCCCGGCAAGGTCAAGACGATCGAGTACGACCCGAACCGCTCGGCGAACATCGCCCTGATCTGGTACGCGGACGGCGACAAGCGCTACATCGTCGCCCCCCTGGGGCTGCGCGTGGGGCAGACCATCGTCTCCGGCACGGGGGCCGACCCGCTTCCCGGCAACGCGATGCACCTGACCGACATTCCGATCGGTCTCATGATCCACAACATCGAGCTCCAGCCCGGCCGCGGCGCCCAGATCTGCCGCTCGGCGGGCTCCTACGCCCAGCTCCAGGCGCGGGAGGGGAACTACGCGGTGATCCTGCTGCCCTCCGGGGAGCTGCGCCGCGTTCACGTCCGCTGTCGCGCGACGATCGGGCGGATCGGGAACACGGATCACCAGAACGTAAAGCTCGGAAAGGCCGGCCGGCGGCGCCACATGGGACGTCGTCCCAAGGTACGCGGCACGGCGATGAACCCCGTCGACCACCCGCTCGGAGGCGGCGAGGGTCGGACCAAGGGAGGGCGGCATCCCTGCTCGCCCACCGCGGTGCTGGCCAAGGGTGGCCGCACGCGCAAGCCGAACAACCCGTCCAACAAATTCATCCTGCGCCGCAGGAAGAAGAAGAAGTAGAGGCATACCCGTGGGACGCAGCATCAAGAAGGGGCCGTTCATCGATCCGAAGCTGGCCGAGAAGGTCGACGCGCTGGCGTCGAGCGGACAGCGGAGCCCCATCAAGACCTGGGCTCGCCGCTCGACCATCCCCCCCGACTTCATCGGGCACGTGTTCATGGTCCACAACGGCAGGCAGCACGTGCGGGTCTCCGTCACCGAGGACATGGTCGGGCACAAGCTGGGTGAGTTCGCGACGACCCGGACCTTCCGGGGACACACGAACAAGAAGGAATCTCAGAGGAAGGGGCGCTGATCCATGGCAACGGCAACCGGATACATGGCTCGTCATCGCTATGCGCGATTGACCGCCAGGAAGGCCCGGCTGGTCGCGGACATGATCCGAGGCCAGGACGTCAACCGGGCGCTGGAGATCCTGCAGTTCTCACCGCGCCGCGCGGCCGCGTTCTACCTCAAGGTCCTCAATTCCGCGGTGGCGAACGCCAGCCAGGACGAGACCGTGAACGTCAACCGGCTGCACGTCGTGGACTGTCGCGCCGACGACGGACCCCTGCACATGAATCGACTTCGCTGGCGGCCCGGTCCCCAGGGCCGCGCGATGCCCTACCGCAAGCGGACCAGTCACCTGACCGTCGTGGTCGGTGAGCGCGACGACCCCGAGAGCGAGAGCAAGAGCTGAGCATATGGGACAGAAAGTACACCCCACCGGCTATCGCATTGCGGTCATCGAGCCCTGGCGTTCGCGCTGGTACGCCGGCAAGAAGGACTTCGGGCGGCTTCTGATCGAGGACGACCGGATCCGCAAGCACATCAACGCGGAGTTCAAGTCCGCCGGAGTGCCCCGCATCGAGATCGAGCGCACGGGCGAGGCGGTCAACATCATCGTCCACACCGCGCGCCCCGGCGTGCTCGTGGGGCGCAAGGGCATCCGCGTCGAGCAGCTGAAGAAGGACCTCCAGGACATCACCCGGATGACCTGCCACCTCACGGTCCGCGAGATCAAGCGCCCCGAGCTCGAATCGGCCCTGGTGGCGGAGGTGATCGCGGAGGCCCTCGAGAAGCGCATGGCCTTCCGCCGCGCGATCAAGAAGGCCATCCAGACCACGATGCAGGCCGGAGCGAAGGGCATCAAGGTGGAGGTCAGCGGGCGCCTCGGCGGCGCGGAGATGGCCCGGACCGCGAAGGAGCGGGAAGGCCAGGTGCCGCTGTCCACGCTGCGGGCGCACGTCGACTACGGCACGGCCCGGGCCCACACGACCTACGGCATCATCGGGGTCAAGGTCTGGATCTACAAAGGGAACGTCGAAGCGGGCAAGAAGGTCGACTGGCGATTCGGCCAGGGAACCCCCAGCGGGTATCGGGGCGGCGGTCGAGGTGACCGCGGCCGTGGACCCAGAAGAGGACGCGGAGGCGGCGAGCGCCGCAACGGATAGAGAGGAACTGCGACCATGGCGATGATGCCCAAGCGGACCAAGTACCGCAAACAGCACAGAGGCAAGCTCAAGGGCTTCGCGACCCGCGGCAACCGCGTGGTCTTCGGAGACTACGGGTTGCAGGCCCTCGACTGGGCGTGGATCACCGGACGGCAGATCGAAGCCGGTCGTATCGCGGCGAACCGCGCCACGGACGGCCAGGCGAAGATCTGGATCCGGGTGTTCCCGCACAAGCCCATCTCGTCCAAGCCGGCGGAAACCCGGATGGGTAAGGGAAAGGGCGACGTGGATTTCTGGGCGGCCCCCGTGAAGCCCGGGACCGTCATCTTCGAGCTGGGCGGAGTGACCGAGGAGAAGGCGAAGATCGCCCTCAAGCGCGTCGCTCACAAGATGCCCATCAAGGTGAAGATGGTCCGGCACCTGCCCACGACGTAGGAGTTCATCGAGCCGACAGGGAGATACTTCCGTGAAGATCGAAGAGGTGAGAAGCAAGACCGACGCGGAGCTCGAATTCGAGCTGGAGAGCATGAGGAAGGAGCTCTTCGATCTGCGCTTTCGTTCGGCCACGGAGACTGCTGCCAGCCCCGCGCGGATCCGGACGGTACGACGGGCCATTACCAGGGTGACCACGGTGCTCCACGAGCGGGCGACCGGCATTCGAGGACAGGAGCGGCGCTGACCATGACCGCAACACGCAACAAACGGCGACAGCTCACGGGCGTCGTGACGAGCACGAAGGCGGACAAGACCATCACGGTCGAGGTCGTCCGGACGTTCAGGCACCCGAAGTACGGCAAGTACGTGCGTCGCAGCACGAAGTACGCGGTCCACGACGAGAAGAGCGTGGCTCGGGTGGGAGACACCGTGATCGTCACGTCCACTCGCCCCCTCTCCAAGCGCAAGCGCTGGCGTCTCGTGGAGGTCACGCGCCAAACCTCGCTCGCGGAGGACGACGCTCGTCCGTTGGAAGACCTGCCGGAGGTCGCCGAGGGGGGTGAGGCATGATCCAGATGCAAACCGTGCTCGACGTCGCCGACAACACCGGCGCGAAGCGGGCGATCTGCATCAAGGTGCTGGGGGGAACCCACCGGCGCTACGCGGGTCTCGGCGACGTGATCGTCGCCTCCGTCCGCAAGTCCATGCCGGGGTCCGACATCAAGCCCGGGACGGTCGTGAAGGGAGTGATCGTCCGCACCAGAAAGAACACCCGTCGACCGGATGGCTCCTACGTGCGGTTCGACCGCAATGCCATGGTCATCCTCGATCCCGACGGCAACCCCAAGGGGACGCGCATCTTCGGAGCAGTGGCCCGAGAGCTGCGCGAAAGGAACCAGATGAAGATCATCTCGCTCGCCCAGGAGGTGGTGTGATGCACATACACAAGGGCGACACGGTGGTCGTCATCTCCGGCAACGACAAGGGGCGCACGGGCGTCGTCCGCGTCACCGACCAGAGCAACAACCGCGTGACCGTGGACGGCGTCAACCTCCGGTGGAAGCACAAGCGGGGAACGCAGCAGAACCCCAAGGGCGAGCGCGTCCAGGAAGAATGCTCGATCCACGCGAGCAACGTGATGCTCGTCGATCCCGACACGGGCAAGGGCACGCGGAAGCAGAAGAAGGCGGAGGCCTAGAGATGACTCCCCGACTCAAGGAACGCTACCAGAAGGAAGTGACCTCCAGCCTCATGGAGCAGTTCGGCATCCGCAATGCGCACGCGGTGCCGAAGCTGTCCAAGGTCATCGTGAACATGGGCTGCAAGGGCGCGGTCGAGAACAAGGGCCGCATCGACGTCGCGGTCCGCGATCTGGCCACGATCACCGGCCAGCGTCCCACGGTGCGCAAGGCGCGCAAGTCGATCGCGGGCTTCAAGCTCCGGGCGGGAATGCCGATCGGAGCCGCGGTGACCCTCCGGGGCGATCGGATGTGGGAATTCACCGATCGTCTCATCTCCATCGTCCTCCCTCGTATCCGTGACTTCCGTGGAGTGAAGAACAAGCTCGACGGTCGCGGCAACTTCACCCTCGGGCTCGCCGAGCAGACCGTCTTCCCCGAGATCGACTTCGACAAGCTCGAGTACACGCAGGGGATGGACATCACGTTCGTGACCACCGCCCCCGACGACGAGCAAGGATTCTCCCTGCTCAAGGGCCTCGGAATGCCGTTCCGCACGGCCGACCAGACGGAGGATTGATCCATGGCCAAGACAGCTCTCATCAACAAGGCCAAGGCCAAGCCCAAGTTCAAGTCGCGCGTCATCCGCCGATGCGGCCTGTGTGGTCGTCCCCGGGCCGTCTATCGCAAGTTCGGCATCTGTCGGATCTGTCTCCGCGAGCGCGCTCTCCTCGGCGAGATCCCCGGGATGCGCAAGGCCTCTTGGTAGGCGTGAGAGGAGTATCACCATCATGATGACCGATCCGATCGCCGACATGATCACGCGGATTCGCAACGCGAATACCGTGCACAAGAAGGATGTGTCGATGCCCGCCTCCCGGATGAAGGTGGGGATCGCCCAGGTGCTCAAGGAAGAGGGCTACATCAAGAATTACGAGGTCGTCCCGGCCACGCCGACCAGCCGGCTCGACGTCTTGCTGAAGTACGGCCCCGAGGGCGAGTTCGTCATTCGCGGCCTCCAGCGAGTCAGCAAGCCGGGGCGTCGCGTGTACTCGAGCGTGCGGGACCTCCCGCAGGTGCTGCACGGGCTCGGAACGCTGATCCTGTCCACTCCGAAGGGAGTCCTCTCGGATACGACCGCGCGCGACAACAAGGTCGGAGGCGAGATCCTCTGCAAGGTGTGGTGAGCCATGTCCCGAATCGGTAAGAGCCCCATCCCCCTCCCGGGCGGCGTCACGGCGGCCGAGAAGAACCGGACCGTGAAGGTCGATGGCCCCAAGGGGAGCCTCGAGATCGAGCTTCGCCCCGAGGTGGACGTCGTGATCGACGCGAAGGAGATTCGCGTCGAGCCCAACGGAAAGGGCAGCAGGAAGGAGTCGCGAGCGTTCCACGGGATGACCCGCGCCCTCATCAACAACATGGTCCTGGGCGTGTCCCAGGGGTTCGAGAAGAAACTGGAGATCGTCGGCATCGGCTGGAACGCCAAGAGCAAGAGCCAGAAGCTCACCCTCAACATCGGCTTCTGCCACCCGGTCGAGTTCGACATCCCGAAGGGGCTGACGGTGGAGACACCCAAGGCGGCCCGTATCGAGGTCTCCGGGCCCGACAAGCAGGTCGTGGGACAGTTCGCGGCCTCCGTTCGCGCCGTCCGTCCTCCCGAGCCCTACAAGGGCAAGGGCATCCGCTACGAGGGCGAATACGTCCGCCGCAAGGCCGGCAAGACCTTCGGGAGCTGATTCAAGATGAGAGCCAACTCGATCAAGCAGATCCGCAGGGACCGTCGCAGGAAGTCGACCCGGAACCGGTTGCATGGCTCCGGTCCGAAGGTCCGGCTTTCGGTCCACCGTTCACTGAAGCACATCTACGCCCAGATGATCGACGACGCCTCGGGCAGATCCATCTGCGGCGTCGGCACCGCCGCGAAGAGCCTCGCCTCGGACCTCGCCGGAAAGACGAAGACCGAGCGGGCGGAGATCGTCGGCAAGGAGATCGCTCGCCTGGCCCAGGAGAAGGGCCTCGAGCGCGTGGTGTTCGACCGCGGATCCTCGAAGTACCACGGTCGTGTCAAAGCGCTCGCGGAAGCGGCCCGGGAAGGGGGCCTGAAGTTCTAGCATGAAGATCAAGCTCACCTATCTGGATACCGTCGAGGCGGCCGAGCTCGAGAACATCACCGAGATGCTCGTGAAGATCAACCGCTCCGCCGCGGTGGTGAAGGGAGGCCGGCGCTTCTCCTTCTCCGCCCTGTCGGTGGCGGGAAATCGCGAGGGCATCGTGGGATACGGCTTCGGGAAGGCCCGTCAGGTTCCTCCCGCGATCGAGAAGGCGGCGAAGGATGCGCGCAAGCACCTGATCCACGTTCCGCTGAACGAGAACGCCTCCATCTCGCACGAGGTGACCGGGCGGCACTGCGGCTCGATGATCCGGATGCTGCCGGCCTCGGCCGGAACGGGCATCATCGCCGGGGCCTCGGTGCGCGCCGTCTGCGAGATGGCGGGGGTCAAGAACATCCTCACGAAGTCCTACGGCTCCAACAACCCGATCAACCTCATCAAGGCGACCTTCCACGCCCTCAGCCAGCTGAGGACCCCGGAAGAGGTGGCCGAGCTCCGTCGCGGCGACGGGTAGGACCAAGGCACGAAACGGACCCAGACCAATGGATCTCAAGACCGTCTGCGAGAAGGGCACGAAGCACCGGGCGCCCATGCGTGTCGGCCGAGGCATCGGTAGCGGCAAGGGCAAGACGTGCGGACGCGGCCACAAGGGCTGGGGCTCGCGCTCGGGCTCCTACCGGCGGGCCGGCTACGAGGGCGGGCAGATGCCCCTCTACCGTCGCGTGCCCAACCGCGGGTTCACGAACGCGCGGTTCCGGACCGAGTACACGATCATCAACGTCGACAAGCTCGACGTGTTCGAGGATGGCGCGGTCGTCGACCTCGAGGCCATCCTCTCGAAGGGACTCGTCAGCCTGAACACGCGCCTGCTCAAGGTGCTCGGGAACGGCGAGGTCACCCTGAAGCTGACCGTGCGCGCTCAGAAGTTCTCCAAGAGCGCCGCGGAGAAGATCCGTCAGGCCGGCGGATCGGTCGTCCTTCTCGACAGTCAGGGGCGTGAGAGCGCCGCCGAGGCAGCCACCCCCGAGGCAGTCACCCCCGAAGACATGGAGACTCCGGCCAAGTGAGCCACGTCGCCCTACAGCTCTTCAAGATCCCGGAGACCCGCCGGCGGATTCTCGTCGCGCTGGCGATGCTCGTGGCGTATCGGGTGGGCTTCCACATCCCCATCCCGGGGCTCGATCCGAACAAGCTCAAGCAGCTCTCGGAATCGACGCAGAACGCCTTCGGTCTCCTGTCGGCATTCTCCGGGGGTGCGCTCGGCAACGCCGTGATCTTCTCCCTGGGGATCATGCCGTACATCTCGGCGTCGATCATCTTCTCGGTGCTCGCGAAGGTCTCCCCTCAGATCGAGGCGCTCTCGAAGGAGGGAGCGAGCGGGCAGAAGAAGATCAACCAGTGGACGCGCCTCTCGGTCGTGCCGATCAGCCTCCTCCAGGCGATCATGATCTGGTTCGGCTACTTCAAGGACGGCTACCTGCTGTCCGGTGGCGCGGGCGGCGGATTGGCCCCGATGTTCATCGTGATCATCTGCCTCATGGCCGGCGCCATCCTGGTGATGTGGATCGGTGAGCTCATCACGGAGTACGGCGTCGGCAACGGCGCCTCGCTCGTGATCATGGCCAACATCATCTCCCAGATGCCGGCGAGCCTCGCCCAGGTCGTCGAGCAGCAGGAGGAGGCCTACAACACGATCCTGACGCTGATCGGCATCTGGGTCGTGGTCGTCGTCTTCATCGTCCTCATCCAGAAGGCCGAGCGGAGGGTGCCGATCCAGTACGCGCGGCTGACCCGGGGACGACGAGTCTACGGCGGTCAACGCCACTACCTGCCCCTGAAGATCAACATGGCCGGCGTGATGCCGATCATCTTCGCCGGGGCTCTGTTCATCCTCCCAAGCGTGATCTTCACCTTCTTCCGGTGGAACGTGCTGTCGGGGATCTTCAGCGACACCGACGGATTCGTCTACATCACGACGTATCTGGCCCTGGTGTTCGGGTTCTGCTTCTTCTGGAACAACCTGATGTTCCGACCCGAGGAGATCGCGGACAACCTGCGGGAGCACGGCTCGTTCATTCCCGGGATTCGACCAGGGGCCAAGACGGCCTCCTATCTGAAGGAGACGCTGACCCGGATCACGCTCGCCGGCGCGGTCTTCCTGTCCATGATCGCGGTCCTGCCCAACTTCGTCACCGGGAACATCCCCGGCTTGCAGGGCCAGCTCGCCTTCTTCCTGGGCGGCACGTCGGCCCTGATCGTGGTCGGGGTGGGGATGGACCTCGTGGACCGTCTGAACGCGCAGCTCGTCCAGCGCAACTACGAAGGCTTCATGAAAGGTAAAGGCGGAGGAGGCGCGGGGCTCGGCGGCGGCTGGGCGAAGCGTCAGTAGCATCATGTCGAAGGTCATCATCCTTCTCGGTGGTCCCGGAGCGGGCAAGGGCACCCAGGCGGTGCGCCTCAGCACGAAGTGCGCCCTGCCGCACATCTCCACCGGCGATCTGTTCCGGGAGAACCTGGCGAACGGAACGGAGTTCGGGAACCGGGCCAAGGAGTACATGGAAGCGGGCAAGCTCGTCCCCGACGAGGTCGTCCTCGACATGCTCTTCGACCGCGTTTCCCGCGGCGACTGCCGCGAGGGCTACCTCCTCGACGGCTTTCCCCGCACCGTTCCCCAGGCCGAGGCCCTGGACGCCCGGCTCGGTGACTCCGTGGAGGTGCTGGTCCTCAACCTCGAGGTGGCGGACGAGGTGATCGTCGATCGCATCGGCGGACGCCTGCTGTGCCGGGGCTGCGACGCGATCATGCACAAGCAGTTCAATCCCCCGAAGACCGAGGGAGTCTGCGATTCGTGCGGCGGCGAGCTGTACACGCGCAAGGACGACACCGCGGAGGTCGTGCTCGAGCGCCTGCGTGTCTATCACGAACAGACGGAACCCCTCGCCGGCTACTACGGCGCGAAGGGGCTCGTCAAGAACGTCAACGGCGAACAGGCTCCCGACGCTGTGTTTGGGGAGCTGTGCAAGCTGACGGGAGGCGGAAGCTGACCGCATGGCAAAAGAAGAACCAATCACCGTGGAGGCGATCGTCACCGAGGCGCTCCCCAACGCGAGGTTCCGGGCAAAGCTCGAGTCCGGCCACGAGATCCTTGCGCACGTGAGCGGGAAGATGAGGATGCACTACATCCGAATCCTCCCCGGGGACAAGATCACGGTGGAGATGTCTCCCTACGACCTCACCAAGGGGAGGATCGTCTACCGCGGTAATCGCAAGAAGAGGAACAGTAGATGAAGGTACGAAGCAGCGTCCGCCGCATCTGCATGCATTGCAAGATCGTCAAGCGTCGCGGAGTCGTCCGCGTGATCTGCAAATCGAACCCGACCCACAAGCAGAGACAGGGCAAGTAGAACCCCACCCCGTTCATCGGAGCGAGCGAAATGCCTCGAGTCATCGGAGTCGACATCCCCAACAACAAGCGCCTCGAGATCTCGTTGACGTACGTCTTCGGGATCGGCCGTGGGACCGCCCTCAAGATCTGTGACGCCCTGGATTTCGATCGGGGCATGAAGGCGGGTGAGCTCACCGAGGAGCAGATCCAGAACCTGGCCTCCTACATCCAGAAGACCTACACCGTGGAGGGCCAGCTGCGTCGCGTGATCGCGGGCAACATCAGCCGTCTTCGGGACATCGGTTGCTACCGCGGGCTACGGCACCGCCGCGGACTGCCCGTGAGGGGGCAGCGGACGCGGACCAACGCCCGGACCCGGAAAGGGCCCAAGAAGACGGTCGCCGGGAAGAAATCCGTCAAGGGCATGAAGTAGCCGCCGCTCCAGGGAACAGGCGTACCAAGACATGGGCAAGTCAACCAAACGCAAGGTCAAGAAGAACGTTGCCAAGGGCATCGTTCATATCAAGGCCAGCTTCAACAACACCCACATCACGATCACCGACCCGAACGGAGACACGATCTCCTGGGGCTCGTCGGGGACCGTGGGATTCCGGGGTACTCGCAAGAGCACCCCTTACGCGGCCCAGCGCGCGGCGGATCGAGCCGCCCTCGCGGCGATGCGCCACGGCATGAAGACGGTCGAGGTTCGCGTGAAAGGTGTCGGCTCGGGACGCGAGTCGGCGATTCGAGCCCTCGCGAACTCCGGGCTGAAGATCACGATGATCCAGGACGTGACCCCCCTTCCGCACAACGGCTGCCGTGCACGCAAGCGCCGGCGCGTTTGATTCCAGAGCAAAACACCACCCATGGCGCGTTACACCGAAAACAAGTGCAAGCTGTGCCGCCGGGAAGGCATGAAGCTC
>CAYRXS010000149.1:0-16066 GCA_964428225.1 uncultured Planctomycetaceae bacterium
CCCCCCCGGGGCCCCCCCGGGGGGGGGCGGGGGGCGGGCCCCCCCCCCCCCCCCCCCCCCCCCCCACGCCGAGGGCCCGTCCCTCTCGTCCGTCGGGGAGCGTCAGGTCCCAGCTCTCCGGCGCCTCGGGGGGGCCGCCCCGTCGGGGCAGGTCCGTCTCGCCCAGCGTCGCAGAGCGTAATCCCTCGTCCACCCCGTCGGAGTACAGCTCGCAGTACTCGGGATCCGTTCCGCCCGCGTAGGCGGGTATCAGTGCGAACGCGTCGTCGAGCTCGATCTCCGTGCCGGTGAACTCCATGAGCAGCCCGACGCTTTGCGCCTTGGCGAGCTGCGCTTCGTCGAACGACGCCACGAGCGCCCGGGACATGGTCGTGTGCAGGACGATCCCCGCGATCGCGAGGGCCACGAGCGATCCGGCCAACAGGGGGAACGTGAGGCGCTGTCGTATGGATCTCAACTTGCTGATCCGTCCTTCGGAGGCATGGGATGTCGCGAAATCCCCTTCCCTTCTCTCGGTCTGCATTCTAGGGCGACTGCACGGATTGCCGGCGAGATTCGACCATTTGGACCGACGCCGTCATGTTCGCGTAATCCGGGCCCGGGAGCGGAGGAGCGACTGCCTCCCCCGCGCTCGGAGGTTTCGAAACGGTGTCGCGAGGCGTCCCTTTCGAGGCGAATCTGTCACACTTGGACGACCGAGCGATCCCTACCATCGAGTGCGATGGAATCCCCGGCCCGAACGATCGACGAGACGGAGCTCCTGGAGAACCTGAGCTGGGTTCAGGCTCTGGCGCGGCGACTCGTCGCCGATCCCGCTTCGGCCGAGGACCTGGTCCAGCACACCTGGGTCGCGGCCCTCGAGAAACCCCCACGGCTGGCGAGTGGAGCCGGTCTGAGGGCGTGGCTCTCGCGGGTCGTCCGCACGCTGGCGTGGAAGAGGTCCCAACGGGCCATCTCACGAGCCTTGCGCGAGCGCGCCTCGGCGAAGGAAGAGGCCACGTCCTCCGCGTACGACGTACTGGCCCGGGTTGCGATGCAGCAGAGAATCGTCGAGGCGGTGGTGGCTCTCGAGGAGCCGGAACGAACCACCGTCCTCCTCCGCTACTTCGACGGACTCAACGCCCGACAGATCGCGGAACGTCGCGGCGAGTCCCCCGCAGCCGTTCGCAAGCGGCTCTCCCGCGCCCTGACCGTCCTGCGTGGACGTCTCGAGCGCGAGCTCGGAGGAGATCGGGACAGCTTGATCCACGCCCTCACCCCCTTCGCCTTCGCGGGAGGGGGAAAGGCAATCGTTCCCACGCTTGGAATCCTGGGAGGAGGTGCACTCGTGAAGAAGACGACTCTCGCGATCGGAATCGGGGCCGCGGCGGTGGTGATCGGGGCGGCGGGATGGTACGCCCACGAAGGCGCGGCCCTGCAGCCGTGCGGCGACGAGCCTCCCGAGGTCGCGGATGCGCAGTCGCCCGTCGTGACCGACGAACCTCTCCTGCCGGTCGGGGGCGAGGTCGAAAGCGAACGTCGGGAGCTCGGGCTCGGCCTGGATACGGCCGACACGGCCGTCGTCGTGGAGGTGCGCACGATCGAGGACGAGGCCCCCGTGGCCGGCGTCAACGTGCGCCTGCGGGCCGAGGACGCCGACGCCCTCGGCGAGGAGCCCGACGAGCTCGTCACGGATGCCGCGGGGTGCGCAGTCTTCCCGCTGCTCCACGGCACCGGGATCGAGTTCGTGGCCGTCGCGGCCGGGGCGGAGACGACGGCCGCTCTCTCGTGGCCGAACTGCTTCGTGAAGACCGGCGAGGAGGAGCGGATCGTCGTCCGCGTTTCCGGCGGGGGCAGCGTGGCGGGCACGGTGGTCGACGAGGAGGGCCAGGCCGTCCCCCATGCCTCGGTGCGTGGCTGGTGCGTTCGCACTCCGTGGAACGACTTTAGGCGACGCGACCCCGCGGATCGCGAGGTCGTGGCGGACTCCTCCGGCAGGTTCCTCGTGGAGCACCTCGGCGCGTACTTCGCGATCGAGGCCTCCGGCCCCGGATTGCGTCCCGGTGGGACGCCTGACGGGCTCCCTCGAGCCCGGCGAGGCCCTCGAGGGCGTCGTGCTCATCGTCGCACGAGCGGAGCAGATCACCGGCCGCGTCCTCGGTCCCGCCCTCGAGCCCCTCGCCGACGTGAAGGTCGAAGCCCTCCCGAGCTGGACGCCGGCGGACGAGGATCCGGCCGCGTGCGCGGGCAAGACCCGCCTCGGACCTCCGGGCGCCACGACCACGACCGGGAGCGACGGCGCCTTCGTCCTCACCGATCTGACGCCGCATCCCTACTTCCTCCGCACCGTGGCGCCGGGCTTCGGCCCGTGGAAGAAGGTGCATTCCCCGGCCGACGGCTCCCTCGAGATCGTCCTCTCCGGATACGGCGTGAGCGACCTCACCGGCCGGGTCGTCGATGCGGACGGGAACGGGATCGCGGGCGCCGACGTCCGCCTGCGCTACGCAGTGCGCAAGCAGACCACGACGGACGCGGACGGCTCCTTTCTCTTTCCGGAGCTCGGCCCCGACCGCCCGATCGCGGTCGTGGTGTCCGCGGCCGGATACGCGGTCCAGGCGGTGCAACCCGTGGAGATCCAGCCCGACGGCCCGAACGAGGTCACGGTCCAGCTCGAGCCGGAGCGAGTGATCGCGGGGCGCGTGGTCGACGAGGAAGGCAACGAGGTGGCCGACGCCCTCGTGAAGATCGAGGGCGATCGCATCCTGGGCGTCGGCGAGGGCTTGACGCCCTCCGTCCGCAGATGGGAGTACGTCGCGGAACGGGACGGGAACCGCACCGACACCACGGGTGCCTTCCGCCTCGACCGCCTCTACGACGGCTTCTTCCTCGTCACGGCCACCCATCCCGAGAACCCGCTGCGGAAGGCTTTCGCGACCGTGGCGTCCGGTACGGAAGACGTCGTGCTGACCCTCGATCCCTCGGCGGTGTGGGACGTGCGGCTCGTCGGGCGGGTCACGGACGCCCTCACGGGCGCCCCGGTGCCCTCGTTCGAGATCCATGCCGCCTCCAGCGACCGCGGCTGGAAGCGCGTCCACCCCCGGAAGGTGGAGGACGAGAACGGCGTCTACGAGCTACCGGGCCTCACTCCGGCCCGCATCATGCTCTGGTTCACCGCGTCCGGCTACGCGCAGAAGACCCTGTCCCACCAGAGGTACGACGCCGGCGAGCACCGCCTCGACCTCGAGCTCTACCCGGCCCGCGACCTCACCCTGCGCCTCGTGGACCGCGGCGGACGGCCCATCGGAGGAGCGACCCTCTGGGTCCATGGCCCCGGCGACGAGCGGCCGATGTTTGCGTCCGAGGGAGCGCCGCCCCACTCGGGCCTGAACTTCCATGCCAAGCTCGACACCCGCGGCGAGGCCCGCCTCCACGGTCTGCCGGCGGGGCTGTTGACCCTCGTCTTCGGCGGCCGCACCGGACTGGAGCGCCAGGAGTTCCTCCTGGACCTGACCGTTCCCCTCGACGGCATGCAGGAGCTCGTGGTGGACGCGGACGTGCCGCGCCGCCTGCAGCTGTTCCTCTACAGCGCGGATCCCGAGACGCCCGACGGCCCGGTCGTGGAGCTCATCGACTACAACTGCTGGGGCGATCTCCGGGAGGGCCGGGACGACGTTCATCCTCTCGCCGCTCCGCGCTTCACCCTCGAGGTGCGGGATTCGGAGGGAGCAGTGCGTACCACCGCCTCCGGCACGCGGCAGGAGGGGGACCGCTGGACGATCACGGAGACCTGGGACGAGACCTCGAGAACGGTCGACCGATCCGGATCGCCCGTGCTCCTGCTCCTCGTCCCCGATGGCGCGCTGGACTTTGACGTTCGCGCCCCCGGCCACCGCCCGTTCCACGTGCACCTCACGCCGGAGGAGCTCACTCCGACCCGTCGGACGACCCTGGGCTGGGCGTTGCTGCTGGAGCGGGACGCCTGACCTTCCGCGCGTCGCGAGGGAGGCCCGCTCCGATCTCAGAGCTCGCGCACCCCGAACTCGGTGAAGGTCGCATCGCCGCCCACGAGCCCGATCCCGATGGGGGAGGGGGAGAGAGCGAGGTCCGCCTCGAGATAGAACGTCTCGTTCACCCAGACCTCCGCGTGGCCGCCGTGTACGCGCAGGATCAGGTCGACCTCGTCGTTCGCCTTCAGCTTCAACGTGTCGGTGAACGCGATGCCGCCCGCGGGCGTGTAGATGAACGCGCCCATGCCGAGCAGTATCGCCTCGCAGCCGCCTCCGTAGCGGATCTTGACGCCCCAGCACTTGCCCCCGGTCTTCGCCTTCAACCGCAGCACGCAGTCGCCGAGCGTCGCGTCCGGCACTTCGGCGTGGGACCAGTCCGCGCCGTTCGAGTTGTGCGCCGTGACGATGTCGCCGCCGAGCTTCCACTCCCCGATCTCGTCGGTCGCCACGAGCTCGCCGAGCACCGAACGCCAGTCCTCCGGCGCGCCGAGCACCTCGGCGGGCAGGTCCCGCGGCGGCGGCTCGAGCTTCGTGAACTCGCCGCCGTCGCCGCGGCGCTGGCGCAGCAGGGTCTCGAGGGCCGGCCGGATCGGGAAGGCGTCGAGCCGCGCGTGCCACCCCTTCTCGATCCTCTCGATCGACTTGCCCAGGGCCTTCTCGATCGGCTTGCCGTGGTAGTACTCCATGACCTTGCGTGGCTTGTGCGTCTCGAGCAGGTACAGGAAGAAACTGCCCGCGACGTCGTACGCGTTCAGTCCGGGGTGCTCGCCGAGGAAGGTGTAGAAGTCGGGGTGCTCGACGAGCGTGCGCAGCGCGGGCAGGCTGCCTCGGTTGCGCTCGTAGGCCGCCACGGAGTGCACGGGAATGCCGTGGACGAACTCGAGCACCGCGTTGGCGATCCCCTCGGCGAAGAACATGTTGCGCTCTTCCTTGCCGGTCGGCTCCATCGCGGCGACGACGATGTGCACCACCTCGTGCTTGCGCGTCTGGTCGTTGTCCCACGGGGCGTGGCTCTCGCGCCCCGCGGAGAAGCCGCCCGTGCCCCCGACGCCGGTGATCTCCTCCAGCTCCTCGAGGTCGTCGTAGAGGAAGAGGAGGAACGGCTCGCTCTCGTCCACCTTCCCCGCGATGCCGAGTTCCTCGAGGATCTCCGCGTACTCGAGCTCCACGAGCGCGGCCGTCCGGTCGACCGACGCCCCCGCCCGCGAGCCGGGGCGATAGCGCACGTGGAAATGCTCGGTCTCCTGCACCCCGGTGAGGTGGGTGCCGGACGAGCCGACGTCGGCGGGGAGCCAGGGCGCGAGCAGGAACGACAGGGCGATCGAGAGGAGCGGCTTCATGCCCCGGATCCTAGCAGCTCCCGGGATCCGCACGTCGAGGGAGGGGTTTCCAAAGGGTCTCCGCGGCGGTAGCTTGACCTCTCGACTCCTCACCGCATCCGATGAGCATGAATGACGAACGGCATCTCGCCCCCCGACGCTCGCTCCTGATCGCCCTCGCCGCCGCCCTCCTCGGCGTCGCATGTGGCGGAGGGGCAGAACGAGGCTCCGCGGTGCTGATCACCCTCGACACGACCCGGGCGGACGTCGTCGGGTGCTACGGCGGAGCGAAGGCCGCCACTCCTCGTCTCGACGCCCTCGCCGCCGAGGGGATCACCTTCGACGCGGCCTACACGGTCACCCCGGTGACCCTCCCCGCCCACGCCTCGATGCTGACCGGGCTCTACCCGACCCGACACGGGATTCGAGCCAACGGCCTGCGGGCGCTGCCCCGCTCGGCGACCACGCTGGCGGAGCTCGCCTCGGAGGCCGGCCACCAGACCGCCGCGTTCATCGCCGCCGTGGTCCTCGACCCCACCTTCGGTCTCGACCAGGGATTCCACCGGTACGACGCTCCCGCCCGCCAGGGCGAGAGCACGTCGAGCCACATCCACGCGCGCCCCGCCGACGAGGTGATCTCCGCCGCCGTCGACTGGATCCGCGGCCGGGATCGCGACCAGCCCTTCTTCGTCTGGGTGCACCTCTTCGATCCCCACGGTCCCTACGCACCTCCGCCCGAGTTCCACTTCGGCGACTCCGCCCGCGCCGCGTACCTGGGAGAGGTGGCTTTCGCCGATCGCGAGGTCGGCCGCTTCCTCGACGCCCTGCGCGACGAGGATGCGATGGACCGGACCACGGTGCTGGTGGTGGCCGACCACGGAGAGGCCTTTGGCGAGCACGGGGAGCACACCCACGGGATGTACTGCTACGAGCCCACCCTGAAGGTGCCCATGATCCTGCGCCTTCCCGGAGCGGCGCGGGGCGGAGAGCGTCGCCCCGAGCCGGTGAGTGTCGTGGACGTGTACCCCACCCTGGCCCGCTCCATGGGGCTGGAGCCTCCCGGGGGCCTGGACGGGATCGACGTCGGCCCTCCCGCGCCCTCCGACGACCGGGGGATCTACCTGGAGTCCTACACGGGCTTCATCTCCTACGGATGGTCCCCGCTGGCCGGCTGGATCGATTCCCGCGGCAAGTACCTGCACGGCGCGGAGCCGGAGCTCTACGATCCCCGGAGCGATCCGCGCGAGGAGACCAACCTCGCCTCCGAACGACCCGATGAGCTCCGTCGGTACCGGGAGGAGATCATCCGGCTCACGGCGCGACCTCCGCTCCCGCAGGACGAGGAGACCGGGGGGGCGGACGAGGAGCTGCTCCAGGCCTTGCGGGACATCGGGTACGCGGTGGTGGGAGGCTCGGACGAGGAGCTCCCTCACCCTCTGGACCTGGGGGATCGGGCCTCCCCGAGCGGGATGGTGGAGGCCTACGCGGACCTGCTTCGCGCCCAGGAGATGAACAACCAGGGCCGCTGGGAGGAGTCCGAGATCGTCTTCCGCCGCGTGCTCGCGGAGGATCCCGACAACTACTTCGCGCTGGATCGGCTCGCCCAGAACCTGATGAGCCAGAACCGTCCGCAGGAGGCCGTCGTGTACTACCGGCACCTCCTCCGGGACGGGCCCCAATGGGCTCCCTCCCACTTCAACCTGGGGCTGTGCCTCCAGGCGGAAGGGGACGTCGACGGCGCGATCGAGCACATGGCGCGCGCGGTGGCCATCCGCCCCGGGCAAGCCAACTTCTTCGAGGCGCTGGTGGAGCTGCTCGAGGCGGAGGGGCGCACGGAGGAGGCGGAGACCTACCGTCGGCTGCGGGCCGAGGGGAGGTAATCCACGCGATCTCAGCGCGGATCGAACGTGATCCGGCGGAACTGCACGCCGGTGGAGCCCCAGGAGTGCAGGGCGATCGTCCCTCGGGGATGCGTGCCGTCGGTCGCGTAGAGGATGCGCTCGCCGTCGAGGAAGACCTCGATGCGTGGGCCTTCGAGGACCACGCGCAGGTCGAGCCACGCGCCCACGCGGTAGGGGATGCGGTCCTCGGCCAGGACGCGGAACTCGTCCCCGTCGCGCACCGCGAGCGTGCGGAAGCGGCGCTCGCTGTCCATGTGGAGGAGGTAGTGGTGGTGCTCGTCACGGACGCGGAAGGCGACGCCGATGCCGTCGTTGTCGGGCGAGCGGATCTGCAGCCGGAGCTCGCCGTCCGTCCACCGTGAGCCGTCCTCGAAGATGCGGAGGCTTCCGTAGTTGGGGAGCTTTGTCGGATCCGCCCCCTCGGGGATGGGGGAGTGGATGTTCAGGTGCTGGGTGACCGTGTCCCCGGACGTGGTCCAGCGACCGGGAGGCGAGTTGACCGGAGGCTCGCGGCCCCAGACCCTCCAGCGCTTCTCGTCGAGGGGCAGGAGCAGCGGATCGATCACGAACTCCGCGCTCGCCACCGGGCTCGGGAAGGAGCCGTCGCGGAACGAACGCATCTTCAGCTTGCCCGTCTCCTCGACGAGGAATGGCTTCGTGAACCGGGGCGAGGCCTCGGTGGGGGTGGTGCCGTCGAGGGTGTAACGCACCTCGGCCTCCGGCTCGCGCGCGCGAAGCTCGACGCGCACCGGCTCCGCGAAACCCCCGCTCGCGGGAACGGCGGAGGGCAGGCGCAGGTCCTCGGGCGCCAGGGCGATCCACGCCCGGTTCTGGTAGCTGCACACACAATCCGTGGTGCCGTCGGGCGCCAAGACGAGCCCTCCCGCGGGAATGGCGTTGATCCAGCATCCGGGCCGGATGCCCCCGAAGTTCTCCGTCCTCTCGTTCAGGTCCAGCTCGAAGTACCCGAAGGTCGCGGAGCGGAAGACGAGCAGCTCGAGGCCCGCGGCGAGGATCCCGCAGCCGTAGGAGCGGCTGAAGTCGAAGGGACGCTCCTCGCCGGAGAGGAGATCCCACGCGCCGCCCTGGGCGTAGATCGTGCGGTCGACGAGGGTGGGACGCGAGTCGTAGCGAACCTCCTCGTCCCAGCGACGCTCGCCGGTCCGCGCATCGAAGACGGCCATCCGGCCTCCGACCTCGGACTCCAGGCGGAAGCGCGTGGGCTGGTATCCCATCAGGAGCGAGTCGTGCGCCGTGCCCAGGACGAGCAGGGTTCCGTACACGTCCTCGTCGACCTCCCAGAGCGGGCGCCCGGTCTCGGCGTCCAGGCAGAGCAACGTGCCTGACTCGTGCGAAGGTCGTTGATCGGCGGGCTCCTCCTCCTTGGTCAGATCGAACGTCGCCAGCGGCCTGTCGATCAGGTACACGCGCCCGCCGCCGATGGCGATCGCGTTGTGGCGAATCGAATGCTCCGCGCGATACACCCACTTCTCCTCGCCGGTCTCCGCGTCGAGAGCGAAGAACGTCGTGGACTCGGTGAGCTGCGTGCTCAGGTCGCCCCCCTGGACGTACCGGAAGGTCACGACGTGCTCGGGATTGGCGAGCGAGCCGAAGAGGATCCCGCCCTCGCAGGCGATGAATCCCCAGATGCCCGGCTCGCCGTCGGGGCCGGTCGGCGCGCGGAAGACGCCCTTCTCCGCGCCGGTCTCCGGATCGACGAGCACGCAGCGATCGTCCCGCCGCACGTGGACAGCCTCCTCGGAAACGCAGTAGGGACTGTGCGATCCCGACGTGCCCATCAGGTGATCGCCGTGGTAGGCGTGCAGGATCCCGGGGAACGGATGCTCCCAGAGCAGCCGTCCGTTGTAGGCGTCGACCGCGACCAGCGAGTCCATCCCGAGCGAGAAGATCCGCCCGCCGAGATAGAGCGGCGACGGCCCGCGCCCGTGACGCTGGGGCAGGTCCTGGTCGAGGTCGCGGTACCACAGCATCCCGAGCGGACCCCGGATCGAATCCCCCGAGCAGACGGTGTTCGCGGCATCCGCGTACTGGTGCGTCCACGAGCCCGCGCCCTCGAGGGGCTCACGGATCTCGGGATCGCCGCCCCCGAGGTGGATCACTCCTCCTCCCGGCCTCGCCAACCGGGTGAGCACGTCACGATCAAGAGGGGGTCCGCCGCGGGACGCGATGATCAGATCGGCGAAGCAGGGGGGATACGCTCGCAGGTCCTCCGCCGAGGCCTGGTGCACCGTCACCCGGGTCCCGTACAGGCCGGCCGCGGTCAGCTCGCGTCGGGCGATGGCCACCTTCTCGGGATCCGACTCGAGGGCGATGATGTGCAGGTTCGTCGCGAGGGCGAGCCCGTAGGCGTCGCGCCCGTCCCCCGCCGCGACGTCGAGGCAGTATCCCTCGCTGACGCCGGTGTCCGCCGTCAGCATCCCCCCCGCGAGGTACGCGTCGCCCTCGTCGAGCCCCAGGTGCGCGTAGGCCGGACCGGTCTCCGGCCAGTGCTCGACGAGACCCCACTCGGGCACCTCCTCCGCGAAGCAGTACAGCTGCCCCTCGTCCGTGGAGACGAAGAGCCGCCCGTCGCTCGCGGCGAGACCGTGGACCGTTCCGTAGACCTCGAAGGACCAGGTGCGCTCCCCGGTCTCGAGGTCGACGATCGAGACGCGATCCTCGCCCCCGGCCACGACGCGGTTCCCGGCCACGATCACCGCGCGGTCCGCGAGGGCGACGGGAGCCTCGAAGCGCTTCTCCAGCGAGCGCGTGCCCCTCTCGGGATCGGGCTCGCCCCAGCGGAACGCGGTGATGCCCTGCGGGGTCGCGGTCACCACCCCGTCGGGCAGTCCCGCGATCGCCGTGCTCCCGGTGTCGCCGCCGGTGAGCCCCGTCTTCGCGTGGAAGAACCGGCCGCTGTTGAAGAAGACCTTGCCCGACGCCATGGTCGCCGTGCCCCCGGCGGGGCTGTTCGCCTGGAGATGGAAGTACTCGAATTCCCCGTCCGCGCGGCGGAAGGACGCCGGCACGGCGCGGCCGTTGGGGACGAGCAGGTGCTCCTCGGTGGCCACGAGGTGACCCTGGGCCGCGATCCCGCTCTCCGCGTTCGCTCCGCCGTGGGGCTGGGGCATGTAGATCGCGCCGGTGTCGTCGTTCACCCAGACGAGCTCGCCGGTGCGGGCGTCGACCGCGTTCACCCAGATCCCGTCCGAGGGCCAGATCCCCGCCGTGAAGTACACGACGCCGTCGCGCACGACGGGCCCGCCGCGCACGGGCCAGCGCGAGATCATCCGCTCGTTGCCGAGTCCCCGCCGCGCGTCGCCTCCGCCGCGCCGCTTCCAGAGGAGCTCGCCGTCCCCCTGGTGCAGGCAGTAGAGGAAGCCGTCGTCGCTCCCCACGAAGAGCCGCTCCTCCCACGCCACCGGGGCGAAGCGCACGGGTCCCTCCGTGTGGAAGCGCCACAGCTCCACGCCCGTCTCCGCGTCGAGGGCGAGCACCTTGCCGTCCACGGAGTCCCCGAGGAAGACGACTCCGTCGGCCACGATCGGCTGGAAGGCGCGATCGAAGCTCATCTTCGGCAGGCGGGGCCAGGCGGGCACGGGCGGGTGCTCGGCCACGTGGAGCCACACGAGCTGCGGCGCGGGGGGCAGGATCTCGGGGGTGTAGCCGCTGCGGGCGGCGTCCGCCCGGAAGGTGGGCCAGTCGCCCGGGATCCCCGTCGCGGGGGCGGTCAGGGCGCCGAGGGCGAGGAGCGTGGCGATTCCGGAGCGTCGTCTTCCGTGCATGGTGGCCTCCGTGAGCGGCCATCGTAACGGATCGCCGGCGCGCGGGGATCGAGGATCGGAAGCGCTCGGTCCTTGAAAACCGGTCCGCGATCGTCGAGCCTGCGCTCGCCTCCCCCGAAAGGTCACTCCTCGCGACGCACACCATGACGAAGCACCATCCCGCGCTCCTCGGGATCCCCGCCCTCTCCCTCGGGCTCCTCCTCGCCGCGGCTCCGGCGGAACCCCGCCCGCCCGTCGACGACCTCGCGGAGGTGGAGGGAGTCCGCGAGCTGTCCGGCCAAGTCATCGCGCGCCCGCGGCAGCCGGACGCTCTCGCCACGCTCGGATGGGGTCCGGCCGAGATCGCGGCGAGGATCGCGTCCGCGCGCCGGATCGCCGGGGGCCATGAGGTCGTCGCCTACGTGCCCGAGACGGACGAGTACGTCCTGCGCGTCTCGGAGGGGAGCACGGAGCGCGCGCTCGTGCGCGAGCTGACGTCGACGGGGCTCTTCCAGTACGCCGAGCCGGACTGGTTCCTCTTCCCGCTCGCGTGTCCCGACGATCCGCGGTTCGACAAGCAGTGGCACCACGGCCTCCTCCGGTCCTGCGACGGCTGGGGCCTCCACCCGGGGGTGCCCTCCGTTGGCGTCGGCGTCTGCGACACCGGCGTGCGGACCACCCACGAAGATCTCCGGCTCCACCGGCGCGAGGCGTACAACGCCGTGGACCGGCTCTGGGAATCCCAGGGAGGAGTGGTCGGCCCCGTCAACGTGCACGGGACGCTGACGACCGGGTGCGCGGCGGCGAACGGCGACAACGGCCTCGGCGTCGCGGGGATGGGCTGGAACCTGTCCCACCGGATGCTCCGTGTCACCAACGATCCCACGGGGCGGGCGCGCATGAGCGACCTGCAGCACGCGGCCCGCACCTCCGCGGAGAGCGGCGACCGGGTGGTCAGCATCAGCTACGCCGGGGTCGACAAATCGTCCAACCTGACCACCGCGACCTACGTCAAGTCGCTCGGAAGCCTCCTCGTCTGGGGCGCGGGCAACGACGGCGAGTACATGGCCTTCGGCGATCGCGACGACGACGACGTCATCGTGGTGGGGGGGACCACGGTGAACGACGCGCGGTGCTCGTTCTCCGCGCACGGACCGTTCGTCGACCTGATGGCCCCCGCGGAGGCGATCCGGACGACGGGCGCCAACGACGACCAGCACTACGGGGGAGGTACGGGCACGAGCTTCGCCACCCCGCTGGTGGCCGGCCTGTGCGCCCTGATCTGGTCCGCGGACCCGTCGCTCTCACCGGACGACGTCGAGCTGATCCTGAAGACGACGTGCGCGGACCTCGGCGCGACGGGCGTCGACGACACGTTCGGCCACGGTCGCATCGACGTGTTGGAGGCGATGCGGGCGGTGGCGGGAGGATCGGCCTCGGTCACGTGGCGCAACGGCGCGGGCGTGAACCCGGACGTCTTCTCGTCCCTGACCCGGCCCGTGCTGGGCACGACCTGGAGGTCGCGGATCGACGGCGGCGCAGTGGGGGCGGCGGGCTCGACCGTCGTCGTCGGCTACTCCGCGCCGGTCGACGGCGTGTTCACCGCCTTCGGCGAGCTCCTGGTCGACACCCGCACCGACTGGATGGTGGGCCACGTCGCTCCCGGCGGCTCGGGCCTCAGCGTCCACGAGATCGCGGTCCCGAACGAGCCCGCGTTCCTCGGCGTCCCGGTCTGCACCCAGGGTCTCGTGTACCGCCCCTCGAGCGGAGGGCTGATGTCGAACGCCCTCGACCTGGTGCTCGGCGACTGATCCGGCTACGCCGAGGCCGCAGCCTCCACTTCCTCGATCGTCCGGGGGATGGGGCGGCCCAGGATGCGGCTCCCGTCCTCGGTGATCAGGACGTCGTCCTCGATGCGCGCCCCGCCGAAGTCGCGGAAGGATTCCAGCGCGTCGTAGTCGATGAACTGCGCGTTCTTGCCCTCGGATCGCCACTTGTCGATCAACTCGGGGATGAAGTACAGCCCGGGCTCCACGGTGATCACGAAGCCCGGCTCGAGGGCGCGGCCCAGGCGCAGGGAGCGGAAGCCGAACGCGGGATTGCGCCGGATCGCGTCGGTGTAGCCGACGTGGTCCTCGCCCAGCCCCTCCATGTCGTGCACGTCGAGCCCCATCATGTGCCCGAGGCCGTGGGGCATGAACAGGGTGTGCGCGCCCGCGGGCACCGACTCCTCGGGATCGCCCTTCATCAGGCCGAGGTCCGCGAGCCCGGCGGCGATCGTCCGGCAGGCGAGCGCGTGGACGTCCCGATACTCCACGCCGGGCTTCGAGGCCGCGACCGCCGCCTGGTGGGCGGCGTGGACGATCGAGTAGACGTCGCGCTGGCGGGCGTCGAACCGGCCGCTGACGGGAATGGTGCGCGTGATGTCCGCGGCGTAGTGCGAGAGCGACTCGGCGCCGGAGTCGCTGATGAGGATGTCGCCCTCCTGCATCACGTTCTCGTGGTGGTGGTTGTGCAGGGTCTCGCCGTGGACGGAGAAGATCGTGGGGAAGGACAGCCGGCCGCCGCGCGCGATCGCGATGCCTTCCATGACCCCCGCGATCTCGCGCTCGACCAGACCGGGCCGGGCCATGCGCATGGCGGTCGTCTGCATCTCGTGGACCGTGTCGAGGGCCTTCTCGATCTCCGCGACCTCCTCCGCCGTCTTCGTCGAGCGTTGCTCGACCACGGCCCGGATCAGGGGCACCGAGGCGCAATCCCGGATCTCGGAGGCCGTTGCCCCGAGGAGCTCCTGTAGCCACGCAACGCCGTCCGCGCGGTACGGGGGCAGGTGGTGCACGGCGCGCTTTCGCTCCCCGACCCCCCGGAAGAACGCCTCGAGGGAGCCGAGCCCCACGACGTCGGTGATGCCGACCGCCTCGCACCGCTCCGTGAGGGGCGGCTGGGGACCCATCCAGATGACGTCGTCCAGGGTGAGCTCGTTCCCGAACACGATCTCCCTCCCCTCGTCGATGTCGATGACGCCCGCGAGGCCGGGGAAGTCGAGCCCGAAGAAGTACAGGAACGAGCTGTCCTGGTGGAAGCGGTAGGGATTGTCCGGATAGTTCATCGGGGACTCCCCGTTGCCGGGCAGGAGGACCACTCCGGATCCCAGCTGGTCCCTCAATCGCTTCCTTCGTTCGACGTACGTTTGCGCGGAGAACATCGCTCGCTCCTTTCTCATTTCAGGTTGCGGACTGTGTCTCGTCTCTGTGGGTGAGGAGGCTGACGATCACCAGGCACAGCACGGAGACGGTGATGGCGGGAAGCACCGCGTCGAGACCGTGGGCCCAGCCAGGAAGAGCGCCGCGAACGGCGTCGATCTCTTCCCACAGGAGGGTGACCACCGTCCCGGAGAGGATGGAGGTGATCGCGCCTGCCTTCGTCGCTTTCCTCCACACCAGGGCAGCCACGAGGCTGGGCGTGATGGAGGCTCCGTAGATCGTGTAGGCGTACAGGGCCTTCTCGAAGAACCCGGTCGATTCCGCGAAGGCCAGGGATACCAGGTAGGCGATGATCCCGAAGAGGAGCACCATCATCCGGCTCAGGAAGACGACTCTCTTCTCGTTCGCCGCGGGGTTGATGTAGTTGCGGTAGACGTCCTTGATGAACACCGTGGCGGGCACGAGAAGGAACGAGTCGGCGGTGGATACGATGATGCCCACCACCGTCACCATGAAGATGCAGCCCAGGACGAGCGGCATGTAGTGGGCGGCGGCGTAGATCAGGATGTACCGGCCGTTCTCCGGATCGGGGGTCATGCTGCTCGCCGCCCAGGCCGAGGCGACGATCAGGATCTCCACGGTCACGGACGCGAAGATCATCACGGTGACCGCGTTTTTTGCTCCCTTCGCGTTGCGGCTCGCGAAGATCCGCTGGTACTGGTTTGCGTCGCCCAGCAACAGCAGGAAGGCGGGGAGCAGGTAGTTGACGTACTGCGCGCCGGAATAGACCCCCCAGAACGTCGTGTGTTGCGGCTTGTCGCCCATGGCCGCGAACGCCTCGGACATGCCCTCGAACCCGCCGGCCTGGGACCAGTACAGCGGGAAGGCGATCAGCAACGACAGCATGATGATCGTGCCGGTAACGATGTCCGCATAGGCCAGGCTCATGAGCCCCGCGAGCATCGTGTAGGCGATGATGAAGACCGCAGCGATGATCGTGGCCTTCCCGGCCGTGATCACGGGCTCCACCAGCTCGAGACGTCCACGCTCGGGAAGGGTGGCGACCCGGTAGTCCGTCTCGACGAGGGAACCGGTGGTGGGAATCAGTCGGGCGTAGTGGCCCTGCTTGATGGCCAGGTGGTTCACGCCCTCGCCGATCGCCTGCTGGGTGGCGATGATCCCGTCGGGGGTCGCGACGTCGATCTCGAACGGAACGCTCCGTGGTTCGGTGGCCGTCCCCGCGGTGTGCAGGTCGATCGTCGCCCGACCGGTCCATTCCTCGTCTGCCACGTAGCGGAGGCGGCCCTTGCGGATCTGGTCGTAGGTCAGTTGATCCCCGACCTGCATCGCCACCGCCTCTCGATCGCCGGTGATGACCTCGATCACCGCGCCGCCCGCGTTGAACTGGTAGCTGACGATCACCATGTAGGCCATGATCAATGCGATCACCGCCAGGAAGCGGGCCCCCTGCCCGAACCGCAATCCGATGATCTCGGGGACGGAGCTCGCTCGTACCTCGCGAACGCGACGCGCGATCAGGGAGAGCAGGATCATGCCGACGAAGCCGCCTACCGGGAGCACGAGAGCGGCCATGCCGGTGTCGTAGGTCTGTTCCGCGTTGGCGACGATCGATCCCGTACCGATCCAGACCGCCAGCATCGTACACACCATGACCCAGGGGGAGAGCGTGCGGCCCGCGACCGCGAAATCCTCCTCGCTCTTGACCTGCCTCGACTTCCAGATCCCGATCCCCGTCAGGATCAGCAGGTACACGATGATGCTGATGAAGAACGCCAAGCCGGATTCACCGCGACGACACCACGACGGGCAAGTTCTCCACGAGGTACCGGGCCAGGAGCGCGTAGAGGTGTTTCCGCGTTCCCGCCCTCTCGT
>CAYRXS010000150.1:0-16003 GCA_964428225.1 uncultured Planctomycetaceae bacterium
TCAGGTGTGCCCAAAGGACCGTGGCGCCGTCACTCGTGAGGGATGCGGGCTAGCCGAGTCCGACGACGGACCGAACGCAGGAATCTTCGTCGCGAAAACCGTGGAACAGAAGCGCGTGACGCGACCGTCTTCCCCGGTGCAAGGGCCAAACGTGAAAGCCCTTCAACAACAAGGTGAAGCAGGTCATCGAATACGGAGGTGGAGAAATGAAGAGATTCAGCAAGTGGGCAGGGACCGCGCTGGCGGCAGTCGTCCTGACGTTCTTCTCCTGGGGATGCGCCTTCAAGGTGAACCCGGACGGAACGGTCACTCTCAAGATTCATACGCTGGACATGGTCATCACCGCGACGGGGCTCGAGGACGCCCTCTCGCAGGTCGAGGCGGCCATCCAGGATTGCCTCAACTCGCAAATCGATCCCTACCAACATGGGGATTCGGGGAAGCCGTGCACCGGCCTCGGGCTCGCGGAGCTTCGTCACGTGCAGTACAACATCCTGCGCGTGAAGGCCAATCTGGGCGGCTCTGACGTCTGGGGATGGCGGGCCGATTCGGACGTCGACAACTTCGAGATCGGCCGCTAGCCGCTCTCGATTCGTACTGGGGATGCGAAACGTGAAGTGCGACGGGAGGATGATTCGATGAAGGGAGCGAGACTTTTCGGCTGGGCCGCCACCTGCCTTGGCATCGCCGGTGCCTTCTGGTTGGTGACCCGCGAACGCGGCGAGGCGCCGCGGGTACTCCCGGTCCAGTCCCTCCCGTTGCACGCTTCCGAGGAGGGGCGCCTGCTCGACGCGGGCACCCCCCTCGGAAGATCCCCCCTGGTCGCGGGGGAGACCGCCGTCCACGGCTCGGATCCGGCCTCGCCGGACTTCCCGTGGATGGATGCGACCGGCATCGGGATACCGCAGAGTCGCGAGGACCTCGAAAGGATGATCGTCTGGATGCGCGGCCTCGGCGAGGAGGAGCTCCTGCTCCTCAGCAACGCCGGCTACGGCTTCGTGGAGAGCGAGCTCGTGACGATGTTCCAGGACCTGAAAGGGTCCTGGGTGGTTCCCGCCCTCGGCGACCTGGCCGTCGACGAGGGGAATCCGCTGATCAAGGCGGTCCTGGTGGAGGGCCTCGTGGGAGGCCTGACGAAGGATCGCCTGGAGGACGAGCGCCTGTTGCCGGTGCTCGACTCCCTGATGGCTCAGCTCTCCCCGGGGCTGGAGGACCGGTTCGACGTGGGATCGGGGGTGGTCTTCGCGGGCTGGGCGGCCTGCGTGACGCAAGAGCAGGACTACGCCCTGTTCGCCGCGCCGTTCCTGGAGGCGTCCGACAATCCGATGTTCGTGATCACGGGCTACGACCTCATGGGGATGTGCCCCGGGGCGGAGCCCCTGCTCGGGATGATGGTGACCGAGCACCCGAACGCGGACGGACGCATGGGGGCCCTGGAGGGACTGAGAGAGGCCGGACTGGACGGCCGGATTCCGCCGGAGGAGGTGACCGCGCTGGGACTCGCGGCCCTGGAGGCGGAGACGAGCGAACGCAATCGGTTGCTGCTGTACGAGATGGTCCTCGCCGCGGGTGGAGAGGCGGGGCAGCAGGCGATCGAGGAGATCGTTCGCTCGGGCGAGACCGCGGATCTCGTGAAGACCGCGGAGATGCTGGCGATGAGGATGGAGTCGGCCCGCGCCTTCGAGCTCTTCCAGGACGCCCTGGCGGCGGAAGATCTCGACCAAGAGGAGAGACGGACGCTGTATCGGGCGCTGGGGCTCGTGGATGGCGACGAGGGCGTGGGCTTCCTCCTCGACGTGGCGGGGAACCCGGAGCTCGACGAGCAGGAGAGGCTCGACGGACTCCAGGGACTCCGCCACCGGGAGCTGGACGAGCGGCTCACCGACGAGCTGCGCGCGATGCTCGAGAACGGCGACGGGCCGGGGCAATTGCGGCGCGAGGCGCTGCGCACGCTCGTCCACGGGAGCGAGGGGAATTCGGGGATCGACCTCCGCGAGCTCGGATCGCTGGACGAGGATCCGGCGATCCGGGCCGAGGCGATCGCCCTCGCCGCGGCCGAGCCCTCGGAGGATACGCGGGAGTGGCTCGAGCAGCGCCTGCTGGAGGACGACTCCCCCGACGTGAAGGCCGCGGCCATGGGCGGGCTGGTGCTGCACGCCCACTACGCGGGCGACGGGGACCAGGTGGGCGACTACCTGCGGGAGGCTCGCCGTTTCGTGGACGACGACGAGACGCTGGCCATGATCGAGAAGGCGGAGACCATGGTCCGCGATCACGACCCCCGTCGGCTCGACCTGGGGCTGGCCCGGGAGGCGAAGTTCTGGGCCGACGTGTCGCGCTACACGAGCGGCGACGCCCGCCGCAGCTTCGAGCGTCGCGGGCGTCGGCTCGAGCAGTTCGTCGCGGCCCTGCGCGCCCCGACCCGCTGATCCCGCGTCCCGGATCGCCGACGCTCCGAGGTTTTCGCGGGAATGCGTGTCCCGTCGACCCCGGGATCGCATTGAGGGGGCACGGCGGGAGGCGGATGGGCCGCTTCTCCCCGCAAACCTCACGGAGGTGATGGAGATGAAGATTCTCGCGACCGCGTTCCTCGGCGTTCTCCTTCTGGGTGCGATCGGAGCTCGCCCCGCTCATGCCAGCCCCCAGAACCTCCACCGCTTCCGCCTCGACATGGCGACGGGGGAGGTGACGCGAAGCGGGGGGCACTCGTCCGGATCGATCAAGGTCTGGGTGAACACGGACTGGACGGGGGGAGGCACCTACGGCTGGGACGTGCCCGACGAGATCCTTACGTTCGGCTCGATCGATCCGACCCCCGGCACCGACATCGTGACCGAGTTCCAGATCGCCTACGCCACCTTCACCCGGGACACCCTGACGGGAGGGCCCGGCACCGACATGTGCGTCAGCTTCTACGACGACGTCATGGACAACTACTTCCTGACGTGGTGCATGTACGAGGGCCTCGGGTTGACTCCGGACGCCTCGTACTGCTTCTCGGGATTGCCGGGCAGCCCGGACGGCGTTACCGGCTGGGGTTGGATCGGGACCGTGTCGCTGGCCGGCGGGCACGAGTTCAGCATGGGAGAGGGGCCGTTCGGCTACTCCTACACGCGGTTCGACGACAACATGGCGCCGCTGCTCTGCTATTCCGGAGCCGACAACCACGGTCTCGGCATGGACAGCAACGGACAGACGGAGTTCCACGACATCTACTGGAACGACGTCGCGTCCGGTATCTGCTTCGACGATACCGATGCGCTGTGGATGTCCCTCGCGTACGCCGATCCGACGGCAGGAGCCCAGGCGACCTGCCAGTGGTACTGCGGTTCGGGGGTCAACGTCTCGCAGGACGGGTTCACGATCCAGGAGGACGCGGTCCTCGGCAAGACCTTCACCTGCAGCGTGCGTGACGTCACCGGTCGGGGCCAGAGGATCGCGATCCTCTGCGCCTTCGCATCGCCGGCTCAGTTCTACCTCGATCCGGCCTACGGGATCGATGGGGAGGTTCTCGTCAACCTCAGCGATCCGCGTGGCGAGCTCCTGGGCTCACCGCGCGCCTGGGGCGATCCCGCGATCATCACCGTGAGCGTGCCCCCCAACGTGATTCTCAGCGGCTTCCCGTTCTACGTCCAGGCCCTCAGCGTGTGCCCGTCGCCGCCGCCGTTCGAGTCGTGGCTGCACTGCGCCTATACGTGCACCGTGGGCTTTTGATTGCGGCTCGATTCCGGAACGTGCCCGGGAGGCGAGCTCACTCGAGGTCTTCGGGAGAGAATCCCTCCCGGGCCAGGGCCTCGACGAGCTTGCGCTGGGCGCGGCTCCCTAGTCGCTTCGTCGCCTCGACGGATCGTCCGATCCTCTTCGCGATCTCCGCGTAGGGCAGCTCGTCGCGCAGCCGCAGGACGAGCACGGTGCGGTGCACCTCCGGGAACTCGTCGAGCACCCGCAGGAAGCACTCGAGCTCCTCGGCCTGCCTCACGTCGAGGCTCGGCGTGCGATCCCGGCCGCGGATCCCCGCCGCCGAGGTGCCGCCGAGGATCTCCTCCTCGGGCAGGGGAGTCGTCTGCCGCGCGTCGCGTCGGGCCGCGAGGTGGAATCGCTGCTTCTCGCGGATCTTGTTGGCCAGGCACGCGCGCAACCAGGCGGGGAAGGAGCCGGGCCCCCGGTACTCGAATCCGTCGAGCTCCTCCAGGACGTCGGTCCACAACGACTGGACCAGGTCGACGCTCTCCATCAGGCCGCGGAGAGACGAGCCCTGCCCCTTGCGCACCGAGCCGATCATGTCCGCGCGGTAGAGCCGGTACAGCTCGGAGATCGCGTCCCGGTCCCCCTTCGCCGCCCGCTCGAGCAGCTCCTGGGTCAGGCGCTCCCGGTCGTCTCTCTCGCTGGCCATCGGTGGGGCGGTCTTCGCGGGAATCCCGGCCTCCTCTCCAGATGGTACACTTCCGACGCGGGTCCGGATCGGATCGATCGGACACGCCTCGCTAGGGGGATTACTGGCCATGGCCGCCGATGCTTCGGATTCCGACGAGGTCCTCCGGGATCGTCCGGAGCTCCCCGAGAAGCTGAAGGACCTCTTCCGGCAGGTCCCCCGCGAGGAAGGCGTCGACGATCCCGGGATCTCGCCGCGCGCCGACTCGCCCCTCCCCGGCCACGTCCCGTCGGTCGTCGGCGACTTCCGTGTCCTTCGCGTGATCGGATCGGGGGGGATGGCCACGGTCTTCGAGGCGGAGCAGATCTCGCTGCGGCGTCGCGTGGCCCTGAAGCTGCTCCACCCGCACCTCGGACTCTCGGAGCGGTCCGTCACGCGGTTCCGTCGCGAGGCCGAGGCCTGCGGCCGCCACTCCCACCCGGGGATCGTCTCGATCTACTCCACCGGCGAGAAGGACGGGCTGCACTACCTGGCGGAGGAGCTCGTCGAGGGAGGACGCACGCTCGCCGACCTGATCGCGGAGCACAGTCCGGCCGACCGGACGCGCCCCGGCCGTTTCCGCGACGTCGCCGCCCTGGTCCTCCAGGTCGCGGAGGCCCTCGCTCGCGCCCACGCCTCGGGCGTGATCCACCGTGACGTGAAGCCGTCGAACGTCCTGATCACCGCCGACGGACGGCCGAAGGTCTCCGACTTCGGCCTCGCGCGGATCGAGGACGCTCCCGCTCTGTCGCGATCCGGGGACCTCACGGGCACGCCGTACTACATGTCTCCCGAGCAGGTGATGGGCAAGCGCTCGGCGATCACGGTCCGCACGGACGTGTACTCCCTGGGCGTGACGCTCTACGAGCTCCTGACGCGATCGTGCCCCTTCTCGGGGGAATCGACGGAGGAGGTCCTCCACGAGATCCTCCTGCACGATCCCCCGGATCCGACCCGACTCGATGCGCGGATACCGAGGGATCTCGCCGTGGTCTGCATGAAGGCCATGGAGAGGGATCCGCGGCGCCGGTACGCGACGATGGCGGAGCTCGCGGACGATCTCCGTCGTTTCCACGACGGCGAAGCCGTCCTCGCCCGGCCGATCGGAAGCGTGCGGCGCGGCGTTCGATGGGTGCGCCGTCACCGGACCCTCGCCACCGGCGCGGTGGGGGGGCTCCTGCTGGCCATCGCCCTCGCCGCGCTCGGCGTCTCCCACATGAGCCGACGGGCCGAGCGGTGGAGACTGGCCGAGGAATCCTACCGGGACATGCAGGAGGTGTGCGCGTATCGCGAGGACGTGCCCGGCAGTGATCCTGGCTGGTACTGCACGAGGATCGACCCCGACGATCCGACCGGGCACGTGCTCACGGGGATCCTGCGCCAGTTCCTCCACGGAACGCCGGATCTCGGCGCCGCTCTCGACAGTTACGAGAAAGCGCTGGGCCTGTGCAGAAGCGCAGGCGACGCGGTGCTGGAAAACGACGTCCGCTACCTCGCGTGGTGCGCGATCGAAGAGCTCGCTCGAACGGTACCGGAGGGCGATCTCGCCGAGTGGCGCGCGACGTTCGGAGAGGAATGGAGCACCCCGCTCGAGTTCGATCCGACCGCTGACCCCCCTCCCTTCGTGTGGCGTCCGATGGTGCGGGGAGGATCAGGGGGGGGGAACGACGTCGACGAACCGATCCGGCCGCGAATACGAGAAGACCACGTTCTCACGAAAACGTATCGCGGAGCGATGCTCTTCAGCCTCCTCTATCGGGGTGGCCGCCGCGCGGAATTCGAGGAGGCCCTCGACGTCCTGGACAAGGTCCTGCAGCGAGACGAACACTCCGCGGTCGCCCACACCCTCCTGGGGCGCGTCCTCTTCTTCTTCACGCGAACCCATGGCTTCGTCGGCTGCCTCTCAGGGGCGAAAGCCCATCTCCAGCACGCGATCGATGCCAGGGGGGCCGGGCGAAACGAGCTCGCCCTCACCACCCTGGGGCAGATCGCCCTCTACGAGGGCAGGTTGGTGGAGGCCAGGGACTACTTCCAGAGCGCCTTGACGGTTCCTTCGAGCGATGCCTGCATACGACAGAACGTACACCGCGGGCTGGGCCTCGTGTGCCTCCGCCAGGGCCTGCGGACCGAAGCCGAGGAACACCTGCTCGCCGCAGTGGACGACTGCCGTAGCGACGAGCATACCCACATCTCCCTCGCCGAGTTCTACTTCGACGTCGATGTGCAACGGGCCCTCGAGCATGCCAGCATGGCCCATCGGAGAGTCCATGGCCAGCGACGGGGAATGGTGTCGGGGATCGCGGAGGCGTACCTTTGCCGCGCCCGGGCGCTCCTCGCCGCCGGAAGCTTCGACGAGGCGAACATCATGCTGGGGGATATTCGCGATGCGGACAACAACCCGCATGCCGTCGGGCAAGCCTGTCGTCTGATCGCCACGCTGCCCGGCGCCAGGATCGATCGCGATTCCCTGAGCCGACACGCTGTGGCGACCATCGACTGGGCCAGGGTTGTTTTTCGCCTCTGTCGGAACGAGTACGAGGGGGAAGTGAGCGCCGTCGTCCTCAGCGGACTCGGGACGGCGGAGTACCGGCGGGGGCTGCATCGGGATGCCATCGACCACCTGAACGAGGCCATCGAGATACGGTCGAAGTGGCCTCCGGAGCTCCGGGAGACGTACTGGGCGGAGTCGAACGCCGATCGCTACTTCCTGGCCCTCTCCCGCTGGGGCCTCTCCGAGCGAGCGAAAGACCCCGGCGAGAAGACGAGGCTGCAGGACGCGGCCTTCGAGGAATGGCTCGACGCCGAGAGCGAGGCTCTCGCCAAGGGACCGCCGATGGAATACGCGGACATCCACGAGAGAGTCCGCGACTTTGCTCGCCGCACGTTCGAGGGCCAGTGACGAGCGGGCGCGCGGCGGTCAGTCCTCGACGTCCGGCTCGAAGAAGCTCCAGCCGATCTCGGGGAAGCTCTCGCGGAGCTCTCGTTCGACGGCGTTGACCTTCCGGCACGCGTCCTCGATCCGCAGGCCCTCGCGCAGGCGGATCTTGGCGGCGAGCACGACCTGCGGGCCCATCTGCACGGTGATGACGTTGTAGACGTCGACGATGTCCTCGTCGCCCGCGATGCGCTCGCGGATCGCCTTCGCCAACCGCGGGTCCGCCGATCGACCGATGAGCAGCTTCTGGACGCGGATCGCGACGAAGACCGCGACGACGAGCAGCACCACGCCGATGGCGATGGAGCCGACCGCGTCGTAGCGGCCGTCGCCGGTGAGCGCGGCCAGGCCCACGAACGCGAAGGCGATGATCAGCCCGACCAGGGCCGCGAAGTCCTCGCCGAAGACGACGACGAGCTCCGAGTTCCTCGACTCGTGCAGCCACTCCCACAGCCCGCGGTCCCCCTTCAGCCGGCGCACCTCGACGAGGCAGCCCAGCATGCTGAGGGCCTCGAGGACGATGGAGACGCCGAGCACGACGAGCGCGATCCAGGCCTGTTCGACCCCCTCGACGGCTTTCAGCTTGTGCCACCCCTCCCAGACCGAGAAGAGCCCGCCCAGGCTGAACAGCAGTATGGCGACGATGAAGCTCCAGAAGTACGTCGCCTTGCCGTACCCGAGGGGGTGCTCGGCATCTGGCGGCCGCTTCGATTGACGCATGCCCAGGAGCAGGAGGAGCTGGTTGCCCGTGTCCGCGGACGAGTGCACGCCCTCCGCCATCATCGAGCTCGACCCGGTGATGAACGCGGCGACGAACTTGGCGATGGCGATCCCCAGGTTCGCCGTGAACGCGTACAGGATCGCGCGGATCGGACTGCCGGTGCCTGCGGCCATGCTCTTGCTCCCGAGAGACGGGGTCGCGTAGTCTCGTGCTCGGCCGCGCCGAAAACCAGGGGAGAGCTCATGAAGTACGTCTTGCTCAGCATGGCCGCCGGCCTCGTGGCCGTGGTCTTCGGCAGTCTGATCGTGTTCGCCATCATGTCCGACCGCGCGGGGGAGGCGGAGAGGCTGGCCGTGCCCGTGGGCGAGCGAACCGCCTCGGGAGAGACCGGCTCCTCGTCCCGCGAGCCGATTCCGGAATCGTCTTCAGAGCGCGACGGGGAGGTCCCGCGCGATCCGAACCCCGCGGCCGATGTCCGAGGGCCGGTCCCCCCGACGGGCGCCTCGGGTCTCATCGGCGAGAAGCTGCTCGCCCATGCCCGCGAGGGCATCGCCCGCGGCTGGAAGCGCGAGCGCTCCGATGCCATCCCCTCGTCGTCGATGGCCGAGGGCATGGAGCAGTTCGAGCTCATCGTGCTCGAATCTCCGGAGCGCATCGGTCGTGAGCTGGCCAGGAACCGGACCGAACGCGACGCGGCCCTCGCGCAGGGCGAGGCCTTCGCCCTGTTCCACGACCTCGAGATGGGCGCCGGCCCCGTGGTGGAGCTGGTCTCCGACCCGGAGGAGTTCGGCGCCCTCTTCGAGCGAGAGGTGGGGGAGGCCGGCATCGACGGGAGACTTCCCACGGACGAGCTGCTGGACGCCTTGACGGACGGAGTGACTTTGAACTTCGGGCCCGGGGCTCACCCCGTCGACTTCCAGAAGCTCTTCTACGGGAAGGACCCCTTCCCCCGGGACGTCACGATCGCGGGCGCGGGTCGCAGGGCGACGCTGCTCGTCCTGAGCAATCTCAGCGCGCGCAGTCCCCTGCGGAACCTGACGATCCGGGACTGCATCGTGCTCACGCACAACGGCTATGCCTTCGACCTGCGGACTCACGGCGCGGTCCTGCGCTTTCGAAACGTTCACTTTGTCGGATTCGACATCGGAGCGGGGGGCAGCTGCCTCTTCGGTCTGCGGAGCAACGCCGTGTACGCGACAAACTGCATCATCGAGGGAGGCTACGGGCGCTCCCCGAGCTCCGGAGTTCTCTTCGACGTTCGCACCGACGCGCACCTCGCTCGCTTCGAGGGCTGCGAGCTCATTCAGGTGAAGCTCGCTCCCTACCGGCTCCGTCGCGGCGCGACCGTCGTCTTTTCCGGCTGTCGTCTCGAGGACATCCTCGATCGCCCGGAGCAGCTCGTGACTGACCACGAGGGCCTGGTCTTCGTGAACAGCCCGGTCACCTTCTTCGATCACGAGGCCGGCGATCCTCCCGCTAAGGACCTCGACGACCTGTTCCCCGGCTGGCGAGAGGCGCTCCGGTAGGGCCAGGGTCCTTTTTCTCGTTTTTCTCGCCCAGCGCCGCTCTAGAGGTCGTAAGGACACCACGCAGGACCCATCCGATCAGGGAGGCCAGAGAACCAAGGCATGTCATCGCTACCCAGACGTTTGCTCGCCGGTGTTGCCGCCGTATGCGCGACGGCCGCCGCATCGTACGCCGTTCCGGAAGCCACGGCCCGGGACTTCCTCCGCGAGGCGGAGAGCCTGGCCAGCCGGCACACGCGCTGTCCGTCGACGGCGGACGACCTGGTGGGCCGGACGGCCCTGAAGCTCCTGAGCCGGCACGAGGAGGTCCTTCGCGAGAAGGACGCCCCCGGGCGGAGCGGGTACATCCACCGCTGCATCGAGAACGAGCATCGCGACGACATGCGACGGCGGAGCCGGATCCGACCGGTCTCCGAGCTGGGGGACGACGGGCAGCACGCCTTCGAGAGCTGCGCGACCGATGACGTCGCCTCGGAGCTGGAGGTCGAGGAGTTCCGGTCCCTGCTCTCTCCCGCCGACCGCGAGGTGCTCGAGCTCGTCGAGGAGGGTAGCAAGGAACGGCGGATCGCGAACCGGACGGGACGGACACGCCACGGTGTGCGCTGCAGCATGGAACGAATCCGGCGCGCGGCGGAGATCTACTTCCGGTAGACGACGACGGATCACAACGACGCCCCGGCGCGCGATCGCATGAGCGTCGGGGCGTCTTCCTTTCGGCGGGACGAGGAGCCCGGCTCGTCTTTCTCCGACCAGCGAACGAGCGGCGTTCGTGGGGGAGGCGGAGCACGAGCCGCCCCATGATGCACCTTCCCGCCCCGTTTCGTTCCTCCGAGCGCGCGAGTGACGGAGGAGACGCGCGATGAGCCGCAAGCTCTGGTTCCGCTGTCTCCTCGTCCTCCTCGTCGTCGTCCTCGCGGTGTCGAGCCTGGTCGCGCCGCTGATCACGGGCGGGGGATCGCCCCTCCGGCTCGGCCTGGACCTGCGGGGGGGAGTGGAGCTGCGCTACGAGCTGCCCGACGCGTCCGACCTCTCGGGACCGGAGGCGGAGGAGCAGATCGCGACGACGCGCCGCATCTTCCAGCAGCGGCTCGACTCGCACGGGGTCAAGGAGATCTCCGTGCGCGCGATCGGCCGCGATCGGATCGAGGTCGCGATCCCCGGCATCTCCGCCCACGAGGCGGTCGCCTTCAAGAAGCTGCTCGCGACCATGGGGCGGCTCGAGTTCCGCATCGTCGCCGGGGCGGACGAGGGATTCGAGCCCGCCTTCATCGACGCACTCCACGCGGAGATCGGCCGCCGGCTCGCCGCGGGTGAGGCGGTGACCGCGCGCAGCGACTTCGGCGCGTTCACGCAGGGACTCGTCGGGGAGGGGGAGCTCCCCGCCTTCCGCTGGTATCCCCTCGGGGAGGACGGCGAGCTGGGGACGAGCCCCCACGGCCCCGACGTCCCGAGCTTCGTCCCCTTGGCGGTTCCGTCGCCCGGCGAGGACGTACTGACCGGCGAGCACATCGAGGACGCCTACCCGATCCCCGACGAGCGAACGGGGATGCCCGCCGTCGGCTTCACCGTCGCCCGCCACCATCGGCTCGCGTTCACCGACTTCACCGAGGCCAACGTCCAGCGCGGGCTGGCCATCGTCCTGGACGGTCGGATCCAGTCGATCTCCACGATCAAGTCCGCCATCACCAACCGCGGGCAGATCAGCCGCCCCGACGGCGGGTTCGGCGAGGAGGAGCTCCGCCGCCTCGTCACCGTCATCCGCTCGGGCAGCCTGCCCCTGAATCCGGTGCTCGTGTCGGAGAGCGAGGTCGGCCCGCAGCTCGGCCGCGAAGCGCTCCGGCGAGGGCTCCTCGTGGGGAGCGTCGCCCTCGGGCTGATCCTGGGCTTCCTGGTCCTCTACTACCGCAGAGCGGGCCTCGTCGCGGCCTTCGCCCTCTCCGTCAACGTGCTCCTGCTCCTCGGCGCGCTCGCCGCCCTGCGCGCGACGCTCACCCTCCCCGGCATCGCGGGCCTGGTGCTGACGGTCGGCATGGCGGTGGACGCGAACATCCTCGTCTTCGAGCGGATCCGCGAGGAGCTCGACCGGGGCGGGGGAGTGTCGGGCGCGATCTCGGCCGGTTTCGACAAGGCCCTCCGGACGATCGTCGACGCCAACGTCACCACGTTCCTGACCGCCTTCTTCCTGTACCGCTTCGGCCAGGGCGCGATCCGCGGCTTCGCGGTGACGGTGATGATCGGCCTGGCGACGTCGATGTTCTCCTCGGTCTACGTCTCGCGGACGGTGTTCCGGCTCATGCTACGCCGGGGCCTGGCGACGCTGCGGATGCCCCGACGGCTGTCCGGATCGAGCCTGCGGTGGATGCGGCACCGGAGGCTCGCGATGGGCGCGTCCGCGGTCGCGGTGCTCGTGGGTGCGATCGCGTTCCTCGCGCAGGGAGAGGAGATGTACGGGATGGACTTCACGGGCGGCTACGAGGTCCAGATGTGCACGAGCGAGCCGCACCCTCGCGCAGAGATCCTGACCCGGGTGCGCGACGCGTTCCCCGGGGCGGACGTCGTTACCCTCGACGCTTCGGCCGAGGGGGCACGGAGCTTCCAGGTCAAGGTCGAGGACGTGGCGGGGGCCGAGAGCCTCGACGCGACCGCGGATCCCGCGGAGCGGCTCGGGGAGAGGCTGCGGGAGGTCTTCCGCGACGATCTCGTCCCCGATCCCGTCACGCTCCTGGACGTCGGCGACGAGGACGAGCTCGGGCGACGGCCGGTCGAGCTCGAGCTGAGCTACCGGGCGCCGGTGGAGAGGGAGGACGTCGTGCGCGCGCTCGGCGGTGTGCTGTCGGACGTGTCCATCCGGGGCCCGGACGTGGCGAGCCGGTTCACGGTCGGGGGCGCCATGTCCCTCCCCTCCGGAGCCGAGGCGGGCGCGGTGGCGGAGATCACCCGGGCCGTCCGCGAGCTGCCCGCGGCGGCGGGATCGGGGACCGTGCTCCTGACGGATCCCCTGCCGTCCCGCTCCTACGTCGGACCCAAGGTCGGCGCCGAGCTCCGGGACGGCGCGTTTCGCGCCATCGCCTTCTCGCTGCTGGCCGTCGTGCTCTATCTACGCGTTCGCTTCCGCCACTATCGCTTCGGCTACGCCGCCTGCATCGCCCTGGCCCACGACGTTCTGGTCACGGTGGGGATGATCGCCATGCTCCGCGTGACGGGGGTCTTCGCGATCGAGATCGACCTCGCGATCGTCGCCGCCCTGCTCACGATCATCGGGTACTCCCTCAACGACACGATCGTGATCTTCGATCGCATCCGGGAGAACGTGCGACGATCGAAGGCGTCGCTCGGGGAGATCATCGACGCGTCGATCGGCCAGACGCTGAACCGTACGATCCTGACGTCGTTGACGACCGCCGTCGTGCTCGTCGTCCTGTTCGGCACCCACGTCGGACAGAGCGGCGTCCTGGCCGGGCTCGCCCTGGCGCTCCTGATCGGGGTGGTTGTCGGGACCTACTCGACCGTCTTCATCGCCTCGCCCGCCCTGCTGCTCCTCGCGCGCTGGGAGGAGCGACGCCGGGCGCGTCGGTCGCGCGGCCTCGATCAGGAGCCGATCGTGCAGGCGTAGGCGCAGTGCAGGCAGATGGAGCCGCCGAAGCCGACGGCCTGGGTGTAGAACGCGAAGCCGCAGAACTGCACGTCGCTCGGCACCGGGAGGTGAATGGTAGCGGGATTGCCGGTGCCGGACGGTGCGCCGAGGAGCTCGCCGTTCGGGTCGGTGATGTCGACCAGGACCTCGCCCCAGGGGCTCGTGAGCGTGAGCGACGTGGAGTAGGCGACGAGGAAAGCTCCGGCGTTGCCGGGCGCGCACCCGGTGACGGAGGCCCCGAAGGCTCCGCCTAGATCGGGGAGGCTGGTGATCACGAAGCCGTCGGTCGCCGCGTTGACGCCCGTGCCGCAGTACCACTGGCAGGCGGGATCGGCGAGCGAGTCGAGGTCGAAGACGTAGGCCGCGCCGGCCTTGGAGGCGCTGTTGTCGCTCTGGTCGCCGTTCACCCCGGTGGCGGCACTGTCCTCTCCGAAGGCCCCGAGCACCGCCACGTCGCCCAGCAGCGCCGCAGTGTAGCCGAGCTCGTCGGACGAGTCGGGATTGGATGCCTTGAGATAGGCCTGCTGGCTCAGGGAAGCGGTACTCGAACCAGCCGTCGTGGTGGGTGAGCGTGTGGATGTAGCGGATGTCCACGTCGATCGCGCGGCCCGGCTCGATGTTGGCGACGGCCTGGGTGAAGACGTTGGGGCGCTCCTGGACGAGCAGGCTCGCGACGTAGCCCATGCGTCGGGCCGCGAGGTAGGTGCGCTCGGCCTCCTCGCGCTCGCGGATGATGCCCCGGATCCGCCGCTCGCCGATGGTCATGACGAACTCGTGTACCGCGGCGTTCGTGGGCAGCGGGAAGGTGTAGACCGCCTCGATCTTCTCGGAGAAGGGATTGTGGAAGCTCTGGGTCACGCCCACGGTGGCGACGAAGCCGGTGACGTCGGCCCGGACGTCGGTGTGCTCCAGGGGGACGGGGATCTCCTCGCCCTCGACGCCCTCGCGGCGGGCGAGGAGCGAGCCCTGGCCCGGACCGTCCGGCTCGTCGGTCTCGACCGCCTCGTCGCGAGCGATGACCCAGATCTCCTCCTCGACGCCGGGGCGGGCAAGGGCCGCGTTGCCGACCGCACGGCGCAACTCACTGATGGTGGGCCCTGCACAATCAGTGGCTGTCGCGTATTGGAGCTTCCGGTAGGAGATACCGGTCGGAGCCTCCGAGCTCGTGCAGGCCTGGATCAGGAAGCCCAGGCCGATGGCGACCATGGTGAGTAGGGACAAGGGGAGTCTCGCTCTCATCGATCTTCTCCGCCGTCGTCTTCGGGACCGACATGAGCGGTCGCCTCGATCTCGCGGCCGCGGGAATCCGCCGCCGCCTGCAACTCGCACGTCAGGGGAACCGGCGCTTCGCCGCGCACCTCGAGGTGGATCGTGGCCACGCGGGTGATCCGCGTCGGGAGCTCGTCGTCGAGGCTGAAGGTGGCGAGGATCACGCGGCCGCCCTGGAGGGCCCGGGGGTCGTAGTGCGCGGGCTGGGCGAAGGCCGGGTGCTCGCCGCCCTCGATGCCCACCACGCGCGCGCGCCCGCTCGGGTCCTCGAGCTCGACCTGCCACGCGGCGAGGGGAGCGAGCCCCGAGTCGACGAGGAGGTCGACGCTCGTGAAGCGCACCTCCTCCGGTGTGCGTCCCTCGTCCTGCGCGGTGGGGAGGAGGGCGAGCGTGGCGACGAGGATGGCGACGAGGATCTTCATGCGTCCTCGAGCCTCACCGCCAGGTCGAGCAGGCGCTCGACGTCACCGTGATCGACCGTGCCGCTCTCGTCCAGGTCCCAGCCTCGTTCGAGCAGGTGCTCGTTCTCCTCGTGCAACAGGCGCGCGAGCAGGAAGGCGTCGAGCACGTCGATCTCCTCTCTCGTCGCCACCCGCGGCGCCTTCGGGGGCATGCCGAATTCGCGGGCTCCCCGACGGGACCAGGGCACGATCACGAGGAAGAAGAACAGCACCATCGCCGCCGCCGTCGCGATCGGCCCGAGCCACCGGAAGCGTCTGCGAAATCTCGAGGCGCGGACGGTGCGCGCCCGCTCGTCCACGGCCCCGAGGATCGTCTCCTCGACGGCGTTCGGGACGTCATCCGGCGCCCGAAAGGCCCCCCGCAACTCCTCTGCCAGGGAGGGGGGAAGCTCGGGGTTTCTACCCGCGCGGGTCGGATCTGGTTCGTTCATCGACAGGTTCCTGGGTAGGAAGGGATCGGGGGGGACGTGAGGTTCACCGAATTCCGTTTTTCGCCCCTCGTCGAGCACGTCGAGCTCTCCGACCGCGTGGGGAGCTGCAACGCTCGGGCGAAGTCCACCGTCCCCTTCGTAGTCCACCGTACGGAGAGTCGTGCTCGCCGCCGACCGTGCGGAGACCTCCGGCCTACGGGCGTCGTCCACCCCGCGCCCAACGACTCGGTGCGGAGAGCTCGACGTGCGAGACGAAGCCCCAGGGCGTCGTCGCTCTCGCGGAGCTCTCCGCACGCTGGACGACACGCCAGTCCAATCATGCCCGTTCCTGTGACTTCCCACACCTGCGGCTTCGTTACGGAGCTCTCCGCACGTTGCACGACAAAGGCGTTCTGCAGGCCCCTCAACCGAGAAACGCCTCCCGCGTCCCCGGGTCCCCGCGGAGGCGCTCGAGGGCGTGGTGGAGGCGGGACTTCACCGTGCCGAGCGGGACGTGGAGGGCGTCGGCGATCTCCGCGAGCTCGAAGTCGTCGACGAAGCGCATCAGGAGCACCTCGGCCTGCGCCGGCGGCAGGTTGGCGAGGGCCCGGGCGAGCTCCTCGCGCACCTCGCCCG
>CAYRXS010000151.1:0-15882 GCA_964428225.1 uncultured Planctomycetaceae bacterium
CATGGAGCCCCTCCAGCTCGGCGTGCTCGTCGTAGGGGATTTCCTCGAGGCGATCGTCGTACAGGGCGCACTCCACGTCCGTCGGAGTCAGGCCGGCGAGCACGCCGAGCTGGAGGGGCTCCATGCGGCCTTCGTCCACGTAGAGGCTGTGCTCCATCCGCCCGATGTTCGGCTTGACGAAGGTGATCTTCATGCGGGAGCCCCGGTGGTCCGCGGGAGGGAGCCGCTCCCGAGGGGGCGTCCCTGCTTGCGGAAGATTTCCCGCCGGGAGATCAGGTTCGAGCGCAGGAAGAGTCCGAGTCGTCGCGCGCTGCCCAGGTTCGTGCGCCGGTCGAGCAGACGTTTCGCGATCGAGGAGTAGCGATTGAAGTCCCGGCGGGCGCGGAAGCAGCCTTCCGTCAGCTCGTCCGCGGTCATGGAGCGCGGGTGGAAGGCCGCCTCGCCGTAGCGGTAGTCGGGATCGATCCACCAGCGCTCGTACCGGAGCCGCCCTTCTCGCACGAGACGGTCGAACAGGGGGGTGCCCGGCATGGGAGTCAGGGGATTGAAGTTCGCGAGGTAGAAGCGGTGGTCGATGGCGAGCTCGACGGCGGCGTCGATGATCGCCCTCGTGTCGCGGTCGTAGCCGAACACGAAGGTCCCGTAGATCATGATGCCGGCGTCCTGGAGGACCCGGATCGCGTCGCCGTAGCCGCCGGGCCGCATGTTCCAGGCCTTGTTCATCTGGCGCAGGTTCTCGCGCTCGAGGCTCTCGAAGCCGACCGTGGCGACGACGCACCCGCTACGCCGGAGGAGATCCACGAGCTCGCGGTCCTCGGCGACGTCGATCGAGATCTGGCCGGCCCACTGGATCCCGAGCGGCACGAGGCCTTGCAGCAGCTCCCGGGCCGCCTCCCGATCCGCGAACACGTTGTCGTCGACGAGAAACAGGTAAGGCTCGTCGAAGGCCTCGATCTCCGCGACGACCTCCCGCACCGGCCGCTGTCTCAGGTTGGCGCCGTAGAATCCGCGGATCGCGCAGAACTCGCAATTGAATCGACAGCCACGGCCGAACTGCACCAGCGCCACGGGTCCGTAGGGCTTCTCGTCGAAGAGGGAGTGATCGACGCGGAGCCCCGCGAGGTCGGGGGGCTCGGCGTCCCGGTAGACGTGAGCGAGCCTTCCCTGCCGCGCGTCCTCGATGACGGTCGGCCAGATCCGCTCCGCGTCTCCTCGCACGATCGCGTCCGCGTGCTGCTGCGCCTCGTCGGGAGCGAGCGTGGGGTGGAATCCTCCCATGACCACGGGGATGCCGCGACCCCGGTATTCCGCCGCGATCTCGTAGGCGCGCCGCGCGTTGAACGTCTCCACGGTGATCGCGGCCAGGTCCACCGATTCGTCGACGGGCATCTCCTCGATGCGCTCGTCGTAGAGGACGGTCTCCACGTCGTCCGGCGTCACCGCCCGCAGGATCGCGAACACGAGAGGTCGCATCGCGTCCGACGAGCGATTCGCCTGCAGGTTCGGTCGAAGGAAGGCGATCTTCATCACGCGAGGCCGGCCGCCGACCCGGTGGCCATTCGATCGCCCCGAGGCGGGATTCCGAGGGATATTTCCGGGAAGGTCGGCAACCGCGACCCGGCGGGGACGGTCCCCGTGGAGCATCCCCTGGGAGGGAGGGGGTTTGGGATGGGCGACACGAAGAGCGCCCCCGGCCCCCTCGCCGTCGCCCCCCACGGGGAGATCCCGGCCCCCGGAAGCGGCGATGCGGGACTTGCGGAACCCACCCCGCGAATCGCGCTCGAGCTGGAAATGTCGGCTTGCATCGGCGCAGTGTAAGTATATACTTACGTTTCGTCCGGGCCGAGCCTCCGTTTCCGCAAAAACCCAGCGAGACACCGGCGGGACGGTCTTCCCTCCAAGGCCGGGGGCGGCGGTGGCGAGTCGCCCGGGCCGAACGCACAATCGCCGGGCCAATACCGGCAAGGAAGGAAGGCGTGGCGCTTCGGATCACACTCATCTCACCCAAGGGACCGCTCTATCGCCATCGGGGCGGGATCTTCGGTCGCTCGCTCCGCTACGCACCCCTCACCCTGCCCACCCTGGCCTCCCTGATCCCCCCGGACGTGGATCACGAGGTGGTGCTCCTCGACGAGGGGATCGAGGACGTGCCCGAGGACCTCGAGGCGGACCTCGTCGGGATGACCGTGATCACCGGCAACGCCATGCGGGCCTACGAACACGCCGATCGCCTCCGGGCACGCGGGATCCCCGTCGTCCTCGGCGGGCCGCACGTCACCCTCGTCCCCGACGACGCCGCTCCCCACGCGGATGCGGTGGTCGTGGGATACGCGGAGGACACGTGGCCCGGGCTCCTGCGCGACTTCGTCGCCGGGAACCTCCGGGAGCGCTACGAGCAGGCTCCCGACCTCGACCTCGCGGGTCGCCCGTTCGTGGACCGCGAGCTGATGCGACGCCAGGGCTACGCGACGGCCAACGTCTTCGAGGCGACGCGCGGGTGCATCCACACCTGCGACTTCTGCGTCGTCCCCTCGGCCTGGGGAACCCGCCCCTACCAGAGGCCGGTCGAGGAGGTCGTCGAGGAGATCCGGAGAGCCGGAACCCGCAAGGCGATCTTCGTCGACCTGAACATCGTGGCGGATCCCGACTACGCCGCCCGCCTCTTCGAAGCCCTCCGCCCCCTCCGCCTGCAGTGGTTCGGCCTGGCCACGACCCTGCTCGTGGAGAACGCGCCGCTGCTCGAGCTCTGCGCCCGCAGCGGCTGCCGCGGCCTGCTCATCGGCTTCGAGTCGATCGCTCGCGAGGGCCTCCGCGAGGTGCACAAGGGCTTCTTCGATCCGGGGAGCTACGCCCGGGTCATCGACACGCTCCACCGCCATGGCATCGCGGTCCAGGGGACCTTCGTCCTCGGGCTCGATCACGACACCCCCGAGACCTTCCGGGAGACCGCTCGCTTCGCGGTGGAGGCGAGAATCGACCTTCCCCGCTTCGCGATTCTCACCCCCTTCCCGGGCACTCCCCTGTTCGAGCGCCTGGAGAGCGAAGGCCGCATCCTCACGCGCAACTGGGAGCTGTACGACGGACAGCACGTCGTGTTCCAGCCCGCCCGGTGCTCGGTCGAGGAGCTCGCGCACGGCACGCGCGAGGCGTGGCGCCACGCGTACTCGGCACGGTCGATCTTCCGACGCATCCGCCGCTCGCCCGCGCCGCTCCTCGTGCGGATCGCCGCGAACCTCGGGTACCGCTTCTACGGGCGGAACCTCGATCGGTACTACACCTGCGATCAGCCCTTTGCGGACGAGGCCCGCCCGGCGGTGGCGAGCCCCGCTCCCGCCCTCCCGGACCGTCGAGAGGCCGAGGCCGCCCGGCACACGGTGGAGGCGTCTTGAAGCTGACCCTCGTCCACCCCTGCATCGGCCGGCGGGCCGGCGATCGCCGGTACATCCGGAGCTGGCAGATGGAGCCGCTCGCCCCCGCGGTGCTCGCCCACCTCACCCCTCCGGACGTCGAGGTCCGCTTCCACGACGACCGGCTCGAGCCGATCCCCTTCGACGAGCCCACGGACCTCGTCGCCCTCTCCGTCGAGACCTACACCGCCCGGCGCAGCTACCAGATCGCGAGCGAGTACCGCCGGCGCGGGGTGCCCGTCGTGATGGGCGGCTTCCACGCCATGCTCTGCCCCGACGAGGTGTCCCGGTACGCCGAGGCGGTGGTCGTCGGGGAAGCCGAGGAGCTCTGGCCCGAGCTCGTCGAGGACTTCCGAGGCGGCGCTCTCCGGAAGCGATACGCCACAACCGAACGCCCGAGCCTGCGCGAGTCGATCCCGGACCGCTCGATCTTCCGGGGCAAGCGCTACCTGCCCATCTCGCTCGTCGAGGCGAGCCGCGGGTGTCATCACCGCTGCGGGTTCTGCGCCATCCAGACGGCCTTCGGGGCGACGCAGACGCGCCGACCGGTCGCGTCGGTGGTCGAGGAGATCCGCACCCTGAAACAGGCAGGCAAGCGGTTCTTCTTCTTCGTCGACGACAACATCGGCTCGAGCCCCGAGGAGGCGAAGGAGCTCTACCGCGCGCTCGTCCCCCTGGGAATCCGCTGGGTCTCCCAGGCCGGCCTGTCCGTGGCTCGCGACGAGGAGCTCCTGCGCGTGCTCGTCCGGAGCGGATGCGAGGGACTGCTCGTCGGGTTCGAGAGCCTGCACCCCGCGAACCTGCAGGCCATGAACAAGCCGCAGAGCTTGGCAGATGGCGGCTACGAGCCGGCGATCGAGACGCTGCGCCGCCACCGGATCCGCCTGTACGCGACCTTCGTGTTCGGCTACGACGAGGACACGCCGGAGACCTTCGAGGAGACCGTCGCGTTCACGCGGCGTCACCGCTTCTACATCACCGCCTTCAACCACCTCACGCCCTTCCCCGGCACGCCGGTCTACGAGCGACTGGCGGCGCAGGACCGGCTCCTCTACGACGCGTGGTGGCTCGATCCCGGCTACGCGTACAACGACATTCCCTTCCGGCCCGCGCGGATGGAGCCGGAAGAGCTCGCCCGCGCCTGCCTGCGGGCGCGCGAGCAGTTCTACACCCTCGGCGGCATCGTTCGGCGGATGCTCGATCCCGTGAACCGCGCGAGCTTCCTCATGGCGCGCAACTTCCCGCTGATCAACCTGATGATCCGGCGCGAGGTGCGCCAGCGCGATCGACTCCCCCTCGGCGACGAGGGATGGCGCGGAGAGTTGATCCCCGCCGAGCACGAGGCGCGAAGGCGCCCCACCGGGAGGTCTCACGTTGCGGTTTGACGTCGCCACCGAGGCGGACGACCCGGAGATCCGCCGCCTGCTGCGCGAGAACCCCATGGCGGGTGCGATCCGCGTCTCGCTCGAGACCGAGCCCTCGAGCTTCCACGCCGCCGCGATCCAGGGCGACGTGCACCAGCTCCTCGTGGCCCGGGACGAGAGCGGACGGCTCGCGGGGATGGCGGGTCGCTCCGTGCTCGACGCGTGGGTGAACGGGGAGCCGAGACGTCTGGGCTATCTGAGCCAGCTCCGCGTCGACGGCCGCCACCGCCGCCGGCCGCGCCTGCTCCTCGAGGGCAACGAGCGGTTCCTCGAGCTGCACGCCGACGGGGAGACGCCGCTCTACGTGACCACGATCCTCGCCGACAACGCGGAGGCGCGGCGGCTCCTCGAGCGCGGGCTGCCGGGACTGCCGACGTACCGGCCGCGGGAGGAGATCGTCACCCTGGTCATGCCGTCCGCGCGGCGGGTGCGGTCGCGCGAGCGCGGCGGCGCGGAGGTCGAGGTCGAGCGAGCCGGCGAAGAGGACCTCGACGCGATCGTCGCCTGCCTCGAACGTCACGGCCGCCGCTTCAACTTCGCCCCGCGGTGGTCGCGCGAGGATCTCCTCTCGAACGAGCGCACGCGCGGGCTGCGCCCCGACGACTTCCTGCTCGTCCGGCTCTCGTCGCACGTCGCGGGCTGCGTCGCCCTGTGGCGGCAGGACTTCAAGCAGGCGATCGTGCGCGGCTACGACCGACGCCTCGGCGTACTCCGCCCGCTGCTCAACCTGGCCCGCCCCCTCGTCGGCGCGCCGCGCCTGCCGCGCGCCGGAGTCGCCCTGCGCAGCGTGTTCCTGTCGCACTTCGCGGTGGACGACGACGATCCGCGCGTCGCCCTCGCCCTCGTCTCCGCGGCGCACGCGCGCGCGGTGGAGCTCCCCGTCGACTACGTCCACCTCGGCCTCGCCCGCCGCCACCCGCTCCTCGCCCCGATCCAGGAAGCCCTCCCCCACCGCGAGTACCCGAGCATCCTCTACCTGGTGCACTGGGAGGACGGGGCGCGCGCGGCGGACGGCGTCGACGAGCGCATCCCGCATCTCGAGGTGGCGATCCTGTGAAGGGGCGGCTCGTGAGACGGTCCGCCCTGAGCGGGCACGAGGAGCACGCGATGTACTCGCTGTGCGCCCGGCACTTCGTCGGCCTCACGCGCGACTCCTTCCGCGCGGATCTCGCGGGCAAGAACTGGGTGCTGCTCCTGGAGGAGAACGGAGAGCTCGCGGGCTTCTCCACCCTGCACTACTACGCGGCCCGGCACCGCGGCTCGCCGATCCGCGTCGTCTACTCCGGGGACACGATCGTGGATCCCGGCGCCTGGGGCCGCTCCGTGCTCTCCGCGGCCTGGATCGGGGCGGTCCGCCGCCTGCACCGGCCGCACGCGAGCGAGCGGTTGTGGTGGCTGCTGCTCGTTTCGGGCTTTCGCACGTATCGCTTCCTGCCCCTCTTCTGGCGCGAGTTCTACCCGCGCTTCGACGCGGGATTCCCGGCCGCGAGCCGGCGGCTGCGCGACGCCCTCGCCGTCGAACGACTCGGCGCCTCGTACCTCTCGCGGGAGGGAGTCGCCCGCCTGCCCCGGCCGATGGTCCTCCGCCCCGCGCTACGCCGGATTCCCCCCGCGCGTGTCGCCGACCCCCACGTGGCGTTCTTCCTCGAGCACAACCCGGGGCACGCGGCCGGCGACGAGCTCGTGTGCCTCACCGAGATCTCGCCCGACAATCTCACCTCCGCCGGCCGCCGCACGTGGGAGGCGGGAGAGTGCGCGCTGGAGCGGCCTCCCTCCGCCCGGGGGCGCGCGTCGTGAAGCTGTCGAGCGCGCTGGCGAACCTCGCGTGGTTCGCCCTGAGCCGCGGGGCCGCCCGCCGCTTCCGCCGCGCCCTCGCTCGTCCGCGCGAGACCCAGCACGCGCTCCTGCGCGCGTACCTCGCCCGCAACGCGGACACCGCCTTCGGTCGCGAGCACGGCTTCGCCACGATTCGCGACTTCGACGGGTTCCGCACGCGCGTCCCCCTCCGCGACTACGACGACCTCGTCCCGTGGATCGAGCGGATCGCGGCCGGCGAGCAGGGCGTGCTGACCGCAGAGCGGGTCCGCCTCTTCGAGCCCTCGAGCGGCTCGACCCGCGCCGCGAAGTGGATCCCCTACACCGCGGCCCTGCAGACCGAGATCCGTCGCGCGGTGGCGCCGTGGATCGACGACCTGTTCTCCCGCCACCCGCGCCTCCTCCTCGGGCCGGCGTACTGGTCGATCAGCCCGAGCCTCGACTCCCCCCGCGCGTCGGAGTCGGTCGTCCCCGTCGGCTTCGACGAGGACGCGGCCTACCTGGGCGGCGCCGCGCGGCGTGTCGCCCAGGCCACCTTCGCGGTTCCGGGCGAGGTCCGCCGCGCGCGGGACGTCGAGACCTTCCGCACCGCGACACTCCTGTACCTCTTGCGGGCGCGCGAGCTGCGTCTGGTCTCCGCGTGGCACCCGAGCTTCCTCTCCCTGCTCCTCGCGCCGCTGTTCGAGCGGTGGGACGAGCTGCTCGAGCACCTGCGTCGCGGATTCCGCGATCCCGACTCGGGGGTGCGCGTGCCGCCCGCGCCGCGGCGCGCCCGGGAGCTCGCGATCCACGGCGGTCCCGATCCGTCGCGCATCTGGCCCCGGCTCGAGGTCGTGAGCTGCTGGGGCGACGGCCACGCCGCGCTCCACCTCAAGGAGATCGCGGCCTTGCTCCCCCACGTCACGATCCAGCCCAAGGGCCTGATCGCCACCGAGGCCTTCGTCAGCCTGCCCTACCGGGGCGCGCATCCCTTCGCCGTGTGCTCGCACGTGTTCGAGCTCCTCGACGAGGCGGGCGACGCGCGCGGTCTGCACGAGCTGGTCGAGGGCGAGACCTACTCCGTGGTGACCACCACCGGGGGAGGGCTCTATCGCTATCGCCTGCGCGACCGCGTGCGGGTGACGGGCTTCGTGGAGCGCACGCCGAGCATCCGGTTCCTGGGCAAGGAGGACCGCGTCTCGGACCTGCGCGGGGAGAAGCTGAGCGAGGGCTTCGTGGCGGGCGTGCTCGACCGGGTCGTGGACGCGCGACGCCTGCGACCGCGCTTCGCCATGCTCGCCCCGGAGCTCGAGGGGCCGCGGCCCGGCTACGTGCTCTACCTGGAGCTCGCCGAGACCGCCCCCGCGGACCTCCCGCGCGAGCTCGACACCGCCCTGCGCGAGAATCCGCACTACGAGCACTGCAGGGCGCTGAGCCAGCTCGCCCCCGCCCGCGTGCGTCGCGTGGCCCCGGACGCCTATCGCCGGTTCTCGGGGCGGCTCGTCGCGGCCGGCCAGCGGCTCGGCGACGTCAAGCCGACGCCGCTGAGCGTCCTCGACGGCTGGGGCGCCGTCCTCGGCGAGGAGAGCGGTCCCCCTACGCGGGCTTCCGTCCGCTGATCCGAACGCTCGCCACCTTGCCCTCGAGGTCGGGGATCTCCGTCTCCACGCGCTCGGAGCTCTCCCCGGTCCATGCCAGATCGCTCCCGAGGGCCTCGCGGATCTGCACGTTCTCGTAGACCAGCCGCTCGCTCACCCGGATCTCCGCGAGCCCCGCCGCGCGCAGACCGGCGACGTACTCCGCCTCCGAGATCGCGCCCCCGATGCAGGCGACGTGGGCCCAGGCGAGCCGGCGCACGGAGTCCGGCAGGTCCTGCACGACGATGTCCGAGATGCTGAACCGGCCGCCCGGCTTCAGCACGCGGTGGATCTCGGCGAAGACGCGGTCCTTCTCCGGAGACAGGTTGATCACGCAGTTCGAGATCACCCAGTCGACCGAGCCGTCCTCGATCGGGAGCGCCTCGATCAGGCCCTTGCGGACCTCGACGTTGGCGAAGCCGGCGCGCACGGCGCCCTGCTGCGCGGCCTCGATCATCTCGTCGGTCATGTCGACGCCGATCACGCTTCCGTCCGGCCCCACCTTCTCGGCGGCGATCAGGAGGTCGAGCCCCGCCCCGGACCCGAGGTCGACGACCGTCTGGCCTTCGCGCACCTCGGAGAAGGCGAGGGGATTGCCGCACCCGAACGAGCTCTGCCCCGCCTCGCGGTGGGCCTCGAGCTCGGACTCGTACCCCGCCTGCTTGGCCGCGGTCCCCGCCGGGACCACGGGCTCCGGCGAGCAGCCGCAACCGCAACCACCCTGCTCGCGTGAGCGCCGAAGCGCTTCGGCATAGGCCTCCGAAATCTTCTCGCGGATCTCTTCGCTCTTCATGATGTCTCCTTCTCGCGGCCGGGCGCCTTCGAGCAGCACGTCCCGTCCTCGGCGTCGACCACCGCGCACGCCCCCTGGCATCCGTCGATGGCGTCCGCGAGGCCGCGCAGGGCCGCGGTCAGCTCGTCCCGCCGCAGCGAGTAGCGAACCTCGCGCCCCACCTTCGCCGCCTCCACGATCCCCGCGTCCCGCAGGATCGCGAGGTGCCGGGACACGCCGGAGAGGTGGACCCCGCAGCAGCCCGCCACCTCGGTGACCGTCTGGGGCCCGGGGGCCAGGGCCAGCCGTCCCACCACCCGGAGCCTCGTCGGATCGCACAGGGCGCGGTAGAGGTCCGGCCGCAGGTGCCGACGGAGGCTCTCGAGAGGATCGTGTGCCGTCGTGTCGTCCACGGGGGGATCCTAGCACATTTGCGCAACTATGCAAGCATCGAGGTCAGGACATCGCGCGGGAATCCGACTACCGTATCCCGGTCGATCGCCGCCGATCCGTGTCCGCGACCCCCGGAGGGAGCCCGATGCGCCGCCTGCTCGTCACCCTGACGATCCTCTTCGCCCCGTCCGCCGTCGCCCAGGAGCCGTGCCTCGACTGGGACGGCGGGGAGACCGAGCTCCTCCGGCCGGGACCGCCGGACGGAGGGCCCGGTCGCCGGCCCGAGCGGGTCTCGCTCCCCGGCGGGACGGGCCTCTCCTTCGACATGGAGCAGGGCAGCGTCGCCACCTTCGATCCTGCGGTCTGCCCCTCCTTCGAGGGTGCGGTCACCGTGACGGCGCGGATCCGCATGCGGCGGCTTCCTCGGCACAAGGCGGGGATCGTCGGGCGCTGGCGTCTCGAGGAGGGCGGGCGCTCCTTCGAGCTCGGGATCTTTCCGAGCGGGCACCTCTTCTTCACCGCCAGCGCGAGTGGGAGCTGGCCCCGCGAGGCGCGGGAGATCCGCTCGCCCGCTCCCCTTCCCTGCGGGGAGCTCCTCGAGGTCGGCTTCTCCTTCGCGCCGGGCCGCGCCATGCGGCTCCTCGTGAACGGAGAGGTCGTGCGAGCGACGGGGCTCGGCGTCCCCGAGCGCCTCTTCGCGGCCGAGCTGCCGCTGCACCTGGGTTGCCGCGCGGGCGGACCGCGGCACGCGTTCGACGGAGTGATTGCCGGCTTGCGCATCACGGAGCACGCGCCGCGGGAGGTCCCCTCCACGCTCGAGGTTCCTCCCTGGAATCTCGACGAGGTGCGCCTCGCCACCCGGCGCTGGGCGAAGACGCTCGAGGTCGAGGGAGCGCCCTACGGCGTCTACGCGTTGCGGCCGGGCCAGGAGCCGGATCTCTACGCGGCTGCCGACCTCGCCTGGATCCGCTGGATGTGCGACGACCTGGAGCTCACGGAGGCCCAGCGCGCCGAGTGGCTCGACTTCATCGCTTCCTGCCAGGACGCCGAGGGCCGCTTCCACCACTCCACGGGTCACTGCGCGACCCACGCGTTCTGCCACGCCACGGGAGCGGTGAGGATGCTCGGGGGCTCGCACCGGCGCGCGCCCGCGCTGCTCGAGCCCTACCGCGTGATCGAGGACGTCCCCGCCTGGCTCGACGGGATCCGCTGGGATCGGCCCTGGGGCGCCTCGCACGACATCTGGGGCGCGGGCCTGCCCATCGCCTGCTCGCCCGAGACCCCCGAGCGGTGGCGCGAGGTCTTCTTCGCCTGGCTCGACGCGGAGGTCGATCCCGCGACCGGGTACTGGCGGAAGGGCGTGCCCGTGCGCCGGCGAATCGAGGGCCTCGGCGGGGCCTTCCACATCTGGCCTATTTATGTGGTACTGGTGCGCCCCCTCCCCATCCCCTATCTGATCATCTACACGACACTCTCCCTCCAGCAGGCCGGCGGTTCCTTCGACGGCGGTTTCGGCTACGGCCACATGGACGCGGTGTGGGTGCTCGCCCACCTCGTGCCTCGCGTCGATCACCGCCGGGACGAGGTCTTCCGCGCCCTCAGGGAGGCCACCGCCGGCCTCCTGGAGGTCTTTCGCTACGAGCCCGATCGGTTCCTGAGCGACGCCCACGGCACGGAGTCGCGCATCGCGAGCCTCGCCATCGTCTTCGAGGCGATCCCCGCCCTGTTCGAAACCTCCCGGGAATGGCGCAATCCCTGGTCCCGCCGCGAGCTCTTCGCGATCTCGTTCCGGGAGCGGTGAGGACGGCCGAGCGCCAGGGCCGAGATTCGGCATTTTTGCCGAACCCTGGACGAATTCGGCATTTTTGCCGAACATCCCCTTGATTCGGCAATTCTGCCGAACCAGGATGGAGCCATGGAAAGCAGGAACTACCTCGCTCTGATCGGGGACGTGGTCTCGTCCCGGACCCACGGGGAGCGTCCAGAGCTCCAGGAATGGATGCTGGAAACGATCGCCGAGATCAACGAGGCGCTCGGCCCCGACACGTTCGCGGCCCCCCTGACCCTGACGGCGGGCGACGAGTGCCAGGCCCTCCTGAGGCGCCCCGAGGAGATCGTCGGGGTCATCCAGGAGCTGACCGACCGCCGCTTCGGGTCCGGGGGATTCCCCTACCTGCTCTTCGGGGTGGGTCGAGGCCCGATCGCCACGGGTCCCCTGCCCCCTCCCCCGGAGCAGGCCCCGAATCCCGCGCTCCTCGACGGTCCCTGCTTCCATGCCGCGCGGGAGGCTCTCGGTGAGGCCCGAGCCAGACAGGTCTGGGCCCGCTTTCGCGGCTTCACCGCGAAGCAGGAGCCGGTGCTGAACGCGCTCTTCGACCTCATGGGCGCGATCCGCTCGAAGTGGAAGGCGAAGCAGGGCGTCTACTCCTACGAGGAACGGCTCCACCCCACGCAGCGAGAGGTTGCCCGGGCCGTGAGCGTGAGCCCCTCGGTCGTGAGCGAGAGCCTGAAGGCCGCCCACCACGAGACGATCCTGGCCGGCGAGGCCGCGGCACGCGCGGTCCTCGAAGGCGTCCTGGACGATCCGACCGGTGAGGACCGCGGATGCTGACCGATCTGGCCTCCACCGAGGGCATCGTTCTCCTGGTCCTCCTCTGCGCGGGTCACACCCTGGCGGATTTCGTCTTCCAGACGCGGGCCATGGTCGAGGGCAAGCGGCAGGCGCGGCGCCCGCTCCTGCTCCACGGCGTCGAGGTCGGAATCGTCCAGGCGGTGGTGATCACCCCGTTCTTCTTCGACCACGGCATCGCGCTCCTGGTCTGCACCCTGATCGCGCTCGCCCACGTCGTCGTGGACCGGGGCAAGGTCCTCGTGGAGCAGCGATTCGGTGAACGGCTGCGGTGGTTCGGAATCGATCAGGCCCTCCACGCGGCGACGCTCGTGCTGGTCGCGTCGTTCTGGTTGGCCCTGTCCGCTCCCCCGACAGCGGGCCCGTGGCGGGTCGACCCGGCCACGCTGTACTCGTGCGGTCTGATCGTGAGCGCCTATGCCATCGCGATCAACGGCGGAAGCTCCGTGGTGTCCGCGGTGTTGCGCGGTCTGCGTTCCGAGGATGACGACGAGCCGGGAGGCAGCGACCGAGCGGGGCGTACGATCGGGATCCTCGAACGCCTGGTGGTCGTCACGCTCGTCTGGCTGGGCGAGTGGGGGGCGCTGGGCTTCATTCTCGCCGCCAAGTCGATCGCCCGCTTCAAGGAGCTCGACGACCGGCGCTTCGCGGAAGCCTACCTCGTCGGCACGTTGACGAGCCTGCTCGTGGCCGGAGCCCTCGGAGTCGCCCTCCGGCTGCTCCTCATCTGACCCGAGCGCGCAAGAGGAACGGACGGGCTCCGTCACCGTTCGGCACGGAGGTGCTCCTCCAGGCACATCGCCAGCACGGCGGTCGAGTAGACGCGGCCTCCCGCGTAGCCCCAGGGGCCGATGGGATCCCAGGAGCCCTTCGCGCTGCCTTTCGCGCGCTGCGGCTTCAGGACGGCCTTCAGCAGGGCGCGGTCCCAGCGCTTCCAGTCGGATCCCCCCATGCGTCGCATGGCGGCGGTGCCGTAGTACCAGTAGTACATGTCGCAGCCGTAGGCCTCGGGCTCCCAGACGGGGAGAGACTTCTCGAGCAACCCGGCCTGCTTCCTCATGATCACGACGCCGGAGGGCTTCAGGCCGAGGGAGAAGCGACAGTAGAGGGCGATCGCGGTGTTCGCCTCCCCCTTCTCCCGCGGGTACTGCTCGTTGGCCGGCGTTCGCGACGAGAGGGAGCCCTTCGTGTCGTACCCGCACCGGCCGGTCTTGGGATCGGAGACCTTGTCGAACCAGCCGAGCGCCCCCTCGAAGGCCGCCCCGTCGACCTCCACACCCGCGTCCACGGCGGCCAGCAGGGCGGAGACCATCCATCCCGTCACCGAGGTGTCGGAGTCTCCGATGGAGGGCACGTCGTAGCGCCAGCCCCCTCCGGAACTGCGTGCGTTCAGACAGTAGTCGACCGCTAGCTGCGCGGACTCCGCAGGGCTCGTGCTGCCCAGGCTGCGAGCGGTGCAAAGGGCGTAGGTCGCGATGGCGTGGTCGTAGATGAAGTCGTGGGACCTCTTCGAGCCGATGAGCCCCGTCTCCGGATCCTGCTGGTCGCACAGCCACGCGATGGCCCTCGGGACCACGTCCTCGTACTTCCCCTCGGTCAGAGAGCGGGGAGCGCCCAGGAAGGTGAGCGCCGCCAGGCCGGTCACCCCCACGTCGTGCCCCCTGGATCCCGGTCCGTCACACGGATCCTTGGCCGGGTCGTGCTTCATGAAGCCGGCCGCGTCCCACCTCCCGTCGTCGTCCTGATGCGCCGCCAGCCAGTCGAGCGCGCGCACGACCGCCCTCTCCACCTTGTCGAGCGGGGCGGCCGGCTCCGGGGGGTCCGGCGAAGGGCCGGAGGAGAGGAGGAGGATCGCCGCGAGCGGGATCACGGCCCGGCGCGGCGGACGGAGAGAGTGGCGTTCGCGAATCGGCATGCGTGCTACCCGTCCCGAATGTAGCGGCCCGGCCGGATCCCGCCCAGGGTCTCGAGGCCCGGCCCGGGAGGCGGGTAGTCGATCCCCCGCGCCCGGGATAGAGGGAGGAGGTCGGGAGAGCGCCCGAGGGCCCTTCCCGGTCCTCCACGCCGTGTCGCATTCCAGGCTCGTATTGCTCCTCGCCGTGCTCGTGGCGGTCGGGGGGGTGATCCTCCTCCTCCGGGGGGATCGAGAGGGGGACGCCGTCGTCGCGCCGGTTCCCGGGGACTCCGGGGTGCGCGTGCGCGGCGCGCTCGGGCCGCCCGGGGATCCGCTGCGGCCCGTCGGCACCGCGGAGGTGGACACCGGCTTCCGTCCCTCCCGCGGAGAGGCGACCTCCGCTCGGCTCACGACGTGGTCGGGAACCCTGCTCACCCCCGACGGCCAGCCCGCCTCCGAGCTGCGGGTGCACCTGCGCCGCCGCCTCGGGGACAACGGCTACGCCACCCGCACCTGGACCGACGAGACGGGACGCTTCGCGGTCCGCGCTCCTCCCTCCTGGCCGCTCGTCGAGCTCGTGGCGGCGAAGGCGGACGTCGGCTGGCTCATCCGAGAGCTCGAGGAGACCGAGCTCGGCTTCGGCCGCGACCTCGGAAGGCTCCGCCTCGAACCGCTGCTGCCCATCTCGGGAATCGCGACGGGAGGAGACGGGATCCCCCTGCCCTGGGTGGAGATCCGATCGCGGGGCCGCAGTCCGATGGGCCGCTCGGAGACGCGCAAGACCGTGACCGACGCACACGGAGGCTTCCGCGTCGAGGGGCACTTTCCGGGCGAGTACGACCTCAGCCTGCACGAGTGAATCCCCCGCCAGGACGCCGCCCAGGCCTGGCCGCCCGCGTTGCCCTACGCCGGCGCCACCGTCCCCGCGGGAACGGGCGGGGTCACCCTGGTCGCGGAGGGGATCTGGGCGATCCTGTCCGTGCGCCCTCCCCCGGGACACGAGCTCGACCGGGGGGCCGCGGTGAGCTGCGCGGTCCGGAAGACCGCGGCCGAAATCCCGAGGTACGACCGCGACCGCCACCTCTCCCGGCAGCTACCGCCCGACACGCGGCGCACCCTGTTCCTCGAGATGGCGGGCCCCGTGGACGTCCTACTCTTTGCCGGCGCGTTCGGGTTCCCCTCCCGTCGAGCCGCCCTGACGATCCCGGAACGCAACCGGACCTTCGAGCACGTTCTCGAGCTTCCCGCACGCACGGAGTACGGAAGCCTGCGCGTGATCGTGCGTGATCCGGAGGGAGAACCGATGCCCGGCTCCCGGATCACGCTCAGCTTCGACTGGCTGGACGAGGTAGGGCACGAGGCGATCAACGTCTCGTTGGACGAGAACGGGCGCTACCCCTGGATCTCGCCCGGACGGTACCGCGTCCGGGTCTTCCCCGGAGCGGAGGAGGACCCGACCAACTTCATCCTGCCCGTCCTCCTCGAGAACGAGGTGGAGATCGCGGCCGGGGAGGAGACGGTCCTGGAGGTCGCGGCGGGCGAGCTCGGGGGGCGCCTCCAGATCCGCTGTGTCTGCGACGGGCCGACGAACCCCCCGGACCCCGAGGAGGATCCGCCGCTCCCCTGCCACGCGTCGGTTCGAGGCTCCGTCTTCGCGAAGGGCGGGCCGGAGGCGCTCGAGTTCGTGGACGAGGCGGGATGGCTCACCTACTTCGTCCCCATGGGCTCCACCGTCCTGTGCCGCCGGGTTCTCCAGGACGGTGAGTACGAGGTCATGCTGACGCCGATGGGCGAGCCGCGCCACGACGTCGACCTGCGCACGGTGCACGTCGCCCCGGGCGAGATCACCTTCGTCGAGGTGGTCTTCACCCACTGAAGAATCTCGCGCCTTCGATCCCGCTCATCTCCCCGAGCGGAAGGCCCGATCCTGAC
>CAYRXS010000152.1:0-15866 GCA_964428225.1 uncultured Planctomycetaceae bacterium
CGTGGCCATCAACAAGGACCCCGAGGCGCCCATCTTCAAGGTGGCCGACTACGGCATCGTCGGCGACGCGTTCGAGGTGGTTCCTCCTCTCACCGAGGAGATTCGCAAGATCCGCGCGCAGGGTTAGCCCCGATCTCGGACGCGGAGTGAAATCCCGCCCTCTCCGGGAAACCGGGGGCGGTGTGGGCAAGTCCCCCCGGGTGGGCCGGGGGGCCGTGGGCGGGGGAACCCTCCGAGGCGCGCCCTCGCCCCGATCAGGGCGACGGCTCCGTGCCGTCCGACGCCGTCTGCTCGCCCGCGCCGTCGGAATCCGCCCGGTCGTGCCGGACGATCTCGGCCGCACGCTCCGACCGTTCCCGCGCGAGCAGATCCACCGGACTGGGCGCGGCCTCCACTCCCGAAGCCTCGGGCGAAGGTGCCCACTCCTCCGACCCGGAACCGTCGGTTCCCGCCTGACGAGCTAGCTCCTCCACCTGCCGCTCCAGCTCCTCGTTGCGCCGCGACAACAACGCCAGTACGGCCTCCTTCTCGTGGAGGACCCTCTCCAGCGCCGCGGTGTCCGCCGGCGTGGAGGGAGGAGCCCCGCCCCCCTCCCCGGACTGCTCGACCTCCGTCAGCCGTTTGCGGAACGATCGCTTGAGGCGGGCGATCTCGTTGGCGTGCAGGACATCCAGCTCGGCGCGGATGCCCTCCAGCTCCCCGATGCGGCCCTCGAGCTCGGCGATCCGGCCCTCGCGCTCGACCCCCTGCCACGCGTTCCGGGTCAGCTCCTCGATGCGGGCCTCGGCCTGCTCGCGGGCAGCCTCGCTCTCGGCCTCGATGCTCCGACGCTCCTCTTCGAGCAACCTCGCGCGCTCCTCGAGCACCTGGATCTTCCAGTCACTCTTCTCGCGGAGGTCCCGCACCTGCGCCTCGTGCTTCGCCTCCGCGTCCGCCGCGGAGGCCTCGAGGCCGCGAATCCGCACGGCGTGCTCGGCTACGCGGCGATCGGCCTGCTCCATGACCTGGGCGAGCTCCTGCTCGTGACGCGCCGCGAGACCGTCCGGCGCGGCCCCCAGCAGCCGGTTCTGGGTCTCGAGCTCCTCGATGCGCGACTCGCTCACCCGACGCAGGTCCGCGAGCTCCTCCGACAGGTGAGCGATCCGGAGACTCTCCCCTTGCTCCCGCTCCACCAGCATCCCCTCGAGCTCCGCCACCCTCGCCTGGTGGCCCTCGAGCACGGAGCGCAGCTCCTCCACCTCGCGCGCCCGCGCGGCCTTGCTCTCCTCCGCCTCGTCCGTCCTCGCGGTCGCGTGGGCCAGGGCGCCGCGGTGCTCCTCGGCCTGCATGGTCAGGGCGGCGATCTCCTCGTCCTTCTCCGCACGCAGGTTCTCGAACGCTCGCCGGTGCTCCTCCGCGAGCTCCTCGACGCGACCCGGATCCTCGACCGGCGAGGAGGCCGGGAAGTCGAGCTGCTCCATCCGATCCAGACCCGTCCGGAACGCCTCGCCATGAGCCGTGAGCCGCCCCTCGAAGTCGCCGATCAACCCCTCGGTGCGGGCGAGCCGCGCCTCGAGGCCCTCGATCCCCGGCCCCGAACGGTCGAGATTCTCCCGGAGCCCCCGGACGTCCTCGACGTCCGCGGCCAGGCTCATGTACACCTGCTGAATCCTGCGGCTCGCCAGGACGAGCTTGCGTCTCCAGTCCCGCTCCTCGGCGCGCTCCAGCCTCGACTGCCGGGCACGGCCGTGAACCAGGTATCCCAGGGCCGAAGCAAGTCGGCGCAGCAGCGAGGGTCCATCCCCATTCTTCGAGCCGGATCTCAACTGGTCATCTCCGCAACGGTGTCGCGCAGCGCCCCCCCACCGCGATTCTCGAACCTCGATACGCTCTCTTTATGTCGGCAGGGGGTGAGGCCCCATCTGAAGGTGGAGGGGGTTTTTGCGGGGGAGCGGGCTGCGGGGCGAGAACCGTCCGCGAAGATGGAAGGGGCCCTCGGGGAGGTGAGGAAAGACCGGGAGATGATCCGGACCTCCGGATCACCCCGCGGGAGGCGAAGACCGGGAAAGCTCTTCCGGGAAGGGGGGAACGACGATGCCCCGCCCGGGAGGGGCGGGGCATCGTCCGGACGTCGGCCTTGGTGCCGGGGGATCTCGCGGGGAGCGCTACTTCTTCTTCGCCGCCTGGCCCACGATCGTGATGAACTTCTCGGTGCCCTTCTGGAGCGCGTTCATGGGATTGAGCAGGGAGTAGATCTGGAGGCCGGTCTTGCCGATCTTCACGGCGACGGGCTGGTCGTTGCGGAGCTCCTTCAGCTTGGCCGAATACTGGGGCTCGAGCTTCCGGATCTCCTTGAACTGCTTCTGGATGTCGATGATCCCCTTGATGATGTCCTTGGTCCGGGGCTCGAGGATCTTCCGGGTCGCCCTGTCCTCGATGGACTCCTGCGCGTCGAGCAGCTTCGTGAGGGAGGCGCCCATCTTCTTCGACGCCTTGTCGAGATCGGTGGCCTTGCTCGACAGGGTCTCGAGCAGGTCCTCGGCCCCGCCGATCTGATCCGTCACCGTCTCCCAGAACTGGCGGAACCAGCTCGTCGCCGTCGCCGCGACTCCCTTGTCCTTCTGGAGGTGCGCATCGCGGATCTTGGTCAGCTTCTTGAGCGTCTTCTCGAACTCCTGCTGCGTCTTGTCGAGCGCCTTCAGCTCTCCGACCACGAGCTTGATGAGGTCGTAGAGACCCTTGAGGATCTTGAGGATCCCGAAGACGGTTCCCACGCCGGAGCTCTTCCCGAGGTCCATCACGTTGTCCACGAGGTTGATGGACTTGAAGACCACCTTGGTCCCGACCTTGCACTTGTGGACGGTGGCATCGATGCCGCGGTTGTACAGGGTCATCGCCTCCTTCTTGATCTCCTTCTCGGCGGCGGCGGCGCCCTTCTGACCGGTCGACTCCAGGTAGTCGTTCAGCTCCTTGACCAGCTTTTGCCTCCGGGCCGGATCGCTCTCGGTCCCGATCCTCTTGTCGAAGCCGGCGATCGCCTTCCTCACGTTCGCGCGAATGCCGTCCATGTGGTTGGAGGCCGCCTGCTGGATCTGAGTGGCGAGCACGGTGTCGTCGCCACTGAACACCACGTCCACGTCGACGATGACGTCGAATCGCTTCGGCAGGGCGAGGTTCTTGGCCTTCACCTCCGCAAGCAGGTTGAACTTGAGCGGTCCGACCTTGCAGGCCTCGGGTTTGGGCCCGGTCTTCTTCGCCAGATCGAGCAGGTGCTGGGCTTCGGTCCTCAGGGTCTGGAGGGCCTTGGCCTCCTTCTTGCACCGGTTCTTGTCCGGCCCCTTGGCCGTCTTCAGCGAGCTCGCGTTCTCGGTGAGGGACTTCGTGAGGAGCTTGACGTGCAGGTTCACGCCCGAGCTCAGCTTCTGCATCGCCTTCTCCCTCGCGGCCGAATTCTTGGCTCCGTCATAGTCCTTGAGCGCGACGCCGAGCTTGGACTTCTTCTCCCACGCGAGAGACATCTTCTCGGCCGGCTTCTTCTCTTTCCCGCTCTGGTTCGCGTATCGCTGCTTGGCGGTGGCCCACGCTAGTTCGAGAGACATGGTTTTCCTCTCGGTCGACGGGTTGGCTGGGTGCTGGGAGATCCGATGGCCGGCGGGTGAGCCGGCCGATCGGGAGGAGGCGATCTCCTCCTCGCTACCCCCTTTCACGCAGGCCGTCCGACCCGACCGTCACGCTTTCCGCGGATTTTCGGGAGGACGATGGCCAGCCGTCGAGTCCGAGCCGGGCCGAGCAGGGATCTTCCCCTGAGAGGCCGCCCGGGAGCGCGAGCGAGGGGGGCGTGGTGGGCCATGCTGGACTCGAACCAGCAACTTCCACGCTGTGAACATGGCACTCTACCAATTGAGTTAATGGCCCGTTCCGCTCCGTGGGAGGGGGGGAAGCCTATTCGCCGCCGGCGACTCTGGCAAGAGAGGAGGCGGGGGGAGAGTGGGCCTAGCGGGCCAGTCGCTTCTTGGTCAGCTCGCGCAAGCGGGCCTCGGCCCGACGCAGGAGCATCCGCACCGCATCCTCGCTCCGCCCCCCCATCTTCTCGCCCGCGCGACGGAGGGTCATCCCCTGGAAGAAGACCAGGAGGATCGCCTTGCGGTGGTCCATGGAGAGGTCCGCGAGGCCCTCCCGCAAGATGGCGAACTCCTCCTCGCGCGCGACCTGGCGGGTCACGGAGAGGTCGTCGGAGGGCGGCTCCAGGGTGGGCATCTCGGCGCTCGCGTGGCCGCCGGTCTCTTCCACGGGCCGCTCGCGGGAGATGTCCCGCTTGCCCGCGGTGTAGAACTCGGCCCGGTCCCGGATCTTGTTCTGGAGGATTCGTACCAGCCAGCGCAGGAGCGAGTCCTCGCCCCGGTACTCGTACTGGGAGAAGTCCCGCGTGGCCTCCCGGAAGGTGGTCTGGGCGAGGTCGTCCGCCTCCTCCTTCGCCCGCAGGCGAGGCCCGAGCCGCCGCCGGGCCAGGTCGATCATCGTCCCGTAGTAGCGGGAGAACAGCTCGTTCAGAGCCTCGATGTCTCCCTCCTGCGCCTGCTTGACGAGCCCGCGAACCTCCTCGGTCTGCAGAATGCCCGGGAGACCCGCGGTCTCCGGGGAGCCGCGGTCCGGGGGCTGGGCCGGCTGGATGTCGGCGGGAGGGAGGTCGTCCTGGGAGCTCATGACAGTGGGTGAGGAAACGGTCCGCCAATCAAACGATATCCGGACCCGGGGCAATGGGCCATACGTTCTGAACGCCCTCTGGCGATTCCGGAGGCGGAAAAAAGGGCGAAAACCGCCTCCTGGGGGCTCCTGCGGCCTCTGGCGCCACCGCGCTCAGCGAGGATCCGCGAGGCGAGCGAGCCGGTAGGGCCCCTGGAGAGCGAGGGTGACCATGGCGGTGGAGTAGATCCGGCCGCCGACGGGGCCCCAGGGGCCGGCGGGATCCCAGGAGCCGTCGTACCCCCCGTCGCGACGCTGGCGGCCCCCCACGGCCTCGAGCAGGGCGGCGTCCCACCGCTTCTCCTCGCTCCCCCCGAGCTGGTGGAGTCCCTGGGCGCCGTAGAACCAGTAGACCATGTCGATCTTCCAGCCCCGGAGGTCCCATTCGGGCGAGCGGCGGGCGACCAGCCGGGCGTGCTTCCGCACGATGTCGTTCTCCGCGGGGATCTGTCCCAGGAGGATCCGGACGACGAGGGCGGCCGCGCTCATCGCCTCGCCGTGCTCGCGGGGGAAGTGCTCGTTGTAGGAGTAGCGGGAGGCCATCGAGCCGAAGGTGTTGTACCCCGCCCGGCCGGTGGCGGGATCCGTGACCTCGTCGAAGTAGGACAGCGCGCCGATCAGGGTGTCCTCGTCGATCTCCAGACCGGCCCGGTCCGCGGCGACGAGGGCCTGGACGGCCCAGGCGGTCACGGACGAGTCGTTGTCGCCGATCTGCGGATGGGCGTAGCGCCATGCGTTGTACGGGCAGCGGGCGCGCTGGAGGAAATCCACCCCCCTCTGCGCCGAGCGGCGGACGGCGGGGCTGCTCGTGACGGCCGCCGCCTCGCACATGGCCAGGGTGGCGATGACGTGGTCGTAGCAGAGCTTGTCGACCCCCCACGCCGCGTACCTCCCGGACTCGGGATCCTGGATCATCGTCAGCCATCGCGCGGCGCGCAGGACGGTCTGCCGGTGCGGACCGCTCGTCGGCGTGTTCCCCTCGCCGAGGAAGGCGAGCAGCGCGAGGGCCGTGACCCCGACGTCGTGACGGCCGCCGACGCTCACGCCGAAGTCCGCCTCGTCCGCGACGACGCCCCGCGCGTCCCAGCGCCCCTCGATCGTCTGCCGGCTCGCGAGCCAGAAGAGCGCGGCGTCGATCAGCTCCGCCCGGCGGCCGAGTCGGTCGTGGTCGAAGCGGTCCGCGTACATGCCTCGGGCCGAGAACGGAGCGACCGGGAGCTCCCCGGCGACGCGCGGACCGTGAAACGCGGGCTCGAAGAACAGGGGGAGCGTGGACGGCGCCGCCCCCGCCTCGCCGCGATCCAGGGCGTCGCGCGCCGCGAGGGGGAAGTCGATCCCCCAGAACGCCTCGTCGTCCTCCACGAGCCGCCAGAAGGAGTACCAGCGTAGGGCGGCCCGCAGGTGCTCGCGGTGATCGCCCTCGTCCCCGACGGACGGAACCGAGAAGCCGTTGCCTAGGCAGAGCCAGTGCAGGTGCGTGGCGACGACGTCGAAGACGACCTGATCCTCGGCGCGGGACAGATCCAGCGTGCGCAGGTGGGCGAGCAGGAGCGGGATCAGGAGCCGTGGCTCGTAGCGGTCGCGGATGAGCGCGATCTCCTCCTCGGAGAGCGTCGACACGTCGCGCACGAGGAGCGAGCGCAGTTTCCGCGCCATCTCCTCGCCGAGCTCCGGGGGAAGCTCGACCGCCGGCAGGTCGCCCAGCCTCTGCAGGCCGGGCGTCACCGGACCGGCGAGCCATACCGCTCCGGGCGACGAGGGATCCTTCTCGATGGCCGGCTCGAGGCGCAGCCCGTTCTCGTAGCGCCCCGACAGCATCATGGGATCGTAGCTGCCGTCGACGTGGTGGAAGCGCCAGGGGCCGTGCCGCAGGCCGTCGCGGTACTCGCCCTCGAGCATCGGGCGGCCGTTCTCCCAGAAGAAGACCCACCGCCCGTCCCGGACGCCGTCGCGGAGCTGCCCCTGGAGCCGCGGCACTCCGGGACCATATTCGAGATTCACCGGCGCGTATCGGCAGGAGCGATCGCGGTCCATCTCCCCCTTCTCGTCGTAGAAGCTCCACAGCCCCACGCGCTGCCCCTCGTCGAAGCGACCGGTCGAGGCCGTCTTGCCGTTGGGGTGCCGGAAGGTCCAGGTCCCGTGCCGCTCGCCACGCTTGAAGTTTCCGGTGGAGGCGAGCTTCCCGCTGTCGTGCCGGAAGCGCCACTTGCCGTCGCGCTTCCCGTGGAGGTACTCCCCCGCCGACGACACCTTTCCGTCGGAGTACCGGGCCACGTACTCGCCGTGGAGCACTGCGCTTCCCTCCTCGTCGCGGTAGACGTGGTAACGCTCCTTCACCGACCCGTCGTCGCGGAAGGCTTCCACGACCTCGAGGGCGGGCGGCGTCTCGTCCTGGGGAGGGATCGCCGCGACGACGCCGGCGAGGAGCATCCCCGCGACCGGGCCCGACGCCGCGAGCCGGGAGAGCCTCCGCAGTCCGGAGAGAGCGATGACGAGTCGAGTCGAGAGAGGCATGCGATCCCCCGGGCAAGGAACAACGGCGGGCCTTCCTCCCCTATCCTGGTCCGCGGCCCGGTTTCGCGAAACCCCTCAGTCCGCGCGTTCCGCCAGGCGCAGGAATCCCGCCTCGTCGAGGATCGTCACGCCCAGGGCCTCGGCCTTCTTGCGTTTGCTGCCGGGCTTGTCGCCGCAGACCACATAGTCCGTCTTGCCGCTGATCGAGGAGGCGACGCGGGCGCCGGCGTCCTCGGCGAGGCGCTTGGCCTCGGCGCGGGAGAGCTGCTCGAGGGAGCCCGTGAAGACGAGGGTCTTGCCGGAGAGCTCGCCCGAGGCCGCCGACGCGTCGAGGTCGGGGTAGACGATCTCGACGCCGCCCTCGGCGAGCCGCTCGATCAGGGCCGCGCACTCGGGTGATGCGAGCCACTCCGTGATCGCCCGAGCCATCTCGGGGCCGATGCCCTCGAGCTCCTCGAGCTCCTCGGCGGTCGCGGCCGCGAGCTCCTCCCGAGTGGAGAAGTGGCGGGCGAGCAGCTTCGCGGTGGCCGTGCCCACCTCGGGGATGGCCAGGGCGACGAGGTAGCGACCGAAGGGCACGCGGCGGCGCTCCTCGAGGTCGCGCATCAGGTTGTCGACGCTCTTCTCCCCCCAGCGCTCGAGCTCGAGCAATGCGTCGGGGTCGAGGTGGAACAGATCCGCGGGAGAGCGGACCATCCCCGCCTCGACGAGCTGGCGCACGAGCTTGCGACCGAGCCGCTCGATCTCGAAGGCCCCGCGGCCGGCGAGCAGCTCGGTACGGCCCACGAGCTGGGGCGGACAATCCAGGCCGCCGGGACAGAGCCAGTACTTCCCGCTCTGCTCCGAGGGCCGGCCGCAAACCGGGCAGCGCTCGGGCATCCGGAAGACCTCGCGCCACTTCCAGAAGACGCCGTCGCGAATCGCATCGCTCTCGGGATCGAGCAGCTCCTCGGGCACCTCGTCCTTCCAGCCCGCCGGCGCGCGGCCCTCGGCCTTCTTCGCCACCCCCATCACCTGGGGTATGACGTCGCCCGCGCGCTCGAGGAAGACGCGGTCGCCGATCGCGATGCCGAGGCTCTCGACGTGGTCGGCGTTGTGCAGGGTCGTGTGGCGCACGGTGACCCCCCCCACCTCGACGGGATCGACGTGGGCGCGCGGAGTCAGCCGGCCGTTCGTCCCCACCTGCACCTCGATCGCGCGCAGGGTCGAGGTGGCCTCGATGGGCGCGAACTTGTGCGCGAACTGCCAGCGCATGGCGCGGGCGGTGCGACCGAGCCGTTGGCGGAGCTCGAGCGAGTCGAGCTTCGCGACGACGCCGTCCATGTCGAAGGGGATCTCGAAGCGCCGCGTCTCGACCTCGTCGTGATAGGCGAGGCAGGCATCGAGCCCGCGCACGAGGCATCCGTGGCCCGAATCGGGCAATCCCCAGTCGCGCAAGGCGGCGAAGCGTGCGGAGTGCGTCTCGAAGTCCTCCGTGCCCTCGCACCGCGTCAGCGCCCAGGTGTGGAACTCGAGGGGATAGCGCGCCACCTCCGCGGGATCGTTCCGCCGCAGGGCGCCGGAGGTCGCGTTGCGCGGGTTGGCGAGCACGGGGCGTCCCTCGGCCTCGCGCACCTCGTTGAAGCGCCGGAACGCAGCGCGCTCGATGAGGATCTCGCCTCTCACCTCGAGCAGCCGCGGCGGGGGCCGGTGCTCCTCGTTCAGGCGGAGGGGAACGTTGCGCACCGTGCGCAGGTTCGCGGTGATGTCCTCGCCGATCGAGCCGTCCCCGCGCGTCAGACCCCGCACGAGGACGCCCTCCTCGTAGAGGAGCGACGCGCTGACTCCATCGAACTTCGGCTCGACCACCCAGTCGAGGTCGTCGCCGCTCTCGAGCTTCAGGAAGCGCAGGATCCGCTCCTCGAAGTCGCGCACCTCGTCGGCGCCGAAGAGGCTGTCGATCGAGAGCATGGGCACCTCGTGCGCCACCTTGTCGAAGCCCTGACCCTCGGGAAGCGGCGCGCCCACGCGGCGGGTCGGGCTGTCGGGGGCGACGAGGTCGGGGTGCGCCTCCTCGAGCTCCCTCAGCTCGCGGAAGAGCGCGTCGTACTCCGCGTCGGAGATCTCCGGGCGGGACTCGATGTAGTAGAGGCGGTCGTGGTGGCGAATTCGCTCGCGCAGCTCGTCGGCTCGCGCGCGTGCCTTCGCCGGGGCGCTCACGCCTCGCCGTCCTCCGGGGAGAGATCGCGCGGGCCCATGGAGCCGGGGAGCAGCGCCTCGATCGTCGTCACCACCCGCTCGCCGTTGCCGCCTTCGTAGATCACGCGCAGCCCGGGGGCGAACTCGCGCAGCACCTGGCGGCATGCCCCGCAGGGGGCGAGCGGTTGCTCGGGGCTCGAGGAGATGGCGATCGCGGTGAAGCGCTGCGCCCCCTCCGCCACGGCCCGGACGACGGCGGTGCGCTCACCGCAGATGGTCAGGCCGTAGCTGGCGTTCTCCACGTTGCACCCGGGGAAGACGCGGCCGTCCTCGGCGAGCAGGGCCACGCCGACCCGCACGTTCGAGTACGGACTGTACGCGTTCCCCGCCGCCTCGCGGGCGGCCTCGAGGAGCTCATCGTCGCTCGGTCGGTTCACAGTCATGGCCCGGCAATTGTGATCCACCGCCGGCCGGCGATCCACCGCTCATGCGGGAAGCAGCCCCGGAAGCCCCTCCGCCAGGGCGCGGTAGTCCGCCTCGTCGTTGTAGAGCTGGGCCGAGATCCGCAGCAGCAGCTTCGGCGGCGCGGGCCAGGGGAACACGGGCACCTCGACGCCCAGGCGATCGATGAGCTCGTTTTGCAGGGGGGGAACCCAGAAGGCGTCGTGGGGATCCGGATCCTCGCCGTCGGGCAGGGGCACCGAGGCGAGGGAGCCGATCATCTCCGCGGGAGCGGGCTCCGGGATGGCGAGGGCCTCGCACAGGAGCTCCCGTCCCCCGAGGACCAGGTTCCGGTTGTGCTCGCGCACCGCGGGCCATCCCCCGGGCAGGACCGAGCCCATGAAGTCGATCGCCGCGGGGATCGCGAGCCAGGGGGACGGATCGACGGTGCCCATCCAGTCGAACTCGAGCTGGAACCGCGTGCGGCGCGTGTCCGGCGAGGTCATCCCGTGGCTGATCACCGTGGGTCGCACGCCCGGCTGGCGGTCCCTCCGCACGTACAGGACGCCCGAGCCCTTCGGCGAGCACAGCCACTTGTGGCAGTTGCCGGTGTAGTACTCCGCGCCCAGAGCCTCGAGGTCCAGCTCGACCATCCCCGGCCCGTGGGCGCCGTCGACGAGGACCTCGATCCCCCGCTCGTGCAGCTCGCCGACGAGCCGCTCGATGGGAAGGACGAGCCCCGTGGGCGACGTGATGTGATCGACGAGGGCGAGGCGGGTCCGCGCAGACGTCGCTTCCAACACCGCGTCGACGACCTCGTCCGGGGACCGGAGCGGGAAGGGAACCTCCGCCACGACGACCTTCGCCCCGGTCCGCTCGGCGACGAACCGCACGGTGTTGTTGCAGGCGTTGTAGCCGTGGTTCGTGAAGAGGATCTCGTCGCCCGGCGCCAGCTCGAGCGAGCGCAGCACGGCGTTCACCCCGGTGGTGGCGTTGGGAACGAGCGCGAGATCAGCGGGCGCCGCCCCCACGAACGCGCCGAGCACCTCCTTCACCTCGTGCAGCGCGGACCAGATCCGGCGTGCGAGGAAGGCCACCGGCTCGCGCTCCATCCGCGCCTGGATCTCCGTCTGCACCTCGAGCACCTTCCGGGGACAGGCCCCGAACGAGCCGTGGTTCAGGAAGTGGATCTCGGGATCGAGCGTCCAGTGATCGCGCAGGTGGGAGTCCATCAGGAGCAGATCCTACGCAGCCCCCCCACCGAGGCGAAGGCGGAACCGCCGATCAGCGGCGAACGCCAGTTCGTCCGCTGCAGCGGCGGTGCGTTGAGCCGCCTGGTCGGCTCAACGCCATTAGTAGGCGGCTTCCTCCTCCACCGCACCGTAGCCGTTGTACGGAACGCGGAGGCGGACGACGCGGCGTCCCGTCAGGGGATCCTCGCGCTCCTCGGGGATGAGCTCCGCGCGGACCTGCAGGCCCATCAGGTCGGCGGGCTGCATCTCGACGACGCCCGTCACGTCGAAGCCCAGCAGCGAGAGCACCTGCTTCGCGCGCGGCAGGCCCCGCGGCGTCCAGGAGAGGCCGTCCCACGCCGCGGTGCGCCCCGCGTACTCCCCCTCCGCCACCTCGAGCTTGAAGCTCCAGCGCGGATGCCCCTCGCGGGTCAATCCCTCTCGCACCTCCGCGATGCGACACAGGTAGATCCCCTCCGGAACGGAAACGAAGGATTGCACGTCGTCCACTTCGCTGAAATCGATCTGCATGATTCCATCCTCACTCGCCCGCTCCCGGCGGGGGCCGCACCGCGTTCCCCACGATGACTCGTCGGGGCGCGGACGGTTGCGCGTCGAATCCCGCTTTCCCGTCGCGCGCGCGCCGCTCCGGCCGGCGGCAATCCCCCGCCCGGAACCCACGGGGGCCCGCAGCCGTCTATACTCGTACCGGTCGCGCGAGCGACCGCACCCCCTCACATCGCACCCCAGGGAGTCGTTCGATGAGCACCGGAAACCGTTGGGTCCTCTTCATGATGGTCGTGGTCGGGTGGGGAGCGCTCCTCGCCTCCGGCGAACCTTGTTCCGCGCAATCCGGTTCGGGAACGAGCTGGGACGCGGACGGAGGCATCGAGGCGGACTACCGCGACGTCGCTCGCCTGCGGTGGGCGGGACCGGGGGAACCGGACACCTACGAGGACTACCTGCGGGGCCGGACGAGCGCGCCTTTCTCGGCGGTGCGCGTCGACCTGGGCAGAGGCGGCCCCGCGGGAGGCGGCGTCGAGAAGGCCCTGGTCCTGGTCAAGAGCTCCCTGTACACGAACATCCAGTCCAGGCTCACGCAGTACGTGGCCGACCTCGAGCGGCACGGCTACACCGTGGAGGTCTACCAGATCTCGGGCGGCGACGACCAGACCCTGAAGCAGTTCATCCTCGCCAACTCGTTCGACCTCGTCGGCTGCGCCTTCGTGGGTGATCTCGCCGCGGCGTGGTACGAGTCCGAGGTCTGGGGTCACGAGGAGTATCCGTGCGACCTCTACTTCATGGATCTCGACGGCACCTGGACCGACACCGACGGGGACGGGAAGCACGACGGCCACTCCGCCGGCGCCGGGGACGAAGGCCCGGAGATCTTCGTCGGCCGCATCGACGCCTCGATGATGAGCGGAAGCGAGGTGGTCATCACGAATGCCTACTTCGACAAGAACCACGACTACCGCCACGGCGTGATCCAGCCGCCCGGCTACGCGCTCAGCTACACCGAGGATGACTGGACCGTGCACATGGATATCCGAACGGACATCCATTACGCCTACCCCGACTTCGAGGACGTCCCCGCTCCGTACACGAACCGGGACGACTACGTGGACAACCGGGTGCCCGGCACCGCCTACGAGTTCGTTCAGCTCGCCTGCCACTCCTCGCCCACGCTGCACGCCTTCACCCGCGGCGGCTATGCGTACAACAGCCAGATCCAGAACGCCCCGCCGTACGCCACGTTCTTCAACCTGTTCGCCTGCAGCTCGCTCCGGTTCACGAGCTCCAACTTCCTCGGAGGGTCGTACATCTACGACGCGGGGCCGACGAGCCTCGCCGTGATCGGCAGCACGAAGACGGGGTCGATGCTGACCTTCTGGGCCTTCTACCAACCGTTCGGAAACGGCGAGTGCTTCGGGGAAGCGTTCCGCCAGTGGTTCAACACCCTGGCGCCCTACAACGGCGACGAGATCGGCTGGCACTTCGGGATGACCATCGCCGGAGATCCCTTCCTCGGCATCCTCGGCTTCCCCCTGGCTCTCGAGTACCCCGAAGGTCTTCCCGACGCCCACCAGCCGCCCGGGGCCGACGTCTCCGTCACCGTGGAGGTTCGCCCCGGCTGGGAGATCTACGAGCCGAACACCGGTTTCCTCCACTACCGATTCGATCCCGGCGACTCGTTCACCGCGGTGCCCTTCACCGCCCTGGGCGGGAACCTCTTCGAGGCCGCGATCCCCGGGCCCCGTCCCGGCGACGAGCCCGAGTTCTACCTCGCCGTCCAGGGAGACCACGGCTCCGTCGTGACCTCTCCCGCCGATGCCCCGAGCAGCCTCCACTCGTTCGACGTGTGCTTCGTCGACGTCCTCGTCCACGAGGACTTCGAGGACAGCTGGGGCTGGGGGGTGCAGAACGTGAATCTCGATTACGGGGCCTGGGAACGTGCCGTTCCCAATCCGTGTGGGGACCAGCAGTACTCCCCGTTGGAGGACAATCCGAGCGGAACGGGCACGTACTGCTTTGTCACCGGGAACAATCCGCCGGGTGGGGGTTACATGCACTACGACATCGACGGGGGTCCAACGCGTCTGGTGTCTCCCCCCTTCGACCTCTCGGACGGCGTTTTCGACATCAGCGCCTACAACTGGTACTACTCTCGCGACGGGAACGATCCCTACACGATCGACGTGTCCTGCGACGGCGGCGTCACGTGGACGAACGTCTACTGGACGTACTCGTCCCTGGACGGTTGGGAGCGCATCGGCTTCGATCCCGCCGACCACGTGACTCTCACCTCGATGGTCCAGGTACGGTTCTCCGCCCAGGATCAACCCGACAACGACATCGTGGAGGCGGGCGTCGACGACTTCGAGATCAAGCGTCTGGACTACACGCCGACGCTCTACGCAGATGCCTACGAGCTCTCGGCGGCCGCGGGGTGCAACCTCGACTTGACTCTGGACGCCTCCCCTACCCACGCGGGCCGCGGCTACCTCGTCGCGGCGAGCCTGAGCGGCAGTAGTCCCGGCATGTACGTGAGCGGCCTGCACGTCCCCCTGAACTGGGACGCGTTCTCGGACCTCGTCTACTCCAACCTGAGCGACCCCATTCTCCAGGACTTCTGGGGCACGCTGGACGGACAGGGCCGGGCCACGGTCGACCTCGACCTGCCGAGCCCGCTCCTCGCGCCCTTCGCGGGCGAGACGATGACCTTCGCCTTCGTGCTGCTGTCCCCGCTCGACTTCGCCTCGAACGCGATCGACGTCGACGTAGGTCCCTGACGGCCCGCGCCGGCACGCTCGGGGAGCTCGCCTCCGGGCCCGATGCCTATCGGATCGGAAGCAGCGAATGAGCGTCGGGCGACGTCAGCTCGGCGAGGTCCACACCGGGAGGCAGGAGCACACCCGCGCCGCTCGGCGTGTGGAGCTGGATGACCCCCGGGCCGCCGTTGCCCCCCGCGCTGATCGGAGGAATCCCGCCGTAACTATCGAGATCGATGGCTCCGGGACCCCCCAGGGCCGTGATCGAGTTCGCGCTCGCCTGACGGAGGTCGATCTGGAAGGCCTGGAGCACGAGATACCCTCCCGAGCCTCCGCCTCCGTCTCCTCCGATGCTGTTCAACCAGAGCGTGTTCTCGCCTTGCCCACCGAATCCGCCGTCGGAGAAGATGTAGCCGTGCTCGCCGAGCACGAGGTGGCTCGTGAAGATCAGCCCGAGGCCACCGCCCCCGCCACCGGGACCACCCTTCTCGTCACTGGCGATGCTCCAGTTCGGGGTGGGGAAGCTCGCGGCCGGGCAGGCATCGCCTCCCGCGCCGCCTCCGCGTCCCCCCGTGGGGACGGTCAGCTCGCCCAAGATCACCGTGCCGGTCGCCGGATCCAGCTTGCGGCCCCAGAAGTCGTTCGTCGGATCTCCGTCCAGGAAGATCGGCGCTCCTACCGCGCCTCCCATGGAGGGCTGCATGTTGGTCATGGCCCCGAAGGACTGGTCGTGGCCCTGGTGCCCGTCCTCGGCCACGAGGCCGTCGTTGGCGGGATCGTCCGGATCGTTCGAAACGGGCTGGTCGAGGGCGAGCGCCCCACCGCCGCCACCTCCGGGGCGTCGGTGATCGGAATCCGCCGATGGAGAGTACCCGGTCTCTCCCCCCTGACCTCCGACCTCCTCGATCCCTCGGAATCCGAATCCCGGACCGCCGTGGGGGGTGGAGTTGTTCGTCACCCAGCTCCCGGTGCCTCCCCTGCCTCCTCCGGGGCCGCCGTTTCCGCCCGGCTCGGGGATATGCCCGGTGTTCAAGGTCGCGACGTCCCGCGCATTGCGGCCCGAGAGGTCGAGGCATCCGTCGATCCGAATCGTCTCCCGCACCAGCGCGACCAGGGGATACGGGCCGTGGACTCGTAAGACCCCGTCCTCCTCGATCACGAGGTTGTCGAGAACCACGGGGCCGTTTCGCGTGTCGTAGAACCGGTACTCTCCGGAGTGCACGACGAAATCCCGGCTCGGGGCAGATTCGGACGAAGGGACGGCACTTCCGGTCGCGGCGAGAAGAGCCGAAGAAACGAGTAGGCTGACGTTCATGAGTATTCCTCCGCCGTATCTAGGCGGTGGTTTCGCGAGGGCAACACCCCCACCGGGTGCGGCAGGGACTTTCGAAGCCCGAAGCGGTCCAGGTTGCCACGTTTTCGCCTCGGCGGGCACCCAAAACCGGCCAGTGATGGGCACTTGAAAACCGGCCAGTGAAGGAGGGGGGCTCGGGGCGTTGACCGGGCG
>CAYRXS010000153.1:0-15829 GCA_964428225.1 uncultured Planctomycetaceae bacterium
CGATGGGCGCCGCCACCCGGGAGGTCCCCTCGAACCACTCCCGGTCGCGGCGGAGGTAGACGTGCGTCGCCTCGCCGCGGGTGATGCGCACGCGGTCCACGAGAAACTCGTCGACGTCGAGGACGCGGGTGCTGCGCAGCTCGTCGACGGGGGTCTCGCAGAGGCCCGCGACCTCCTCGGACGCGAGCTGCCACATCTCGTCCCCGTGCCGCCGGAAGAGCCGGCCGCCCATCCCCGTCGCGGGGTCGTACCAGGGCCCGGCCACCTCACCCCCGAAGCGGTCCCCGGTCCGGGTGAGGACGGTGATGGAGGCCTCGCCCCCGTCCGGCGTCTCGAGGTCCGCGGGCAGGTCACCGAGCTCCGCCCGCTCCAGGATCGCCAGCAGGTCCTCGACGGCCCCCCGGTCCGCCGGCCAGCGCGCGGAGCCATCCGCCTCGCCGACCCACCAGCCCCCCTCCTCGAGGTCGATCCGGAGGGAGCCGCCCGCGCCCTCGAGGGACACCCGCAGGACGTTCTCGCGGTGCGCCCGCAGGATGCGCGTGTCGACGAGGAGCTCGCCCGGCGTGGTCAGCAGGTGCACGTCCTGGCCCCGGACGCGCCAGACGTGGGGGAAGCCCTCGCGCATCGCGAACCAGGGATCGAGCTCGGGATCGCCCCCCCCCTCCGGAGAGACGAGGCCGAACCGCAGCTCGACCGTCTGGCCCCGGTCGGTGGTCAGCTCGATCGTCATCCGCGGATCCTCGAGCCCGTACCGGGAGAGGTCCCGCGGGGAATCGTCGACGAAGCCGGTCACCCGCAGGTTCGCCGCTCCCGCCGCGACCCACCCCACGGCGCTGGGATCGAGCCGGACCAGGGGGGTGTCCGTCCGCCTCCAGACCTCGCCGGTCCGCCGCGCGTCGAAGGTGAGGTCCACCTCCCCGTAGCGGCCTCCCTCGAGGTGGCCCCGGCGGCTCACGGAGACGACCTGACGGCCCACGAGCGGCGTCGCGCGGTCGTCCCGGTAATCGTCCGGATTGCGCTCCAGGGTCGTGTACAGGGTACGAGGGACCCGCAGGACGGCCGCCTCGGCCCCCGCGGGGGCGTGGGGGTGCCCGGGGACCCGGACGTGGACGAGGCGAGAGTCGAGGTCGAGGCTGCCCACCTCGACCCGCCAGAGGCGCCGGGACCCGTCCTCGACGGCCTCGGTGGCCTCGAGCACGACGAGGGGAGGGTCGAGCCCCAGCGCCCCCGGGTCGGGATCGTGATCCAGGGCGCCGTGGCTCTGGGCCAGGTGGTTGAGGAGCATGCTCACCAGGTCCCCGTTCGCGGGGTAGGCGATGGGATCGGTCAGGAACCAGACGCCAGCTCGATCCCGCTCGAGGGTCACCTCGATGCCCCGCTCGAGGTGGTCGATGCGGATCCCCTGGACGCGCTCCGGGCGGAGGCCGTCGAAGAGCAGCGGCTGGGGGGAGGTCCCCGCGGTGTGCTCCCGCTCCTTCTCGCGCTCCCGCACGGCCCACAAGAGGATCGCGACCAGGACGACGAGGACGAGGATCGTGCCGCGCTTCACTCGACCGTCACCTCCTCCTCCGCCACGCCACGACGATCCCCACGAGGATGGAGGCTCCCGGCAGCCCGAGCCCCAGCAGGTAGGACAGCAAGGTGATCTCCCAGCCCCGGGCGACGTCGAGGTGGCTCGTGGCGGCGTCCCGCGCCTGCACCTGGATCCGGTAGTCCCGGGCCGCCATCCAGTTGAAGGCGTTGAGGAGGAAGTCGCGGTTGCCCGAGAAGAGCAGGTTGCCGCAGAAGCCCGCGGAGGCGATCCCCAGCACGCGGCCCTCGTCCTCCGGCCGGGCGCCCCCGCCGCGCAGGTAGGCCACCTTGCAGAGGCTCCACCGGCCGCGCTCCTCGCGCGTACGGTCGAAGCGGTGGTCGCGAATCGCGCCGGGCAGGGAGGGATCGCGCAGGTCCCGCCAGGCGTTCGGAGGCGAGCTGATCAGGTCCTCCTGCGAGCCGCCCCGGCCGAGCTCGCCCCGCCCGAAGGAGTGGGTGAACGAGAACTGGACGCGCCAGTCGTGCTGGCGCAGGGGGATCGTGATCGCGTGGCTGCGGTTCAGGCCGCTCTCCCCGATGGAGAGGGACGCGCAGCGGTAATCCTCCTCCACCCGGCCCCCCAGGGCCTCGTTGACGATCCCCGGCTGGGGGAGCATGCCGTAGCCGCTCAGCAGCCCGGCGAGTCCGTCCGGCGCCTCCTCCGCGTCCCCGGGGGCGCCCGAGGCCCGCTCCTCGACCTCCATCTCGAAGTCCTCGAAGGAGGGGGCCGCGATCACCCGGCCTCCCCCCGCGACGTACTCCCGCACCGCCTCCAGCTCCTCCACCAGGTACGGTTGGTGCGCTCCGATCAGGGCGAGCACCTCGCAGTCGGTGGGCACGGGACCGTCGCGTGCCGCGTCCCAGGGCTCGACCTCGAAGCCGTCCTGGAGCAGGGCGTTGCGCAGCAGACCGAGGTCCGTGGCCGTGGTGGTGCCCATCGGGTCGCCCTCGCCGTGGCCCGCGGCGAAGTACACCCGCGGCGGACGCCCCGCGGTGACCTTGAGCAGGGCCTCCGCGACGGCCTCCGGGCCCCGGAACCGCTGCAGCTCGCGACGGGGCGGGACGAACGCGCTGGGGTCCTGGCTCCAGCCGGGGTTCATGGCCACGATGCCCTCGCCGAGCAGGTACCGCATCCCCCCCACCGTGGGATTGCCCCAGTCGATCGTGACGACGTCGCGGAACAGGTCGAGGGTCGTGCGCCGGCCTCCGCAGCCGACGACGAGGATGTTCGCCCCCTCGACGCCGAGCTCCCGCTGGCGGGCCTGGTTCTCCTCGTGGTCCTGCGGGCGGTGTATGGTGACGTCGAACCTGTCGCGCCGCGCGTTGTGGAGCACGAACAGCAGGTCGAGCACCCGGTTCTGGGCCAGGACGCTGACGGCGTCGTAGGGGCGCTCCAGGGGCCGGAAGAACACGTCGACCTCGGTCTCCTGGGGCAGGCCGTCGATCAGCTCGAGCAGGGTCGGGTCCACGGTGTTCCGCCCCGAGGCCGACAGGTCGAAGCGGACGTACTTCCAGTCCGAGAGATCGACCAGGAGCACCGCGGCCCCCACGGCCAGGACCACCGCGACGAGCACCTGCAGGCCGATGCGCAGACGCGTCCACCGCCCGACTCCGCCTCGAGTCATCGCCACCTCCTCGACTCCACGAGCCGCACCGCGAGGAAGAGCAGGGCCGCGGTCCACGCCAGGAAGAAGACGACGTGGGCGCTGTCGAGCGATCCGACCATGAACGAGCCCTGGTAGTGCGAGAGCACGTCCACCTTCGCCACCGCCCACCGGACGGGCTCGCGGAGGGGGCCCCGCGCCCAGCCCGCGACGAACGGCAGGGCGAGGACGAGGATGTTGGCGACGATGGCCCCGAAGGCGGCGACCAGGGGGGTGCTCGAGCCCGCGCTCGCCACGAGCCCCAGCGAGCAGAAGAGAGCGCAGATCAGGGTCGCGCCCACCCAGGACGTGAACAGGATCCCCCAGTCCGGGGGAGCGCCGAGGAGGTGGACGCACAGGCCGAAGAACGGAACGCACGCCCAGACGAGGGCGAGGAACGTGGTCGCGGCCAAGGCCTTGCCCACCACGACCGCTCCGTCCCCCACGGGGGCGGTCAGGAGGTACTCGAGCAGGCCGCTGCGCGACTCCTCGCTGATCATCCGCATCGTGAGCAGCGGCGGCAGGACCACGATGAGCAGCCAGAACGTCCCCCCGCCTCCGCCGACGAGCGACAGGGCGTCGTTCACCTCGCCCACGGTTCCCCGCAGGATGTGGAGGAAGAACAGGGCGTTGTAGAAGAGCGTCACGCAGAACAGGATCCACGCCAGGGGGGAGAGGAAGAGCCCGGCCACCTCGCGCCGGTAGATCGCGATCAGGCCCTTCATCCGGGCAGATCCTCCTCCCCGGGAGCCGCCGAGGGGGCGGTCTCGAGGTCGAGCGCGATGCGGGCGAAGAGCTTCTCGAGGGTCGGCTCGCTGCGGTGGAGCTCGCGCATCCGCCATCCACGCTCCTGGGCGAGCCGTCCCACCGCGACCCGCAGGTCCGCGCCGCACGGGATCTCGAAGGTCGCCCATTCCCCGTCGGTCCGACGCGCCCGCACGTCGTCCGCGCCCTCCAGCTCCGCGAGCGCGGTCCGCACCTCGGAGGCGTTCGGCCCGCCGGCGTCCAGCGAGATCTCGACCCGCACGAACGCGCCGGATCCGAGGCCGCGCACGAGCTCCTCCCGCAAACCGTCCGCGGCGACGCGCCCGCGGTGCAGGATGATCACGCGCGGGCAGACCGCCTCGATCTCGGGCAGGATGTGCGAGGAGAGCAGGACGGTGTGGTCGTCCGCAAGCTCGCGCAGGAGGTCGCGCACCTCGATGCGCTGGAGGGGATCGAGCCCGCTCGTGGGCTCGTCGAGGACCAGGACCTGCGGGTCGGGCAGCAGGGCCACGGCGAGCCCGATGCGCTGGCGCTGCCCCTTGGACAGGGTTCCGATCACGCTCCGCGCCTGCTCGGCCATTCCCACGCGCTCGAGGACCTCCCCCTGGCGCCGCCGCCGCTCGGCCCGCCGCAGGCCGTGGAGGCGGCCCTGGAGCTCCAGCATCTCGGAGACGCGGTGCTCGCGGTAGAGGGGCACGGCCTCGGGCAGGTACCCGATCCGGCGGCGCACGTCCAGCGAGCTGCGCAGCACGTCGAAGCCGGCGACCTCCATCCGCCCCGTGGTGGCGGGCAGGTACCCGGTGAGCATCCGCATGGTCGTCGTCTTGCCCGCCCCGTTCGGGCCGAGGAAGCCCACGACCTCGCCCCGCTCGAGGCGGAACGAGACGTCGTCCACGGCGGTGAGGCTGCCGAAGCGCCGGGTGACCTTCTCGACGGTGATCATGGGGGCAGGGAAGGTATCCGGGCGACGGTCCCGTCTCAACGTCCGACGCGTCCCCGGGTCCCTGGTAGTGTCCCTGACCCCCGCCGGTCACAGCGAGAAGGGCCGGCCTCCCGTCGGGAGCACCGGCCCTTCGTCCCTGCGGTCCACTACCGCGTCAGGTCTTGACCTCGAAATCGGCGTCGACGGGCTCGTCGCCCGAGCCCTGGCCGGGGGGCGCCTCGCCGGGGGCGCCGGCGGGCTCCGTCGTCTGCTGCTGGGCCTGCTGCTCCTCGGCGGCCTGCTTGTAGATGATCTCCCCGAGCTTCTGGGCCTTCGTCTGGAAATCCTGGAGCGCGGCCTCGATGGCGGCCTTGTCGTCGCCTTCCGCGGCCTTCTTCAACGTCTCCTTGGCCTCCTCGATCGCCTTGATGTCGTCCTCGCCGAGCTTGTCCTTGTGCTCCGCTAGCTGCTTGTCGGTCTCGTAGATCAGGTGGTCGACCTGGTTCTTCAGGTCGACGAGCTCGCGCTGCTTCTTGTCGTCCTCGGCGTTCGCCTCGGCCTCGCGGCGCATCGTCTCGATCTCCTCCTCCGACAGGCCGGAGGACGCCTCGATCCGGATCGCCTGCTCCTTGCCGGTGCCCTTGTCGACCGCCTTCACGTTCAGGATGCCGTTCGCGTCGATGTCGAAGCTGACCTCGATCTGGGGCATGCCGCGCGGAGCGGGCGGGATTCCGTCGAGGTGGAACTTGCCGAGCGTGCGGTTGTCCTTCGCGAACTGCCGCTCGCCCTGGAGCACGTGCACCTCGACCGACGGCTGGCTGTCCGCGGCGGTGGAGAAGATCTGGGACTTCGTGGTCGGGATCGTCGTGTTGCGCTCGATGAGCTTCGTGAACACGCTGCCCAGGGTCTCGATGCCGAGCGACAGAGGCGTCACGTCGAGCAGGACGACGTCGGAGACCTCGCCGGCCAGGATCGCGCCCTGGATCGCCGCGCCCACGGACACGACCTCGTCGGGGTTCACGCTCTTGTTCGGCTCGCGACCGAAGACCTCCTGGACCATCGCCTGGACGGCGGGGACCCGCGTGGAGCCGCCGACCAGGATGACATCGTCGACGCCGCCCGCGCTCAGGCTCGCGTCCTCGAGGGCCTTGACGCACGGCCCCCGCGAGCGCTGCACGAGGGGCGCGATGAGCTGCTCGAACTTCGCGCGGGTGACGGTGAGCTGCAGGTGCTTCGGCCCGGAGGCGTCCGCGGTGATGAACGGCAGGTTGATGTCCGTCTGGGCCGCGCTGGAGAGCTCGCACTTGGCCTTCTCGCAGGCCTCCTTCAGGCGCTGCAGGGCCATCGCGTCCGCCCGGATGTCGAGCCCGCTGGTCGACTTGAACTCCGCGGCCACGTGGCCGATCAGGGCCTCGTCGAAGTCGTCGCCGCCGAGGTGGGTGTCCCCGCTCGTGGAGAGCACCTCGAACACGCCGTCGCCGATGTCGAGGATCGAGATGTCGAACGTGCCTCCCCCGAAGTCGTAGACCGCGACCTTGCCGGTCTTCTTCTTGTCCAGGCCGTAGGCCAGAGCGGAGGCGGTGGGCTCGTTGATGATCCGCACGACGTCGAGGCCGGCGATCGTCCCCGCGTCCTTCGTCGCCTGGCGCTGCGAGTCGTTGAAATAGGCGGGCACGGTGACCACCGCCTTCTCCACCTTCTCGCCGAGGTAGCTCTCCGCGGCCTCCTTCAGGTAGGCCAGCACCATCGCGCTGATCTCCGGCGGGGTGAACTGCTTGCCGTCCACCTCGACCTTGACGAGCTCCTCGGATCCCCCGACGAGCTTGTAGGGCACCATCTTCTCCTCGGAAGCCACCTCGCTGTGCCGGCGGCCCATGAAGCGCTTGATCGAGAAGACGGTCTTCTCCGGGTTCGTCACCGCCTGGCGCCGCGCGGGAGCGCCCACCAGCCGGTTGCCCTCGCCCTGGAAGGCGACCACCGACGGGGTGGTCCGCGAGCCCTCGAGGTTCTGGATGACCTGCGCCTCGCCGCCCTCCATGACGGAGACGACGGAGTTCGTGGTGCCCAGGTCGATGCCGATGATCTTGGTCTGCTTGCTCATGCTCGTCCTCGAAGAAGGGGGGATGCTCCCGGGCAGGAACAAACGCCGTGCCAGCCCCCCGCGCATCGCAAGTCGTTGTCCGAGCGCGACTTGGAGCCACTCCCCCGCCGTGCCCTCCCTGTCTGAATGGCAGGGGGGCTCCAGGCGCTGTCAACTTGGCAGCCGATCAGGACAGCCCGTACTCCTTGATCTTGCGGTAGAGCGTGCGCTCGCCGATCCCCAGGATCCGGGCCGCCTTGGCGCGGTTGCCCTCCGCGAGGTCCAGGTTCGCCTCGATCAGGGAGCGCTCGACCTCCTGGAGCGAGCGTCCCGCGAGCTCGAAGTGGCCCCCGGGGTGGCTCGCCCGGCCCGCGGCGGCGCGGACGTGCTCGGGGACGTCGGCCTCGTCGATCACGTCCCCCCGGGCGAGCAGGACCATGTTCTCGATCGCGTTGCGCAGCTCGCGCACGTTCCCCGGCCAGTCGTAGCGCACGAGCAGGGCCCGGGCCTCGGGGGTGATCCCGCGCACGTCCCGCCCGTGCTCCTCGGAGAACTCGGTGAGGAAGTGATCGATCAGGAGCGGCACGTCGCCCGCCCGCTCGCGCAGGGGGGGCAGGGCCATCGAGACGACCTGCAGCCGGAAGAGCAGGTCCTCCCGGAACCTGCCCTCGCCCACGAGCTCGCGCAGGTCCTGGTTCGTGGCGGCGACGAGCCGGATGTCCACGCGACGCGTCGTGTTGCCTCCGACGGGCTGGACCTCGCGGGTCTCCAGCACGCGCAGGAGCTTGGCCTGCGTCTCCATCGGCATGTCCCCCACCTCGTCGAGGAAGAGCGTGCCGCCGTCGGCGTAGACGATCACTCCCTCCTTCGCGCTCACCGCGCCCGTGAAGGCCCCCTTGACGTGTCCGAAGAGCTCGGACTCGATCAGGCCCTGGGAGAGCGCGGCGCAGTTCACCGCCACCAGCGGCTTCTCCTTGCGCGGGCTGTTCGTGTGCACCGCCCGGGCCACGAGCTCCTTGCCCGTTCCGCTCTCGCCGAGAACCAGGACGGTGGCGTGGGTGGGGCTGACCTGTCGGAGCACGTCGAAGACCCGCTGCATCGCCGGAGAGTGCGCGATGATCCCCTCGAAGCCGTACCGCTTGTCGAGCTGGCGCCGCAGCTCGAGGTTCGCTCGGCGCAGGCGTCCGGTCTCGACGGCCCGCGCCAGCCGGGTGCGCAGCTCCGCGATCCGCACGGGCTTCGTCAGGTAGTCCGAGGCGCCCAGCCGCATCGCGTCCACCGCGGTCTCCACCGAGCCGTGGCCGGTGACGAGCAGGACGACCGCCTCGGGCTGCAGGCGGCCGGCCTCCGTGAGGACCTCGATCCCGTCCGCGTCGTGCATGACGAGGTCGGTCAGGATCGCGTCGAAGGTGCTCTCGCTCATCCGGTCGATGCCCTCGCGCCCGGACCCGGCGATGCGGCAGTCCATGCCGTCGATCTCCAGGCCGTCGGCGAGCGCCTCGGCGTGCGCCTCGTCGTCGTCGACGATCAGGACCCGCACGGGTCGCTCCGTCGTTGCATCCGGCTCCGTGCTCATGCCTCACTCCTCGTCGGTTTCCGTCGAGTACTCCGCCTCGATCGTGGCGGCTTCCTCCCCCGCGCCCACGCGACCCGTGAGCTCCACGGCCAGGGGCAGGAAGACGGCGAAGGACGTCCCCTGCCCCTTCTCGGAGACGACGTCCATCGAGCCGCCGTGCTCCGTGATGATGCGGCGCGCCGTGGCCAAACCGAGCCCCGTTCCGCCCTTCTTGTCCGACCAGTACTCCTCGAAGCAGCGCTCGAGGACCTCGGGGCTCATCCCCGTGCCGGTGTCCGTGACCGTCAGCTCGACCTGGTTGCCGACCCGCCGGACGCGGACGATCAGCTCGCCCCCGTCGGCCATGGCCTGACGCGCGTTCACGAGCAGGTTGAGGATCGCCTGCTTGATCCGGGCCTCGTCGACCAGGACCAGGGGGAGCCCCATCGCGAGGTCCATGTGGTGGCGGATGCCCGCGGCCTCGTTCTCCGGCTCCACGAAGTCGAGCAGCTCGCCGACGATCCGGGAGATGTCCTCGGGCCGCCGGTTGACCTCGCCCCCGCGGGCGTAGTGGAGGAACTCCTCGAGGATGTGCTCGAGCCGCAGCACCTCGCGCTCCATCGTGCGGACGCGCTTGAGGGCGCGCTCCTCACGGGGGGTCCTCTCCGGCGCGTCCGGATTGCGGACCGCCCCCGCCCGCTCCCACTCCTCCCGGAGCAGGGCCAGGTTGATGGACATCGTCGAGAGGGGGTTCTTGATCTCGTGCGCGAGCCCGTCCGCGAGCCGCCGCAGGAACGCGGCGCGCTCGGGGCCCTCCTGGTCTCGTTCGGATCGCTCTTCCATCCTTGGTGCGGTTCCTCGCGGCGAATAGGCTAGCCGGATCTGAATCCATGAGCGAGTACGTCGACGGGACCGAGATCGTGATCGCCCCCGACGGGCCGCCCGCCCGGGCGCTCCGCCGGCGGGTCCGCGAGCACCTCGCCGCCGGCCGCCTGGTGGCCCTGCCCACCGAGACGGTCTACGGGATTGCCGCGCGCGCGGACGACGGGGAGGCGATCCGATCCCTGCGGGAGCTCAAGGACCGGCCCGCCGAGGTGGCGCTGACCTGGCATGTAGGCACGCGGGAGGCGGTGGAGTCCTTCGAGCCCCTCCAACCCCTCGCCCGGCGGCTCGCGAAGCGCTACTGGCCCGGACCGCTCACCCTGATCCTGCGGGGAGTCCCCGACGGGCTCGACCACATGGCCCGCGACGGCTGGACGGGCCTCCGCCTCCCCGCCCACCGCGCCACGTCGGGATTGCTGGGGGCGCTCGACTTCCCCGTGGTCATGTCGAGCGCGAATCCCCACGGCGGAACGCCCTGCACCGAGGCGCGCGAGGTGGCGGAGCGGTTCTCCGGCCGCCTCGCCCTCGTCGTCGACGGGGGGCCGGCCCGGATCGGCGAATCCTCCGGGGTGCTGCGCGTCGGCCCCGGCCGCTTCGAGCTGCACCGCGAGGGGCTCCTCCCCCTCGCGGACCTGCAGCGCACCGCGGGCCTGCGGCTCGGCTTCGCTTGCACCGGCAACACCTGCCGGTCGCCGATGGCGGAGGTCCTGGCACGGAGCGTGCTCGAGGAGCGGCTCGGCATCGCGGAGAGCGTCCGCGCTCCGGACGCCACCGCGACGGAGATCGGAGACTTCGGCTTCGAGATCCGCTCCATGGGCGTCTTCGCGGGAACGGGGGCGCCCGCCTCGGGGCACGCGTTCGAGGTCATGGAGGAGCGCGGGCTCGACCTGGACTCCCACCGCTCGCGCCCCGCCCTCCCGGAGGACGTCCGCGAGCTCGACGCCGTGTACTGCATGACCTCCTCGCACGTCGACACCCTGCGCCGCGCCCTCCCTCCCAGCCGCTCGCGGGACGTCCAGCACCTCGATCCCGAGGGAGGCGACATCCCGGATCCGATCGGAGGCTCGCGCGATACCTACCGGCAGTGCGCGGACCTCATCGCGCGGGCCCTGGAGGCGCGGATCGACGAGTGGGCCTGAGGCCGCGTCCCGCGGTGGCGCCGGTCAGCGGTCCCCGTCGCCGTCCCTCAGCGCGTCCCACGCCTCTTCCGGCGTCGCCGCGGCGAGGAGGCTGGCGCGGACCTCGTCCCGGCCGAGGACGCGCGCGACTTCTGCCAGGGTCCGGATGTGGAGCAGCTTCTGGATGCGCGGGATCACGAGGAGCACCAGGAGGTGCGTCGGGCTGGCGTCGATGCTCTCGAAGTTGAGGCCGGCGTCCTCGGGAAGGACCGCGAGGCACGCGACGATCTCGTCCAGGCCGTCGACCGCGGCGTGGGGAATCGCGAGCCCGCGCTCCATGCCGGTGGACATGGACCGCTCGCGCGCCAGCACCGCCTCGCGGACGTCCTCCGCGATCTCCGAGGGCACGCGCCCCGTGTCGATCAGGCGCGTGATGAGCCGATCGAGGGCGTCCCACTTGTCCGACGCGGTGAACCTGACGACGACATCGGCGGGCTGGAGGAGTTCCTGGAGGCGCATGCGGAGCGACGCGGGCCGGCGTCACCTGGCGAGTATTGAACCTGGACGAGCCGGGTTCCGCCGCAAGAATCCCGGCCGATTCGTCAGCGGCGGCCCACCTTCGCGATCCTGCCGATCAGGATCGCGACCAGGCCCACGAAGCCGGAGAATAGAGCCCCCATCTTGGCCTGGCCGAGCAGGGACTTGTCGGTGAACGCCGCGCTGCACACGAACAGGGCCACGGTGAGCCCCAGGGCGGCGATGAAGGCGGCCATGACGAGCTCCCGGATCCCCATCCGGTCGGGGAGCGGGAAGCCGAGCCTCCGGGCCAGCAGCCCCAGGGCGCTGATGCCCACCGTCTTTCCGACCACGAGCGACCCGAGGATGATCCACGTCATCGGCCCGATCTCCGCGAGGGCCACCCCGGCGTTCGCGAAGGCGAAGAAGAACAGCCCGAAGTCCACGAAGGCCTTCATGTGCTCCTCGAAGATGTGCAGCGGCGAGTGCTCCGCGTGCATCGGATCGGCCATCCCCAGGTCCACCTCGTCCTCCTCGCGGAAGAGCCCGGTGTCCCGGGTGGGACCGGGCAGGAAGGGCACGATGAAGACCAGGGCGAGCGCGGGGTGCAGGTGGGCCTTGACCAGGCCGATCCAGGCGAGGGGCCCGGCCAGGAAGACGTACAGGGGCCACAGGCGAACCCGACCGAGCCGCAGGCCGAAGGCGACGGCCATCCCGAGGAGGATCAGGAGCAGCCAGACCGGCTCCGTGGGATGGAGGGGATCCCCGTAGAAGATCGCGATGATCGCCAGCCCGATCGCGTCGTCGGCCACCGCGAGCAGGAGCAGGAAGCTGATCGCGGGATGCCCCACCCCGAACACGGCCCGCGCCACGAGCCAGGCGAGAGCGATGTCCGTGGCCGTCGGGATCCCCCAGCCCTTCTGCACCTTTCCCCACTCCAGGTCCCCGAACGCCCCGCTCGAGTGGACGAACCAGAGAGCCAGGAAGAACACCGCCACCGGCCCGACGACGCCCCCGAGCGTCGCGAGCAGCGGGTTGACCGCCTTGCCGATCGGGTTGAGGCTGCCCCCGGGGAGGGCCGATTCCGTGATCTCCTTCGCGGCGACGCCGAAGAAGAAGACCATGAACACGTCGTTGACGAGGAAGTGCAGCGTGAGGGGGTGCCCGAAGATGGTCAGCTGCCCCGGGATCTCCCAGTGCGCGCTCTCGTGGCCCGCTCCCCACCAGAAGTCGTACCACCCCGGCCACAGGTTGGCCGCGAACAGGGCCGCGATCACGCCCGCGATCAAGGGGATGGAGAACTCCTGGAGGAAGTTGACGATGCCCTTGGTCGACTGGCTCACGAAATGCCTCGGTGGCTCGCGCTCAGGTGGTCCGTGCCCTCGACCGGCCCGCCGCTCCCCGGAGGATCGGCTCGTGTCTCCTCACGACTGAAGAAGGCGCGGTCTTCCCGACCCGGGCTTCCCGAGGGGCTCGACCACCGCTGCGGAACATACCGATCACCCGCCACGATTCCAGGACCCGGGCCGTCCTCGTGGGAAGATTCCCACTCCCCGGACGTCCCTCGGGGGCATACCGACTCGCCAGGTGGTCGCGGTCGTTTGACTCTTCCCCGGCGCACGCCTAAAGTTCCTCCGCCAGCGCTCGATAAACCGACCTAATCCCGTTCTCCACAATGGGATACACGTCCAGGACACCTCGCCTACATCCCATGAAGGCCCTCCACGCCACGCTGATCCGCCTGACGGTCCTCGCCCTCCTCGCCGCCCCCGCCGCCGCCTGGGTCCAGCAGGACGTGCCGCCCATCCAGGAAGAGGGGGATTTCTACATCCTGAACTTCTCCGAGGATCTCGAGAACGCGCTCACCCTCGAGGACTTCGTGAAGCTCTGCCAGGAGGCCACCGGCCGCAACTTCACGTACACGCCCGACACGGCCAAGGCCCTCAAGGAGCACCAGGTGCTGATGCTCGGGACGAAGCGGATCCCGAAGTCGGACTTCTACTCGTTCTTCCAGATCCAGATGGTCATCAACGAATTCATCTGCATCGAGGTGGGCCCGCCCCGGATCCGGTTGATCATGATCCAGGGGCTCGCGGGCGGACCGCGCGCGGGAGGAGCGGCGCCGAAGCAGAAGGCGATCTACGTCGCGCCCGACGACATCCAGGAATACGAGGACGATCCCGCGACGCTGATCCACACGACGCTCTATCTGCCGAACACCGAGGTCCGTCAGCTCTCGACGTCGATGCGCACGATGTTCACGGACCAGAACACGCAGAACATGATCGCGGTGGGCGATCACTCGGTGATCCTCACCGGGTTCGGCAGCCAGGTGGCGGCGCTGGCCAAGCTGCTCGACCTCGTCGACCGCGAGTCGGCGATTCCGGAGGCGCCGCAACCGGTCTTCGACGTGGTTCCCCTCGAGTACGCGGCGGCCGAGGACGTCGGCGAGCTGATCGATCAGCTCATCGAGGCGCAGCAGCGCACCACCGTCTCCCAGCAGGGCGGCCAGCGGCGCGGCGGGGAGGGCATCTCGGGCGCGCTGCTCAGCCGGGAGATCGAGCCGAAGATCATCGTCGACTCCCGGACGAACTCGCTCCTGATCATGGCTCTGCCCGACGAGCTTCCCCTGATCAAGGACCTGATCGCGCGGCTGGACGTGGAAGTGCTCGAGCCAGAGCGCAACTTCCACATCTACCTGGTGCAGCACATGAACGCCGTGGACCTCGCCGACGTGCTGGACGAGTTCCTGTCCGGCGCCGAGAGCCTCGACAACGCGGCGGGTCGCACGGGAGGCCGCGTCGGCGGCAGCGGCTCGTCCGGCAGCACGGGGGGAAGCGCGCGCACCAGCAACGAGGTCGTCGTCGTCTCCGACGAGAACGCGAACGCGCTGCTCATCGCCGCGAACAAGACGCGGTACGAGGAAGTGCAGGAGCTGATCCGCCAGCTCGACCGGCGGCAGGACCAGGTGCTGATCGAGACCGCCCTGATCGAGCTGACGGGCACCGACTTCCGGGACATCGGGGTCGAGCTCGCCTTCGCGGACACGCAACTGGAAGGCGGCTTCGGGTTCAGCGGCTTCGGCCTGTCGACGCTCGAGCAGCAGGACGACGGGAGCTACCTCCGCGTCCCCGGCTTCCCCTCCGACGGGCTCGTGGGCGGGCTGCTCAGCGGGGACGACGTGAACCTGCCCTTCCTGATCGCCGCGGCCCAGCGCACCGACGGGGCCAACGTCCTGAACGTGCCCTCGGTGCTGGTCAACAACAACCACGGCGCGCGCGTCACCACCCTCGACGAGCAGCCGACGACCACGGTCACCCTCGGCACCGGGGGAGCCGCCGCGACCCAGGAGAACTTCCAGGGGTGGGAGTCCGCGGGAATCACGCTGGAGATCTCCCCCTCGATCAGCGCCTCGAACTACCTGCGGCTCGACGTCTCCCTGGTCGTGGCGACCTTCGTCGGGTCGGGACAGGGCAACATCCCTCCCCCGCGGGTCACCCGGGAGATCGTCACGTCCGTCAACGTGCCCGACGGGGACACGATGGTCTTCGGCGGAATCATCACCGACAACGCCACCGAGACCCGGCGCGGCATTCCGTGGCTCAGCGATCTGCCGCTGGTCGGCCCCCTCTTCCGCCGCGACTCGAGAACGAACACGACGACGACCCTCTACTTCTTCGTGACCCCCCACATCCTGAGGGACCGGGATTTCGCCGACCTGGCCGAGATCTCCTACCGCAAGAAGGAGGAGGCCGCGAGACACATCGGCAAGGAGCGGGTCCAGGTGATCGATCCGGACTTCGACACGGAAGCGGGCCGGCTCGACGAGTCCTCCCGGCGGCCCCCGTCCCGGCGCGGGCCCGCCGGCGAGGTCACCGATCCGGAATCCATCGGCCTCGGTCCCAACCGGCGCGCGGAGCTCATGCGCGATGCCCGGGAGGAGGCGGAAGGAGCGGGAGACGGGGAAGGAACCCCCGACCCCCTGGACATCGAGAACGAAACCGACCAAGAGGAACAGTAGCCGCCATGGTCAGCATCTCCGATCTCCTCATCGACGCGGGCCTCGCCCGCGAACGCCTCGAGGAATGCCGGAGGATCGCCGGGACGAGCGGGGAGTCCCTCGACCGGGTAATCCTCAAGAAGGAGTACCTGGACGAGGAGAAGCTCCTCGCGGCCTACGCCCGCCACCTGGGCTACGAGTTCGTCCCGAGCCTCGACGGAACCCAGGTTCCCTCGGAGTTCGTCAACTCGATCCCCGTCCAGTTCACGCGGAACTACAACCTGGTCGCCCTCTCGAGCGACGGGAACGGGCTGATGCGGGTGGCCACGTGCACTCCTCTCGATCCCCAGCCGATGGACGACCTCGCGGGCCTGCTCGAGATGGAGATCGAGCCCGTCCTGTCCCCGCGCATCGAGATCACCACCCTGATCGGGCGCGCGTACCGCCACAAGGCGGACGGGGTGGACGAGGCCCTGGCCGACGTGGCCGAGGACGGGGACATCGCGGGGCTCGCCAGCGAGATCGACGAGGCCGAGGACGTCCTGGACGTCTCGAACAAGGCCCCGATCATCAAGCTGGTCAACACGATCCTCTTCCAGGGTCTCAAGCTGCGCGCCTCGGACGTCCACTTTCACCCGTTTCCCGATCGAACGCAGGTGCGCTTCCGGATCGACGGGATCCTCTACGACATGGACGCGGTCCCCCACAAGGCGCACGAGGCGATCGTCAGCCGTGTCAAGGTCATGGGGAAGATGGACATCGCCGAACGCCGCCTC
>CAYRXS010000154.1:0-15632 GCA_964428225.1 uncultured Planctomycetaceae bacterium
CGCCATGCCGGATTCAGCGCGACGACTCGTCGACGGGCATGTTCTCCTCGAGGTACCGGGCCAGGAGCGCGTAGAGGTGTTTCCGCGTTCCCGCCCTCTCGTGGAGGCTGTGCGAGCGGCTCGGGTAGGCCATCATCGTGAAGTGCTTGCCGGCGGCGATGAGGGTGTCGATCAACTGCTCGGTTCCCTGGTAGTGGCAGTTGTCGTCGGTGGTGCCGTGGACGACGAGCAGGTTCCCCTCGAGCTGATGGGCGAAGGTGACCGGCGAGCCCTCCCGGTAGCCTTCCGCGTTGTCGTCGGGGAGCCCCATGTAGCGCTCCTGGTAGATCGTGTCGTAGTTGAGCTCGTTCGGGACGGGGGCGACCGCCATGCCGGTGTGGTACAGCTCGGGATAACGGAACATGGCGTTCAACGTCATCGAGCCGCCGCCGCTCCACCCCCAGCTGGCGATACGCTCGCGGTCCACCCACGACCACCGTTCACAGATCGCCCCTACCGCCGCCGCCTGCTCGGCGGAGGCGAGAATGCCGATCTGTCGGTAGATGCACTTGCGCCATTCTCGACCGCGGGGCGCCGACGTGCCGCGGTTGTCCACGCTCATCACCACGTAGCCGCGCTGGGTGAGCATGAGGTGCCAGAGATAAGTGTCTCCCCCCCAGACGTCGAGGACCGTCTGCCCCCAGGGCTCTCCGTAGACGTACATGAGGACCGGGTACCGCTTCGAGGGATCGAAGCCGGGCGGCTTCATGCACCACCCGTCGAGCTCCACGCCGTCCCCGATGTCGACGCGGAAGAACTCGAAGGGACCTCGGTCGAGCGCCTCGTACCGCGCGACGAGCTCGGCGCTGTCCACGATCGTGCGCACGACTTCGTGCTCGGGAAGGCGCACCAGGTCGATGACCGGGGGTCTTCCGAAGGCGGAGTAGGTGTGGATGGCCCAGCGGGCCGAGGGCGAGATCTGGTAGGAATGCGTCCCTGGCTGGGCCGCCGGTGTGAGCCGCTCGGGCCCGCTCGTTCCGTCGAGACGAGCACGGAAGAGATAGCGCTGCTTCGGGTCGTCCGGCGAGGCGATGAAGTGGAGCCAGCCGCTCTCCTCGTCGATGCTCTGGATGCTGATGACGTCGTAGTCCCCCTCGGTGATCGGGCGCATCTCGCCCGTCTTCCTCGAGGCCAGGTAGGCGTGGCGCCAGCCGGTTCGCTCGCTCACCCACGTGAACGACGCGCCGTCGTCCATCCAGCGCAGGTCGGTGACCACCTCGGTCCACGTCTTATCCGTCTCGGTGAGCATCGTGCGCACCTCGCCCGTGTCGGCGTGGCCGAGCATCACCTGGTTCGTGTTCTGCAAGCGGTTCAGGTACTGGATGACGACCTCGTCCGAGCTCGCCGCCCACTCCATTCTCGCGATGTAGTTCTCGCGCGGATCTCCCTCGAGCTGCAGCCACGCCGCGTCTCCGCCCTCCGCATCGATCACTCCGACCCGGCAGGCGGAGTTGGTGGTCCCGACCTTCGGGTACTGCACGGGGATGAGCCGCGCGTAGGGGCCGGAGAGGTTGTCGACCATGTAGAAGACGCCGACGCCCTCGGTGTCGAGCTGCCAGAAAGCGATGCGTTCGCCATCGGGGCTCCAGCGGAAGCCGTCGCGGAGATGGAATTCCTCCTCGTAGACCCAGTCGAAGGTGCCGTTGATGATCGTCGCCGAGCCGTCGAAGGTCAGGCGCACGAGCTCGCCGGTTTCGGTCTCCTCCACCCAGAGGTCGTTCCACTGCACGTAGGCGACGTGTCTCCCGTCGGGCGAGAACTTCGCGAACATCATCGTCGCCTCCGGGAATTCCGCGCCGAGCTGGCGCAGCTTCCCGGTCTCGCGGTCGAGCACCCAGTAGTCCCCTCGCGTGTTCCGGCGCCAGACGCGGCGGGTGTTCGTGAAGATCAAGAGCCGCCGTCCGTCGCTCGACCAGGTGTAGTCCGCGATGGGGAGGGGGCGGCCACCGCCCTCCGGCACGAGCTGGGCGGCGGAGACCAGGATCGCGCGCGCTCCGGTCGCGGGATCGTAGCGGACGACGTCGCGACCTCCCGCCTCGCTCTCGGTCGCCTCGAGGGTCGTGTAGCCCGATCCGTCCTCCAACCAGCGCGCGGGTCCGAAGCCCTCGGGATCGAATCCCGGCGCGCCGTGGAGCATGTCGAGGGTCAGCTGCTCCCCTTCCTCGCGCGCGGTCGTGACGCAGGAGACGAGCAGGAGGAGCAGGCCGAACGAGAGGGCTTCTCGGATTCTCATGTCGGGATAGGTTCCGTCGGGGCGCGTTCGGTTCGATCGGCGATCAGCGTCGCCGCTTCAGGTCTCGGGCGCTCGGGGTGACGGCCAGGCCGCCGCGGGCGGTACACCGCAGCTCGGCGGGGAGCATGCGGCCGGAGGCGAGCACGGCGTCCACCGTCTCGTCCAGCGGCACCGGGTTCCGGTACCCGCCCAGGATCAGGTCCGCGCAGACGAAGGCTGAGGACGCGGCGACCGCGTTGCGTGTGTGGCAGGGGATCTCGACGATCCCCTGCACGAGGTCGCACACCGAGCCCATCGTGTTCTGGAAGGAGATCGCGGCGGCGTCCGCGGCCTGGGCGACGTCGCCTCCCGCCGCCTCCACGACCGCGGCCGCGGCCATCGCTCCCGCGGCGCCGATCTCGACCTGGCAGCCCGCCTCCTCCGCGGCGAACGTGGCGCGCTCGGCCACCACGACGCCGATCGCGCCCGCGGCGAGGAGCGCGAGGGCGATCCGCTCCTCGTCGAGCCCGTGTTCCTCGGCGAGGGTCACGAGGACGCCGGGCAGGACTCCGGCGGCGCCTCCGGTGGGCGCGGCGCAGACGACCGCTCCGCTCGCGGTGGCGTGCATCGCCGCCATGGCTCGGGCCGCGGCGCGCGTGTGCAGGCCGCCTTGCGCCAGCCGCCCCTCGCTCTCCGCGCGCAGGATGCCGCCCGCGGAGGGGGGCAGGAGCTGCATGCGCGCCTCGCCGTCCTCGAGCCCGCGGCGCACGGCCTCCCGCATGATCGCGAACCGCCGCAGGACCTCCGCCTGGACCTCGTCCTCGCTCGTCTCGAGGAGCTTCGCCTCGGAGGCGCGCGCGATCCGGCCGAGGGAGGCGCCCGTGCGCTCGGCCTCCGCGATCATCTCCGCCGCGCTGCGGAACGACGGTACGCCCCGCTCGACGAGGAAGAGAGGGGACGTCGACCACACGCGAATCACGCCGGCCGTCTCGCGCAGCCGCCGCTCGCGATCCCCGGGGGGATCCGGGGAGCGGTGATGGAGGAGCAGCCGGGATCCGTCCCGCCGTGCGACGGCCTCGGACCCGGTCTCCGCGAGGATCCGGTGCACCTCCGCTTCCGCCTCGTGGTCGCAGGCGACGATCAGCTCGTGAGCGGTGCCGGTCAGTGCGACGCTCCAGTCGTCGAGGCGATCCACGACCACGCGGCCCCCGCCGACGGATTTGGCCCGGACCCGCAGCGGGGTGCCCGCGCGCGACCTCGCCTCGATCTCCACCGTGTTGGGGTGATCCGCCTCCGCGAGGGGCTCGCAGGAGAACTCGAGGTACAGCCCGCGCGTCGCGGCCTCTTCGAGCGCCTGCTCGAACCGCGCGTCGGTGATCGACCACCCCATGAGGCCCGCGGCGAGAGCGAGGTCGGACCCCTGCTCCCGGTACACCTGCGCGTAGGAGCCGTCCGGATCGAAGCGGAAGATCGCGGACGCCGGCTCTCCGTCGAGCAGCTCGCGCACGAGGAGCCCGATGCGGTACGAGCCCGCGGTGTGGGAGCTGGAAGGGCCCCGCATCACGGGCCCGAGCACGTCGTTGAAGATGCTGACGGCCTTGTCGTCCATGGAGCTCCGGCTCGTTCGCGGCGCGAAGGCACGCCCCGGTCCGGGGAGGGCGGATTCTAGCCGGGAGTCCCGACGGGGGCACGGTCGGTCCGGCTCCTCGGAGTACGAAGTCCGCGAAGAACCCGTCCTCGAGGCGGCGCGACGCACGAACAGGATGGAGTCGACACCATCGAAGGGCCCCCGACGAGGGTAGGGGTTCCCAAAGCCGCGGCGGGATCGTAGCTTGGATCCTCCCCGACGCGAGCACGACGAGAAGGCGATGACCGAAGCCCCGACGAAGGACTGGCCGCGCAAGCTACTGGCCGCGAGCCTGGCCGTGAACGCGGCGCTGGCCCTCGCGCTCGTGGTCTGGGCGGGGCTCGGCTTGGGGCGCACGGAGCCCAACCTGCAGCGGATCCTCGACGACGAGCGAATCAAGCGCGAGGTCGTGGAGGAGCTCGCCTCGGAGGCGATGGGCGTCTGGGACTCGCACAACGATCCCGACGTGGGGCGCGTCCTCCAGCCCTGGGTCGAGAAGACCCTCGAGACGGGAACGGAGGTCGCGTCGAACGGGTATGGCCTGCGGGAGCGCCAGTTCGAGCTGCCCAAGCCCGAGGGTCTCGTGCGCGTCGTCGTCCTCGGCGATTCTCTCGTGTTCGGCCAGGGGGTGGCGGCGGACGAGCGCATGGGCCGCTTCCTCGAGGACCAGCTGGTCGCGCGCGGCACGGCGGACGCGCCGGACGTCGAGGTGCTCCACCTGGGACTCTCGAGCTGGAACGTGGTCGCCGAGTGCAGGTACGTGCGGCGCCAGCTGAGCCTCCTGCAACCCGACCTCGTCTTCCACGTCACCACCGCCAACGACCTCGACGACGTCTCGGGAGTGCGCGGCTTCGGAGCCATGGCCCGCTTCACGCCCCGCTACCGCGATCGGGGCGACGGGATCCTGCGCACCCTGCTCACGACCGAGGAGTGGGGGGTCTCCGGCGCCACCCTGCTCGCCGTCGGCCTCGAGTACGAGAGCCGGGAACGCTTCCGCGAGGCGTCCGCCGAGATGGCGCGCCTCGCCTCGCTCCTCGAGAGCCAGGGCGGCCGCTACGTGGCCGTCCTCCACTGGTTCGGCTTCATGGGCAAGGCGCGGAAGTTCCTCGTCGATCGGTTGCGCGACGATCAGGTGATCTACCTCTCGAACGACTTCTCGCGAAAGCGGGACTACTGGGTCTCCGCTCGGGACCGGCACTGGAACGCGAAGGGGATGGAGGAGCTGGCGCGGGTCTTCTACGGAGCGATCGTGCGGCGGGACCTGCTCCCCTCCCTCGGGCTCGAGCCCTGGGCGGAAGCGGAGGACTGCATGCGGCGACATCACGATCCTCTCGTCGGTCGCGAGGATCCGGAGGTCCCGTTCCAGCATCTCGTGGACGAGCTCGATCACTCCGCGATCGTCGGGGAGTTCTCGATCGGAGAATCCCTCCACTTCATGGGGGGCATCGACGGGGAAGGGCTCGTGTCACCCTACGCGGCCATCACGCTGCGCAACCGGCCCGGGGGCGAGCTCGTTCTCCGCGGAGCGCCCCTCGGCCGCCCCGAGATCGCGGGGACCGAGGTGAAGGTGTGGGTCGACGAGGTTCCGCTCGGGGAGTTCGTGGTGGGCCTCGACGAGCCGCTCCACCTCACCTGGCCGCTACCGGAGGCGGTCGCCGCGCGCGAGATCGTCGCCATCCGGCTCCAGGCCGACGACTACGCGTACGTGGGTCCCGACCTGCAGCACTGCGTCGTCTTCCGGCTCGAGTCGGCCTCCATCGAGGAGCCGACCGGGCGCTAGTTTCCCTTCAGGGTACGGGGGCTCAGCCGACCTTTTCGTAGGTCGCGCTGCGCTCGATCTTCATCGGTCCCGTGCCCGAGAACTCGATGGCCTGACCACCTTGCGCCTAGGAGCCGCTCACCTTCATGTCCCCCGCGAGCGACATCAGGTGCGGCCAGGTGTTCTCGATGCCGAGCAACAGCTCGCCCGTGAGCGAGGCGGTGATGGCGACGCCCTCATTCGGCTCGCCCTTCATCGTGAGGGAGATGGCGAACAGGCCGCATTCATGGCCCTCGTGCTCCTTGCGGCCCTTCAACGTGAGAGTCATCACGACTTCGTCGAGCGGGCTGTCGTCCTCGCTGGAGAAGATCTCCCGAGCCGTCTCCGGGTCGACCTCGATCGTCTCTCCGACCTCGATGGGCCGCTTGGGCAGGACCTTGTCGAACTGGCTGGACGTGTCCTCGAACGTGCCGCGGACCTCGTCCCGCGCCGCGGTCTCGACATCGGAGTCGACGGGCTCGCCCTCCGGATCGGTGATCGCGATCTCGCCGTCCTTCCAGGTGGCGATGACGGTCTTGCCGATCAGCGGGCTCTCGTCCTTGAGCTCCCCCATGGGGCCCACCTGGCGCGAGACCTTGTTGACGCAATGGAGCTCGAGCTTCGTCACCTGGTCGCCGTCCATGGCGAGGATCGTCGTGCGAAGCTCCTCCTTCTCGTCCTGCTCCTGGTCGATCGTCTGGAGCACTTGACCGTCCATCGCGATCTCCATCTTCATGTCCATGGACATGTCGCCCCGGTCGGTACGGCGGTCGCCGACCTCGGGCCTCTTCTCGTGGAAGGTGATCGTCTCGGTCTGGGTGGTCGTGGCGGAAAGGAACGCGGCGAGCGCCAAGAAGGCGCCCAGGATGCGGATCATCATGATGGAGCTCCAGGATCTGGACTCTCGGATCGAGAGCGGGAAGGGGCCGCTAACGGCCCGGATGGGGCGTGGTCGTTCTCGTCACTTCTCGTCGAGCAGGACTTCGAGCTCGGCCAGCAGCTCGCCGAACAGCTCCATCGTCGCCTGGATCGGCGCGGGAGTGCTCATGTCGACGCCGGCGTCCGCGAGGATCGCGATGGGATAGTCACTGCTTCCGGCCTTCAGGAAGCCGAGGTAGGCCTCGACCTTCGCGGGATCGCGCGTCAGCACGCCCTGGGCAAGGGCGACCGAGGCGCAGTAGCTGGTCGCGTACTTGTACACGTAGAAGCCGCGGTAGAAGTGGGGGATGCGCGTCCAGTAGCCGCTCACCTCCTCATCGTGGGCATAGGCCGGCCCGAAGTAGCGCTCGACCAGCTCGCGGTACGTCGCCGCCATGCTGTCGTACGTGAGCGGCTTGTTCTCCTCGGCCTGCGTGTGGAGCAGCAGCTCGTACTCCGCCCACATCGTCTGGTTGATGACCGTACCGCGGATGTTCTCGAGCTCGAGGTTGACGAGATAGAGCTTCTCCTCGCGGTCCTTGGCGCGCTTGCGGAGGTAGTCGGCCAGGATCACCTCGTTGCAGGTCGACGCGACCTCGGCCACGAAGATCGGGTAGTCGCCGTACACCGGCGGCTGGGTGTGCTGCGTGAACCAGGTGTGCATGGAGTGACCCATCTCGTGGGCCACGGTGAACATCTCGTTGTACGTGTCGTTGTAGTTGAGCAGGATGTTCGGGTGCGTTGAGTAGATGCCCATGCTGTAGGCACCGCTCTTCTTGCCCTGCGTCTCGTACACGTCGATCCAGCGGCTCGCGAAGCCCTTCTTCATCGGCACGAGGTACTCCCCGCTCAGCGGCTCGAGCGCCGTGATGATGAGCTCGACCGCGTCGTCGTACTCGATCCGGGGGGATTCGCTCTCGACGAGGGGCACGAACGTGTCGTACAGGTGCACCGCGTCGATCCCGAGCTGATTCCGGCGAATCTCCATGTAGCGGTGCAGCTTGGGGAGGTGCTCGTGAACCGTCTCGATCAGGTTCGTGTAGACCTCGACGGGCACGTTGTCCGGAGACAGAGCGGCGTGCACGGCGCTGTCGTAGCCGCGCGCCCGGGCGTAGAACACGTCCTTCTGGATCGAACCTCCCAGCAGCGCGGCGATCGTGTTCTTGTACTCCAGGTAGGCCTGCAGCGTGGCCTTGAAGGCGGCCTCGCGGACCTTGCGGTCCTTGGACTGCATGAACAGGGAATAGCGACCCTCGCTCATGTCCACGTCGTTGCCGGTCTCGTCCTGGATGCTGGGGAAGCTCATGTCGGCGTTCGTGAGCATGGTGAACGCCTGCTGGGGCGCGCCGGCGACCTTGCTGGTCATCGCCATCAGCTCCTCCTCGCGAGCGCTGAGCACGTGCTTCTGCTGCCGCAGCAGGTTATCGAACGAGTGCTCGTAGATCTGCAGCTCGGGAGTCGTCTTGCACCACTCCATCAGTCGGCCCTCGGGAAGGCTCAGGACCTCCGGCTCGAACCAGGAGGTCGCCTCGCCCATCTTCACCGCGACGTTGAGAGCCTGCTGGAACAACCCCTGAGGTTCGGCCTCCCGGGTGTCCTGGTCGCGGAGCAGCATGGTGTAGGCGAAGACGCGCTCGAGCTTCTGACCCAGATCCTCCTGCAGCCCGAGGAACCGCGCCAGCGCCGCCGGCGATTCGGTGACCTTTCCGCGCATCCCGGCGAGATCGGTGGCCGCCTCATCGCAGGCCTTCAGGTCCGCTTCCCACGCGGCCCGTGAGGTGTAGTAGTGCGAGAGATCCCAGGTGTACGCTTCCTCGATCTCGCTGCGCTCGGGGAGGGCGCCGGACGTCTCCTGCGCCGTGGAGGGCGCGACGAGAAGGAGACCGGTGGCGAGCAGTGAGAACAGGGGAAGACAGAGCTTGTGTCGCGACATGACCATTCGACCTCGGGCGTGCGTGGAGAAGGGGTCCCTGGCGCAGCCCCGCGGACTGCGGCGGGCCCCGAGGGCCCGGAACGGTATCGCGAGCCCGCCGCGGCGACAAGTGGCGCGTCGGCGGCCCCGGCGGAATCCGCGAGGAGGGGCCGGATCCCCGTTTCCGGGGCGCGCGTCGAGCCCGCTCAGAACTGGAAGTAGATGAAGGGAGCCTCGCCGCTCTGCATGTGGAAGAGCAGGGCGAGCACCCCCGCGTAGACCGCGCCCTGGGCGGCCGCGGGGAGCCCCGTGAACCGGTCGCGCAGCCAGGTCTTCCAGGTTCGCGGCGGCGCGTGGGTGACCACCGCCACGCTGAAGGCGAAGGCGACCCCGAGCGAGATGGTCCCCGCACCGCCGGCCGAGAAGAGCGAGCGGAGCACCGCCAGGCCCGAGGCCACGTCCGGCGAGCGGAACAGGACGTACCCGAAACACACGAACTGGAAGAAGAGGAGACAGCGAACGGTTCTCGCGAGCACGGACTTCGGTTCGGGGATGCGCAGCAACCGCTCGATTGCGAGGAGCAGGCCGTGATACGCGCCCCAGGCGACGAAGAGCCACGCCGCCCCGTGCCACAGCCCACCGAGGGTCATCGTGATGAACAGGTTGCGGTACGTGCCCCACTTCCCGCCGCGGTTGCCGCCCAGCGGGATGTAGAGGTAGTCACGCAGCCACGACGAGAGCGAGATGTGCCAGCGCGTCCAGAGCTCGCGCGCCGACGTCGAGCGGTACGGGGACCGGAAGTTGTCGCCGAGGTGGAATCCCAGGAGCGCCGCCGAGCCGATGGCGATGTCCGAGTACCCGGAGAAGTCGCCGTAGATCTGGAATGCGTACCCCCAGATCGCGACCAGGGACTGCCACCCGTCGTAGGCGCCGGGATCGGACCAGAAGGGATCCACGAGCCCGCGCCCGATCACGTCGGCGATCGCCACTTTCTTGACCAGGCCCCAGAAGATCAGCGTCAGGCCCCGCTCGAAGGTGCGCTGATCCAGGTGCGGAGCGAGCCGCAACTGGGGCAGGAAGTGTCTCGCGCGCACGATCGGCCCCGCCACGAGCTGCGGGAAGAACGCCACGAAGATGGCGAAGCGAAGCAGGCTGCGCTCGGGGGCCAGCTCGCCGCGGTAGATGTCGATCGTGTAGGAGAGAGTCTGGAACGTGTAGAACGAGATTCCGACGGGGAGGATGACTTCGGTGAACACGGGTCCGGTCTCGAGCCCCAGGGAACCGAGCAGCGCCACCGCCTCATCCGCGAAGAAGTTCCAGTACTTGAAGAAGCCGAGGACCCCCAGGTTCCCCACCAGGCTCGCGATCAGCGCCCGGCGGCGTCCCTTCCGGTGCTTCTCTCGATCGGGGAGGCGCTCGAAGACGCGCCCGACGATGTAGTCGAGCACCGTCGAGAAGACGATCAGCCCGAGGAAGCGCCAGCTCCAGGTCCCGTAGAAGCAATAGCTCGCCCCCAGCAGGAGACAGAGTCGGGGCGTCTCCCGCCTTCGCAGGACCCAGTAGAGGACGAAAACGAGGACGAAGAAGACCCCATACGTTTCGCTGTTGAACAGCATGAGCGCGGTAGTATAGGGATTCGACCCGGGGCATTCTCGGCGTCTCTTCGGCGATTGATGGACACGAGAGAAGCGAACGAAGCGTCGAGTGAGCGCGGACTTCACCTGCGACCGTTGCGGATCGCGGGCTTCCTTCTCGGCTTCGCGGTCGTCGCCGCCGGCGCGGAGATCGGGCTACGCGTCACGGCTCCGAAGGCCACCGCCAAGGCGGTGGGCGAGCGCACCTACGGCGCCAAGCACCCGCTGCATCCCGACCGCGGGATCTTCGAGCTCGACGAGGAGCTCGGCTTCCGGCCCGTCCCGGGCGGATCGAAGTACGGCCCTTACGGAGTTCTCGGCGACGAGTACGAGCTCGAGAAGGATCCGTCGCGCGAGCGGGTACTACTGCTCGGCGATTCGATCCTGGAGAGGGAGACGCTCCTCCAGTCGATCCGGAAGGTCTACGGAGAAGAACGGTACGAGTGGTGGAACGCCGGGGTGGGGGCCTATTCGACCCCGCAGGAGGTCGGCTACTACCGCGATCACCTCGGCCACCTCGAGCCCGACCACGTGGTCCTGTTCTTCAACATGACCGACTACGAGGTCACGCCGCTCGTCACGCTCGACGCGGACGGCGAGCTGCAGATCCTCAACACGCGCCGCACGGGCATGAATCCCTGGCTGCTGCGGCACTCGCACCTGTATCGCTACTACGTGGGCCGGTCGATGGCTCCCCGGGCCATCGGACAGGTCGACCAGTCGCTGGTCGAGGTGGTCGAGGAGAAGCTCGCCGAGCTCCGGGACCTGACCCGCGAGCGCGGCGCCGAGCTCACCGTGATCGTGATCCCGCCGATGCGATCCCAGGAGATGTGGAACGACCTCGTCAGGGACAACCACGCCGGAACCGTGGACCGGCTCGAGAGACTGGGGATCCGCTACTTCACCACCCTGGAGCCGCTGGAGGAGTCGGCGGCTGCCGGAGAACCCCTGGGCGATCCCCCGGGCGACCTGATGCACCCCGGGGTCGAGCTCAGCGACCGGATCGCGGCCATGCTCGAGCGGGAGGGTTTCCTGCGCGAGGCGGAGTAGGCGCGGCCTCCTCCTCGCTCCCCTCAGCCGCCCAGAGTGGTCGAGATCCGCTCCGCAGCCGAGCGCACGGTCCGGGCGACGGCCTTGATCCGGCGCCGGGTGAAGGAGGTCGTGCTCGCGGTGATGCCGATTGCCGCCACGACCTCCCCGAGGGCATCGCGGATCGGCGCGGCGAGACAGCGGATGCCCTCGCGGTACTCCTGCTCGTCGATCGCGTACCCCCGCTCGCGGATTCTCTCCGCCTCCGCCGACAGCTCCTCGAGGGTGGTCAGCGTGTTCGGGGTCCTCCGGACCAGCTCCCTTCCGTCCAGGAACCGGACCAGGTCCTCGACGCGATGCGCGAGGAACACCTTGCCCGTGGCCGAGCAGTGGATGTCGGCGAGCGTTCCCGGCCTCGAAGCCACCCGGACGGGGTGGGGGCTGTCGCACACCTCGAGGAGCAGGGCCGCGTCTCCGGTCGGCACCGCGAGGTGCGAGGTCTCGACCGTCTCGTGGGAGAGCTCCTGCAGCACGGGGATGGCGATGGTGCGCACGTCGAGGTTCTCGAGCGCCCGGGTGCCGAGCCGGATCAGGGCGGGGCCGAGGACGTAGCTCCGGTCGACCTGGTCGACCATCGACTCCGCGTGCAGGGTCGTGAGGATCCGCAGGGCCGAGGTGCGGGGGATCTCCAGGCTCCGGGCGATGGTGGCCAGGGGCATCCCGGACCCCTCCCGGGAGAGCAGCCGCAGCACCCGGCAGGCGTTGCGAAGGTTGGGGATGATGTACTTTTCCTCGGTCATAGGATGTGCCGCGCACCTCGGATTGCGCTTGACAGGAACAGCATATCATCCATATGTTGTCGCTTCTGTCCAAATGTGGACATTCTGAGGGGGCGATGCGAGTCCTCTCCTCACGCCGAACCGGGGGTGCTCGATGAAGCTCGGATTCTCGTGGCCAGTGGTGGTGCTCGCCCTCGCGGGGTGCGCGAGCGTCGGGGGAGGCGCGGAGGTGCGCGTCACGAACGAGCTCGACCTGGCGCGACCGCAGGAGACGGTGTCCGTTCCCTGGGGGGAGCTGGCGCGGTGCCTTCCGGAGATCACCCCGGAGGAGGTGGAGGTCGTCGGAGCGGGGAACGAGGAGGCGCTCCTCACCCAGGCCCTCGACGCGGACGGAGACGGGGAGGTCGACGAGCTGCTCTTCCAGGCCGACCTCGGTCCCGGAGAGACGCGCCGCTTCCTCGTTCGCCCCTCGTCGGGCGGAGAGCGTCCCGCGCCCGAGCGCCGGACCTTCGGCCGCTTCGTTCCCGAGCGGATGGACGACTTCGCCTGGGAGAACGACCTCGTGGCCTTTCGCATGTACGGGCCGGCCCTCGCCGCGGATCCGGTGAACAGCGGGATCGACTGCTGGCTGAAGCGCGTTCCGTACCCGATCGTCGACAAGTGGTATCGCGAGGACCAGGAGGGCAAGAGCTACCACACCGATCACGGAGAAGGCTACGACCCCTACCACGTCGGGAGCTCCCGGGGCTGCGGAGGTCTGGCGATCTGGGATGGCGACGAGCTCCACCCCTCGAACGTCTTCTCGAGCTGGAAGGTCATCGCCAACGGTCCGATCCGCACCGTCTTCGAGCTGACCTACGATCCGTGGGAAGTGAACGGACGGACGATCACCGAGGTCAAGCGCGTGAGCATCGACCTGGGGCATCGGTTGACCCGCTTCGAGAGCACGTTCCGGGTCGACGGCGAGCCGGAGCAACTGCTCGTGGCGATCGGGATCACCACCCACGACGGCGCCGCCGACTGGATGTACGACACCGGGGGCGCCGGCATCTGGTGCTGGGAGGAGATCGACGGTAGCGACCTGGGCACCGGGGCGGCCATCTACCCCTGGTTCACCGAGATGTTCGCCATCGACGACGACGCGCCCGACGAGGACCACGTCCTGGGCATCGCGCGGACGGACGGGGAAGGCAAGATCACGTACCTCGCCGGCTACGCCTGGGAGAGGGAGGGGGGCATCACGACGCCGGAGGAGTGGGAAGCCTACCTGTGGACGAGCGTGCTCCGGATGGCCTATCCCCCGAACGTGGTCGTCTCCCGCTAGGACCTCGACCCCCACGGACCGAGAATCAGCCCCATGAAAACCCGACCCGCCACCGACCGCGCCCGCTACCGGACGATGGGCACGAGAGAGCTCCGTGACGCGTTCCTGCTCGAAGGCCTCTTCCGCGAGGGCGAGCTGAGCCTCACGTACCTCGAGAACGAGCGCATGATCGTCGGCTCGGCCGTTCCCCTCGACAAGGAGCTCGTCCTGGAGGCCGGGAAGGGGATGGCCGCGGAGTACTTCTGCCAGCGCCGCGAGCTCGGCATCCTGAACGTCGGCGGGCCGGGCCGGGTGATCGTGGACGGCGAGGGGTACGACCTCCTGCGGCTCGATTGCCTGTACGTCGGCCGCGGCGCTCGTCACGTGTCCTTCATGAGCGCGGGCGCCGCGATCCCCGCCCGGCTCTACCTGCTCAGCCTTCCCGCGCACGCCACCCATCCCACCGCGGTCGCGCGGAAGGACGACGCGGAGCCCACGCGTCTCGGCTCGGCGGAGGAGGCCAACGAGCGTACGATCCACAAGTGCATCCACCCCGAGGGGATCACGAGCTGCCAGCTCGTCATGGGCTACACGACGCTCGAGACGGGGAGCATCTGGAACACGATGCCCCCGCACACGCACGAGCGTCGCACCGAGGTCTACATGTACTTCGATCTCGACGACGGCGCGGTCGTCCACCTGATGGGAGAGCCCGCCGAGACCCGCCACCTCGTCGTCCGGAACGGCCAGGCCGTGCTCTCGCCGACGTGGTCCATCCACACCGGCGCGGGCACCCGCGCCTACACGTTCTGCTGGGGGATGGGGGGCGAGAACCAGGAGTTCGCCGACATGGACGCCGTCGGCACCGACGAGCTGCAGTAGGAGGAACCATGCGAACGACGCCCGCCCTGCCCGTGCTATGTCTCGCGGCGCTTGCGGGATCCTGCGGCGACAGCGATGGACCCACCACGGTCAAGGTGGGCTGGGTCCTGCCCGCGGAGCATCCCTCGTCGAAGGCCCTCGAGTTCTTCGAGGCGCGCGCCGAGGAGCTCTCGGAAGGAGAGCTCGACGTGCGCCTCTTCGCGAACGGCGTGCTCGGGAACGCCACCGAGTGCGCCGAGAGCCTGCGGGCGGGCAACCTCGAGATGTCGGTGATCTCTGCCGCGCCCCTCTCCCAGTTCGTGGTCGAGCTCAACGTCCTCACCATGCCATTCCTGTTTCGTGATCCCGAGCACCGGTATGCCGTCGTGGACAGCGAGATCGGCGCGAGTCTGGGCACGAAGCTCGAGGCGGCGGGCCTGGCGTGCCTGGGCTTCTTCGACGCCGGCTCTCGTAACGTGATGACGAAGAGCGGACCGGTCGAGAGCCCCGCGGACCTGACGGGGAAGAAGATCCGGGTGATGACCTCGAAGCTCATGGTCGACACCCTGAACGCGATGGGGGCCTCCGCGCAGTCGATGGGCCAGGGCGAGGTCTACAGCGCTCTCCAGACGGGGGTGCTCGACGGCTGGGAGAACAACCCGCCCACGGCTCTGACGTTCAGGATGTACGAGACCGGCTGCACGCACTTCGCCTGGACCCGTCACCTCGCGGTTCCCGACGTCGTGGTGATCGGCCGGGACTTCCGCGATTCGCTGAGCCCGCGGTCGCTCCGGGCCGTCGAGCAGGCGATGGCGGAGACCGTCGCGAAGCAGCGCGAGCTCTGGAGGGAGGGCGAGGCCGCGGCGATCGAGGCGCTCGAGAGCGCGGGCATGACCTTCAACGAGGTGGATCGCGACGCCTTCGCGGCCCGGGTCGAATCCCTGTACGAGGAGTACTACGACAAGTACGGGGAGGAGTTCGAGCGCCTCTGCCGCGAGATACGGGCGATGAGATGATCAGGAAGGCGATTGCGAACCTCGAGGAGCTCCTCGGCTCGATCCTGCTCCTCGCGGTATGCGTCGTCGCCGTGATCCGCGTGTGCAGCCGCTACGCGCACCTGCTGGGGGACGGCGCGGTCTCGCGCTTCGTGGGGGACGCCGGCTCGTGGTCCGTGGAGCTCTGCACGTACCTCTTCATCTGGATGGTGTTCGTCGGAGCGTCGCTGGCCCTGAAGCGGCGCGAGCACTTCGCGGTGGAGGTGATCGTCGACCGGCTGCCCGCGCGTCCTCGGGCCCTGGTCGAGCGCGGCTCGCAGGCCCTGGTCGTTGCGTTCTCCGCGATCCTCGTCTGGTACGGCGGGGCGCAGGTCATCGGCGCGTGGGACACGGTGACTCCCGCCATGGAGATCCCGCGCTCGGTGCCCTACGCGGCCGTGCCCTTCGGGGGGGCGCTGATGCTGCTGCGCTCCATGCAGGCCCTGCTCGCGCCCGCGCGTGCGGACGAGGAGGAGACGGGGCGAT
>CAYRXS010000155.1:0-15567 GCA_964428225.1 uncultured Planctomycetaceae bacterium
GGGATGGCTCAACGATGCCTTGCTGGCCGCGTAGGAATGGCGAAACTCTAGGCTAAGGAAGACAGGAATGCAGGAACGGAGAATGAAGGGCACGCTCCGCGTGCGCTTCCACGGAAGGACTCCAATCTTGTTCCTGCCTTCCTGGCTTCCTTAGCGGTCTTCTTCTTACGCCGTGGCGAGGGTTACCTCCCGGCTTCGACGATCTCGATCATCCGCTCCATCGAGAGGCGCGCTTCGCGGATCAGCTCCGCGCGCTCGTCCTCGTCGAGCCGATCCCGCTGCAACGTCTGCTCGTTCACGACGTCGCCCGCGAGCACGCGGTTGATGTCCGGCGCTTCGCCCCGGCGCAACAGGTCGAGCATCCCCGCGAGGTGGGGGGGGTCGTTGCGGCTCATCGTGGCGCAGCCGCAGCCCGACTGGGCGAAGCCGGGCACGTCGGCGAGGTGGCGGATCTCGACGCCGCGCTGGCGCCCCTCTTCGATGGCGTTCCGCACGAAGTGCCCCTCCGTGCCGATGGCGAGCTTCGAGCCCGGGGGGGCGTTGATCACCTCGTTCCAGAGGTAGTTCGTGCTGCCCTCGCCGTCCGCGGCGACGAAGGCGTCCAGGGGCGACTCGGGGTGGATCACGACCCGCCAGCCCCGCTCTTGCCAGTAGCGCACCATCTCCGGGGTGAAGATCGTGTGCACGCCGCAGAACGAGCCCCACAGGATCACCGGCGCCTCGTCGAGGGCCCGCAAGCCGCCGTCGATCGAGGCATCGTCGATCCGGATCGCGCCCCCCGTGGGAACGGGGAGGCGGACGAGGCGATCGACCGGCCCGCCGAGCTTGTGGAAGGCGTTGCGGCCCAGGTGCTCGTCGGGCACGAAGAGCACCTTCTTGCCCTGGTCGAGCGCCCAGCGAAGCACGAGGTGCGCGTTCGAGCTCGTGCAGACCGCGCCCCCGGTGCGCCCCGCCAGCGCCTTGAGACGACCCGAGGTGTTCATGTAGGAGATCACCAGGAGGTCGTCGCCGTAGCGCTCGAGGAGCTGGTCGGCCACGGGCAGGACCATGTGGTCCTTGGCGAGCAGCTCCATCGTGCACCCCGCCTTGGGGTTCGTGATCCAGACCTCCTGGTCGTCCCGGGCGAGGATCGCGATCGACTCGGCCATGAAGTGCACGGCCGACTCGACGATCACTCGCTTCTCCGGACGATCGCGGGCCTGCAGCGCGAGCTGATAGCTGTCCGCGATGCTGCCGCCGTAGCTCTCGACGAGCTTGACGATCTCCCCCCCCATGTAGAAGTGGGCGAGCAGCATGAGCGAATCACCGAAGTGATCCAGCGCCGGCCGCACGTAGCGATTCAGCCACGCGAACACCGTCTCCGGCCTGCGGTCGGGGAGGGCGAGGTACTCCTCGGCGTAGGGGCGGAACTCCTCCTGGTACCAGTCGATCGGCAGATCGGTCTGGCACAGGGGGAGGTCCGGATCGAGATGGAACGTGCGATCCATGGCGATCGCCGAGGACGTGGCTCAGGCCTCGTCGAGGAACGGGTAACGCCAGTCGGTGGGCGGCACGAAGGTCTCCTTGATCGTTCGCGGGGAGACCCAGCGGATCAGGTTGAGGATCGAGCCCGCCTTGTCGTTCGTGCCCGAGGCGCGCGAGCCGCCGAAGGGCTGCTGGCCGACCACGGCGCCCGTGGGTTTGTCGTTCACGTAGAAGTTGCCCGCCGCGAAGCGCAGGACGTCGAGGGCCTTGCAGACCGCGAAGCGATCGTCGGCGAAGATCGCGCCGGTCAGCGCATAGTCCGAACCGGTGGCGCAGAGCTGCAGGGCCTCGTCGAGATCCGCGTCCTCGTAGACGTACACCGTGAGCACCGGGCCGAAGAGCTCGGTCTTCATCGTCTCGAAGGCCGGGTTCGTCGCCTGGATGACGGTGGGCTCGACGAAGAAGCCCGTCGAGTCGTCGTACTCGCCGCCGAGGACGACCTCGGCGTCGTTGCTCGCCTTCGCGGCGTCGATCGCACCCTTGAGGGTTGCGAAGGAGGCGGCGTCGATCACCGCGCCCATGAAGTTGCGGAAGTCGCGGACGTCGCCCATGCGGATCTGGGAGATCTGGTCGGCGAGGCCGTCCTTCACCTGCCCCCAGAGGCTCGCGGGGACGTAGGCCCGGCTCGCCGCGGAGCACTTCTGGCCCTGGTACTCGAACGCCCCGCGCAGCAGGCCGACGACCACGGCCTCCACGTTCGCGGAGGGGTGCACGAAGACGAAGTCCTTGCCGCCCGTCTCGCCGACGACGCGCGGGTACTGGCCGTAGTTCTTGATGTTCTCGCCGATCTTGCTCCAGATGCCCTGGAAGACCTCGGTCGAGCCGGTGAAGTGCACGCCGGCGAGGCGCGAGTCGGCCACGACCGGGTTGCCCACGTTGCCTCCGCTGCCGGGCACGAAGTTGATCACGCCGTCGGGCACTCCGGCCTCCTTCAGCAACTGCATCAGGTAGTAGTTGGAGAGCACCGAGGTCGAGGCGGGCTTCCAGATGCACGTGTTGCCCATCAGCGCGGGGGCGGTGGGGAGGTTGCCCGCGATCGACGTGAAGTTGAACGGGGTGATCGCGAACACGAAGCCGTCGAGCGGGCGGTGCTCGAGCCGATTCCACATCCCCGGCGCCGACTCGGGCTGCTCGGCGTAGAGCAGCTGGGCGTAGTGGGCGTTGAAGCGGTAGAAGTCGGCGAGCTCGCACGCGGCGTCGATCTCGGCCTGGTGAACGGTCTTCGACTGATTCAGCATCGTCGCCGCGTTCACCCGATCGCGCCACGGTCCGCAGAGCAGGTCGGCGGCGCGCAGGAAGATCGCCGCGCGCTCCTGCCAGGGCATCGCCTCCCAGTCGGCCTTGGCATTCGTGGCGTTGTCGATGGCGCGGGCGATGTCGTCGGGGCGGGCCTTGTGGTAGGTGCCCAGGACGTGCCCCTTGTCGTGGGGCATGATCATCGTGTTCGTGTCGCCCGTGCGTACCTCTTCGCCGCCGATGATCAGCGGGACCTCGATGGTCTCCGAGGCCTGGCGATCCAGCTCCGCCTTGATGGAGGCCTTCTCCGGGCTTCCCGGGGCGTAGTTGCGGACGGGTTCGTTCGTGGGAGTCGGGGTCTGGAAGATGCCGTGGGTCATGGCTCGGACCTACTCGAGGGAAGTGCCCCGCAGGGGCCGTCGTCGGGGGGAACGGGGCCGCTTCGTGCCCCGTTCGAGGGCGGACATTCTAGAGAGGGGAGGTGCCCGGGGAATCCCCCCGCCCGGCGGATTTCCACGGATCCGGGGGCGTTTCGCCACTCGGGGCGGCCGGAGGTTGCGGCGGGCGGCTCGCCGCCGCATGGTGTTGGGCCGATCCCGCGGCCGGCGGAGCGCCCGGCGGCCCGGTGCGACGAGCATCCCCATGTCCATCTACCTCTTCCTGCGGCAGCTCCTTCGGAACCGGCTCGACCGCGGCGCGCGCGAGTGGTTCAAGGGGATCACCACGGAGATCGCCGAGGGCGCGTCGGACGCGCGCTTCTGCTCCCTCCTGTCCCTCGCCTCGCGTCACGCCCCACGCGGCCCCCTCGCCCCCGACGGGGACGAGCTCGGCCGGAGCCGCAAGGCGGTCGAGGGGTGGAGCGTGGAGCGCTGGAGCGTCCTGGACACCCTGCGGGCGGCGATGGTGCTGGCCCGGCCCGACCTGGGCGAGGAATCGGGGGCGCTCGCCGTCGAGGAAGCCTTCCGCTACGCCGACGAGGGCGAGGCGATCGCTCTGTACCGGTGCCTCGCCCTGCTGCCCGAGCCCGAGCGGTTCCTCTGGAGGGCGGGGGAGGGCTGCCGCTCGAACATGAGGAGCGTGTTCGAGGCCGCCGCTCTCGACACGCCCTATCCGGCCCGGCACTTCGACGACGTCGCGTGGCGCCAGGCGATCGTCAAGTGCCTGTTCGTGGAGGCGCCGCTGTGGCGGATGTGGGGGCTCGACGAGCGCCTCTCCCCGGAGCTCGCGCGCATGGCCCTCGACCTCGCCGACGAGCGCCGCAGCGCGGGGCGACCCGTCCGCCACGAGCTCTGGCTGTGCCTGGGCTCCCACGGCGGCGAGCGGGGTCTGGAATCCCTCGAGCACGAGCTGGCGCCCGAGAACGAGAACACCCTCGGCCGTCGCGCCGCCGTGTACGGCCTGGCCCGGGCGGGCGAGCAGGGACGCCTGGGGCAGCTCGCCGAGTCCGCCGACGAGCCGCTGCTCGCCCTCGCCGCTCGTCACGCCCTGGCCGGCAACACCTCCTCCGAGCTCTTCTCGGAGCTGGATCCGAATCCCTGGGAGGCGAACTGATGCGCTTCTTCGATCCGCACATCCACCTGTCGAGCCGCACGACCGACGACATCGAGGGCATGCGAGAGGCCGGGATCCGGGCGGTCATCGAGCCCGCCTTCTGGCTCGGTCAGCCCCGCACCACCCTCGGCTCCTTCATCGACTACTTCTCCGCGCTGATCGGCTGGGAGCGCTTCCGCGCCTCGCAGTTCGGGATCACGCACTACTGCGCGATCGGACTGAACTCCAAGGAGGCGAACAACGAGGGGCTTGCGAAGGAAGTGCTGGAGGTCCTGCCGCGCTTCGCGCTGAAGGAAGGCGTGGTGGCCATCGGCGAGATCGGCTTCGACGAGATCGCCGCCGCCGAGGAGAAGGCCTACGTGGCCCAGGTCGAGCTCGCCAAGGAGCACGACATGGTGGTCATGGTGCACTCGCCGCATCGCGACAAGAAGCGCGGCGTCCAGCGCTCGATCGAGATCGCGAAGGACGTCGGGCTGCCGGTCGAGAAGCTCGTCATCGATCACAACAACGAGGAGACGATCGACGACACGCTGGACAGCGGGGCGTGGGCGGGATTCACGATCTACCCCCACACGAAGATGGACTCCGTCCGCATGGTCGAGGTCGTGCGCAAGTACGGGCCCGAGCGGATCATCGTCGACAGCTCGGCGGACTGGGGCGTCAGCGATCCGCTCGCCGTGCCCCGCACCGCAAGGCTGATGCTCGAGGGCGGCATCGACGAGCGGGCGGTGGAGAAGACGACGTGGTCGAACGCCCTCGAGGTCTACGGCCAATCGGGTCAGATCGACGCGGAGGCACTCCTGCGCGAGCCCGAGATCGATCAGCGCAAGCTCTTCGGGGACAGCACCGTTCTGCGCGGCCAGGAGCCCCGGGTGGACGCCGCCCCCCCGGGCTGACCGGCGCGCGGTGGGTCACACCCCGTTCCCGTTCCCGCGTTCCTGCCCCCAGTCGATGCGGTCGCGGTTGAGCGGCTCCTCACCGTCATCCTCCTCGGGATCGAGCTCCTCCCGGGCGCGCTCCTCGTAAGAGCGCTCGACATCCTCGTACGGGGGATCGTCGGGGACGATCGTCGAGGACTCCTCGACGGGGGTGGGCTCCGGAGAACGGATCTCGACGCCCGATTCATCGGGCGTCGAGAGGAGGAGCATCCAGGCCGCGATGCACCCCAGGGGAATGCAGGAGAACACCCCCAGGATCAGGAGGATTATCACGATCCAGAAACCGGCTCCCCTTCGCTTTCTTCCCTCGCGGCTCACGTTCGCGGTCATGGTTATCCCTCCGTGCTTCGGCTCCTTCTGGATGTCCTCGATCCGGGTCTTGACGTCCGAGACGTGCTGGTAGCGACGCCCGGGGTCTTTTTCCAGGGACTTGAGGACGACGTCGTCGAGGCGAACGTCGATCTCGACCTTGCGGGAAGGCGGAGCGAAGCGGCCGATCGGCAGCTCGCCCGTGAGCAGCTCGTAGAACACCACGCCGAGCGAGTAGATGTCGGCGCGGTGGTCGACCTCGAGGGGGTGCTCGATCTGCTCGGGAGCCATGTACTGGGGCGTGCCCATCGCCTGAAGCGGTTTCGTCAGGCGCGAGGCTTCCCCTTCGGCCTCGGGGCGCACCATCTTCGCGAGACCGAAGTCCGCGATCTTTGCGCGTCCCTGTTTGTCCACGAGGATGTTCTCGGGCTTGATGTCGCGGTGCACGATGCCCTGCTCGTGGGCGAATTGCAGCGCGGCGCAGACTTGCGAGACCACCTCGAGAGCCTGCGGCGGCGTCAGGTCGCCGTCGCGGATGAGCTGGCGGAGGTTCGTGCCCTCCACGAGCTCCATCAGGAGGTAGAAGTGCTCGCCGGTCTTGCCGAAGTCGTGGACGGAGACGATCCCCGGGTGGGAGAGCTTCGCCAGCGCCCGCGCCTCGCGCATGAAGCGCTCCGCGAAGGAGCCCTCGACGGAATCGCGGGGCCGCAGGATCTTGAGCGCCACCTCGCGATCCAGGTCGCGCTGGCGCGCGCGGTAGACGACGCCCATGCCGCCTTCGCCGAGGAGCTCGATGATCTCGAGCTGGGGAAAGTCCGCGGCGATCGTCTCGGGCGAGGGAGGAGGCACGGAGGGCTCGGCGCCCGCGGTATGCACCACCTCGCCTCCGTCGCCGCCCAGGGCGAGCTCCATGAGGCAGCGAGGGCACGGCCTTCGCTCCTCGTAACCCGCCGGGAGATCGTCACCGCATCGGACGCATCGGGATTCGTTGCTCATGGTCGTATCGGGCTCGCGCCCGCCTTCACCCCGCATTGCAGGAAGGAGGGGCTCAGGTTACCGCGAAACCGGGAGAATCACGCGGTCCCTCATCCCAGCGCCTCGAACAGCGCCCGGATCTCGTCCTCGACCTCCGAGGGGTCGTCCAGGGTCTCGGCGATCTCGCTCCGCAGCAGCGTGCGGAAGCGCCCGCGCATGCGATGGACGGCGACCTTGACCGCCCCCTCGGTCATGGAGAGCTCGCTCGCCTTCTCGGCGTAGGTCCGCTCGCCCGCCTCCCCCGCGAGGTTCTCCTCCAGGGCCTCGAAGACGGCACGCTTGCCCCTCGCCTCGTAGTCGCGGCGGAGTCGCGTCATCACCCGGTCGAGGAGCTCGCGCGCCCAGGCGGCCTCGTAGAGCTTCTCGGGGGAGTCCGTCTCGACGCCCTCCCGGCGGAAGCGACCCTCGGCGGCATCGAAGTCGAGGGAGAGGGGCTCTCGCCCGCCGCCGCGCTTGAGCGCGCGCTCCGCCTCGCGGCGGTTGACGACGAAGTAGCGGGCCGCGGTCAGGAGGAAGGACCGGAAGCGGCCCCGCGCGGGATCCGCCCTCCGGAAGTCGCCTCGGCCGAGCAGGTGCGCGAACAGCCCCTGGGTGAGGTCGCGGGCCTCCTCCACGTCGTGGCCCCGCCGGCGGAGCCAGGCGTAGAGGGGATACCAGTAGCTCTCGCACAGCCGCGAGAGCGCGTCGCGGGCCACGTCGGTGTCGGACTCTCCGGCGGCGAGCACCACGCTCCACCGCGTGGTGGCGAACACCGGTCGATCGGACTCGGGGGGGGTCGAAGCCGTCTCGCCCATCCCGCCGCTCCTCATCCCGAGAGGCCGAGCAACGCCATCGCGTTCTCGCCGAGGATCCGGCGGCTCTCGGGCTCGGAGAGGCCGCAGGCCCCGAGGGCCTCGCGCTGCGCGGTGTACTCGTCGTGCCGCCACCCCCGGGGGAACGTCGAGGAGCCGGTGCCGAAGAGGACCCGCTCCACGCCGAACACGCCGATCGCGCGCTCGAACGCGTCGGCGAGCTGCATCCGCACCGGCTGCGTCGCCAGCCAGGCTCGCGAGGAGCCCGTGGCCACCAGGACGTTCTCGCAGGCCGCTCCCGCCATCAGGGCCTCGCGGAAGAGACCGCCCCCGAGCTCGGGAATGACGAAGCGTAGGTTCTCGTGGGCGTAGGCGACGGGGACGAGGTCGAGGGGATCGGCCACGGGGCCGCGCCAGGCGGGAAGGAGGAACCGATCGCGGACCGGCGTGCTCGTCAGCCCGCAGTGGACGACGACCGGGATCCGGGCCCCGCCCAGGGCATGCAGGAGGGTCTCGACCTCCGGTCCCCCGATCGAGAACCCGTGCAGGGAAGGCAGGAGGAGGATACCCTCGAAGACGCCCTCGCGGACGAGGGAGGCGACGCGTCGGTTCGTCCCGTCCTCGGTGGGATCGGCGAGGACGAGGGCCGACAGGCGTCCTCCGGAGAAGGCGGCGGCCTCCGCGACCGCGTCCACCTCCTCGGGCACGCTGGCGTGGGCCACGAGGTGCTCGACTCCGTAGCGGTCCAGCTCGGCGATCCAGCGGCCGAGCAGCTCGCCGACGTCGGCGGACGGGAGCTCGATGTCGGCGGCGGCCGCCACCTGGCTCAGGATCTCCTCCGGAGAACCCTCGCGGGGCGAGCGCGTGGCGAGGGTGTCGAAGAAGGTGTGGGTGAGCAGATGTGCGTGGAAGTCGACGAGCGCGCCCATGGTTCTCGGCCCCGGGATCGCTCGGGGCCGGAGTCGAGCATAGGTCCCGGAGAAAGAGGAGGGAAGGGGCCGGAGGCGGGCTCCTCCCTCCACGAGACGAGCGCCGGGAAGGTGAGCAAGCTCACGCCCCTCGGCGCTCGATCGATTCCCCTCCGGGGAGAGGGGCTACTGCTGGTAGGTCGCTCCGCCGCCCGTCACGTAGGCGAACTCCTTGGCCCAGTTCCGACTGGAGCACCTGAAGAAGCCCTTGTTCTTCGTGGCGAAGTCCGAGCTCTCGAAGTTGCGGATGCCCAAGACGTAGAATTTGGTCGTCCCTTTGCAGCCGTAGGAGCCCTTGTTGTAGACATAGTACCGGTAGTGGTACGTGGAGTCGTTGACCGGGTCGGTCGGCATCTCCTCGAGATACCCCTTGTTCCGCAGCTCCGGGATGAAGTTGCCGTCGTGGGATACGTCCCATCCGCCGTAGGAGCCGTTCTGCTTGGCCACGGGGTACTGCCCCTTGTCCATGTAGTACTGCTCGATGGCGTTGCGGATGGTCTTGACGTCGGCCAGGCGCCTCGCGTCGCGGGCGGACATCATGTGGTTGGTGACTCGCGGGACCAGGACTCCCGCGAGGATGGCGAGGATGGATACCACGACCACGAGCTCGATCAGGGAGAAACCGCGATTGGACGCAGAGTTCTTCATAGTTGAATGGGATCTTGGGGGGATCTGGAAAGAGACGTGCCGCCCAATCCGGAGGGGCTGGAGCGGGGTTTTCTTCTGGGCCCTATCGGACCCCGGCCCGCCTCTCTGAAAGGGAACTCGCCATTTTTGCCGTTCCCGGGGCCGTAGGCGGAAAGGGCTCTCAAGCAAACCGGGGGGGTGGACGACAAGGACCACCGGAATGCCGCCTCGCCCCCTGGCGCGACCGGAGCCGCCGGCTCCGAACCACCCGTGCCGTCCACCCTGGGGGATCTTCCGAGGAGAACATCCTTCCCCAATCCCTCACGATGCCCGAGAACAGAGCCAGCTCCCCCAGGGCGGCGCTCGCCGTACTCGCCGTCGGCCTGGACGGAGTCGAGTGGTACGACCGTGACGCCTCGGGGCGCGTCTATCACGGAACGAGTCGCCCCGCGGGGCCCGGTGCCGCGGACCTCGTGGCCGCGGCGGAAGAGGCGGTCAAGGCCTCCGGCGGTCGGCGGCGCCCCTGCGTCCTGGCGATCGATCACACCCTCTCCCGCCACCGCCTCGTGGGTATCCCCCCGGTGCCGCGCAAGGAGCTCGGCCGGGTCTTCGAGCGCAAGGCGAAGCAGCTCATGGAGACTCCCGGGGAGGACGTGCTGTACGTCTCGCTCCCCATGGGCTTCCTCGATGCGGAGTCCGGCAAGGAGGGGCTGCGCAACTGGATGCTGGTGGGGATGCCCGCGGGACGCGTGCGCGCCCTGCGCCTCCGCCTGCGCACGCGGGGCTTCCGGGTGCGCCGCGTCGTGGACAAGTCCCTCGCGGCCCTGTGCCGCGGCCAGGCGGCCGCGCCGGATCCCGACGGACCCTGCATCGTGGTGACCGTGGACACGAGCTTCGCCACGGTGAACCTCACGCACGGCGACGAGCTCGTCTACCGCGACCGGATCAACGGGAACATCCTCTCGGAGCCTGCGCTGGCCACGAGCATGATCCAGGTCATCCGCAGCTGCGCGGCCTTCTGGCGCAAGCGCAGCCGCGGGCAGCAGGTGGATCGCGTCGTGCTCCTCGGCCTTCCCTCCGAGCAGGGGGAGCTGCTCTCGCACGCCATCCTCCCCGCGATTCCCGGGGGCGAGGTGGTGGTGCTGCCCGCCGGAAGAGAAGGGGAGATGGAGGGGCGCTACGAATACCTGGAGTCGGCGACCTCCACGGGGAGGTTGAATCCGCTCCTGAACGTCCCCCTTCCGATGCGGAAGGCGGTGGTGGGGGTCCTGGCCACCCTGCTCCTCGTGGCCTCGGGGGGATTGGCGTGGACGGTGCACGCCGACGGCTCCACGGGCCTGGAGGAGATCAGGTTGGAGACGGCGGACCTGAACGCCCGGATCGCGGACATGGGACGCTACGAGGAGGAGAACCGCATCGTCGACGCGGCGGTCGTCAACCTCCGGGATCAGCTGAACCGCATGGTCGAGATCGGGACCCACGGCGTCGACCTCGAGGACCTCCTGGTCTCGGCGGTCGGTGCCTTCCGCGGGAGAGCGGTCCTGAGCGACGTGACCGTGGCCGCCTCGGAGGAGCCGGGTCGAGAGACCGTCACCCTGAGGGGCGAGGCCGATCCCGATCCCCGGTACGTGCTACGGGATCTGCAGGAGCTGACCGCAGCCCTCGAGGACGACGCACGACTGGCGGACGTCACGCTGTTCCTGCCGGATCGACTTCCCGGGTCGAGCGACGGAACCGGGAGCGGAACCCTGTCCTTCTCGATCGAGGCCACGCTGACGAGGTAGGCGATGAAGACGGTCACCAATCTCCACGCGGGTCGCATGACCCGGACGCTGTCCGGGCTCGTGCTGGTGGGTCTGTCGACCACCGCCCTCGGCGGCTTCGCGCTCCGCCCGACGATGAACATCGACGAGGCGCGAGCGATGCAAGCCGCGGCAAAGGAGCGGATCGCCCGGTGCGACATCGAGCAGGAGCGGTTCGAGACGTTCGAGGGCGAGGCGGGACGACAGCGTCTCGACGCCGTGCTCGCGCGGGTGAAGAGCCTCGTTCCCTCCGGGACCACGGAGCTCCACCTGCACAGTCTGATCCGCCTCGCGGCCACCGCGGGGGAGTTCGAGCTGGAGAGCCTGTCCATCGAGGAACCGGTGGATCCGGGCTTCGCGCGCCTCGACGACGTCATCGTCATGCGCAACGCAGAGGTCCGGGGCATCGGACCGCTGACGTCCGTGCCGAACCTGGTGTCCACGCTCCGGGCCCTGGGGTTTCCCACCGTGGTCCAGGAGTTCAGCACGTCGCGGGTGAAGGCGGGCTCGCCGTGGTTCCAGTCGCACGCGGTGCTCGGGATATGCGAGGCGGCCGACCTCTCGGCCGTCGAGGAGGAGGAGCCGTTCGACTCCCAAGGAGAGGAACTGTGAGCAGCAAGACGAAGATCGTAATGGCGTCCGCCCTCATCGTCGTATGTGCCGGGGTCTGGTTGCCCCAGGTCGTGGACATCGGCGAGGAGCCCGAGACCGAGGTGATGCCCGAGTTTTCCGCGGACGGCACCCCGATGACTCCGGATCCCGTCGAGGGCGGCGAGGCCGCCGCGGGGATCGACGAGGTGTCCGAGGAGGACGGCTTCGTCCCCGAGGAGCCGGGCTGGGAGGGCGAACCGCCCGAGGGCGAGCCCGCGGGCGCGGTTCCGGCCGCGTCGCCCGACGACGACCCGCTCGATGCCCTGAGCTCGCTCGAGGGCACCCTCGACGCGATCGAGACCTTCGTCCCGTCCTCGCGCGACCGGCTCGACCTCGCGTCGTTGCTCGCCTCGGCGGGCGGCAGGACCGGGGAGATCGGGACGACGTCGGATCCGGACTCCACCACCGTCGACGACATCATCGGCTCGGCCCTGCAGCCGGGGCCGCTGGACGTGCTGCGCGAGTACGCGGAGGCCAACCCGCTCACCGGGATCATCTACGGCGACGACCGGTCGATGGCCCTCATCGGGCATCGCGTCGTCGGCGAGGGCGATTCGCTCGAACGAGGACGGATCCGGGTGCTGGCCATCGGGCCCGGCTGGCTGCGCCTGGGCTACCAGGGGGAGGAGCTGGTCCTGGACCTGCCCCCCTTCATCGCGAATCCCCCGCGCAGCCTCGACGACGATTCGGAGTCGAGCGAGACCGAGGAGGAACCGGTGACAGACAGCGGCGGGGGTGTCGAAGGCGTCTCGGGAGGAGGTGAATGACGATGAAGAAGCAATCGATCCTCGGGACGGCATTCGCCGTCCTCGTGGGCTCGGCCGCGGCCACCGCCTTCGGCACGAGCGCCTGTCAAACCCCAAGCCGGTTGCACCAGCTGCAGGTCGTCGGGGACACGATTCCCGAGCGGCGTGATCCGGTCGATCCGGAGGCGATCCCTCCGCAGAGTCCGATCCTGGACGACCTGGAGATCGACGCGGCGGAGGCCGGGGTGGACGAGTCTCTCCACGAGGCGGAGGTCGTCGAGCGACCCCGGATCGGCGACGAGACTCCGCGTCAGCTCGACGTGCGGGGCGCGGCGCTCTCCGAGGCGATCCACCTGATCGCCTCGATGGCGGGGGTGAACATCTATCTGGACGCAGGACTGACCGATCAGGTCGACGCGAGCTTCCCCTCGGTGACGCTCGACGACGCGCTCGGGGTCCTGCTCGACCGCAACGGGCTGACGCTGATCGAGGATCCTCCGGGGATCTACTGGGTGTCGGCTCACGACGGAAGCCAGCTCGAGTCCGCGACCTTCCACCTCCGGTCGGTGAACGGCGAGGACGTCTTCCTCAACCTGCAGGAGCTCCTCAGCGACGACACGACCCTCGTCGTGGATCGGAACCAGAACTTCGTGGTGATCCGGGGCCGCCAGGACGACGTGGACGCGGCGCGCGAGTACCTGTCCGAGGCCGACCGTCTCAAGAAGCAGGTCCTCATCGAGGTCCAGTTCCTCGAGATCGCCCTCGACGACCGGTTCGAGTTCGGCGTCCAGCACCTGCTGACCGATCCGAACTTCCTGGGAGAGACGGTCCTGGGGGTCGACCAGGACCTGTCGACCGGGGACGACAGCTTCACGGCCATGCTCGACCTGAAGGAGTTCTCCCTCACGTCGACGATCAACGCGCTGTCCCGGTACGGGATCGTGAGCGTGCTGAGCTCTCCGACGGTCATGGCGGTGACCAACACCGAGGCGAGCATCGAGGTCGTCACGGAGGTCCCCTACATCGACACCTCTACGAGCATCGAATCCGGTGGCGGCGACGCGGGCACGACCTCGTCGCAGGAATCGGTGGCCTTCAAGGAGGCCGGCATCAAGCTGACGGTGACGCCGATCGTGCAGGCCGGGGGCGTGATCCAGCTCGCCATCGACCAGGAGTTCTCGGAGGTGGTCGACTACTTCGTGGGGGTTCCCGTCCTCGACACGCGGAAGGTCGTCAACCAGTTCCTCGTGAACGGCCGCCAGACGGTGGTGATCGGCGGTCTGATGCAGGATCGGATCTCGGAGACCGACGAGGGAGTGCCGATCCTCATGCACATCCCGCTGCTCGGACGCCTCTTCCGCAACGACGACGATCGGATCAGGAAGCGGGAGCTGCTCATCATGATCACGCCTCGCGAGCTGAATCCCTCCGAGGCCGCCGCGCTGGCCGGCAAGTACGAGGGCAAGTTCGAACAACGCACGCGGGCCGTGGGGCTCGAGGACATCCGGAGTCGCTGACGGTCGTTTGATGGGAACGCCTACCACGAAGGGACGCCTCGGCGATCGGCTGATCGCCAAGGGGGTGCTGACCGAGGAGCAGCTGCAGGTCGCCCTCGGCGAGCAGCGACGGTTCCACCGGCCGCTGGGGGAGATTCTCGTCTCGGTCGGCTTCGTCACCCAGGAGGACATCACCCAGCTCGTCGCGGAGGACCACGGACTCGAGTTCCACAGCGCGGCCGACGTCGAGCCCGATCCCCTGATCCTCTCCGCGATCGACCCGGACTTCGTCCGCGAGAGCCAGTCCTTCCCGTACCGCCTGGACGACGGCACGTTGAAGGTCCTGATGTCGGACCCGGACGACCCGGAGATGATCTCCGTCCTCCGGCACCGGTTCCCCTATCCCCTGGACATCGCGGTCACCACCGAGGACGAGCTCCTCAAGCTGATCCGCTTCCACCTCCAGACGCGCACCAGCCGGGTCGCGGAGATCCTCTCCGGCCTGCAGGTCGCGAACGAGGCGGAGACGGGCTCCTTCCCCGTCGAGCGGGTGACCGAGGCGATCCTCCTGGACGGCATCCACCGGCACGCGACCGACATCCACGTCGAGCCGGAGGAGCTCGTCACCCGCGTCCGCTACCGGATCGACGGGATCCTGCAGGGAGGGGAGAACCTTCCGAGCTGGGTCACCCCGGCCATCGTCTCGCGGATCAAGATCCTCTCGCACCTGGACATCTCCGAGCGCCGACGGCCTCAGGACGGGCGCCTGCGCATGGAGGTCGACGAGCGCGACGTCGACATGCGCGTGTCGCTCATGCCGACGAACTACGGGGAGAACGTGGTGCTGAGGATCCTGGACAACTCGTCGGGGGTGCTACGGCTGAACCACATCGGCCTCTCGCCCAGCGACCAGCACGTCCTGCGCCAGGTCGCGAATCGTCCCCACGGGCTTTTCCTGGTCACGGGCCCCACCGGATCGGGAAAGACGACGACGCTCTACGCGATGCTCTCGCAGATCGACGCGATGCACCGCAAGGTGTCCACCGTCGAGGACCCGATCGAGTACCGCCTGCCCCTCCTGCGCCAGAGCCAGGTTGATCCCGCGATCGGTTTCACGTTCAACCGCGGGCTCCGCGCCCTGCTCCGCCAGGACCCGGACGTCATCCTCGTGGGCGAGATCCGCGACGAGGAGACGGCGGACATGGCCATCAAGGCCGCGATGACCGGCCACCTCGTGCTGTCCACGCTGCACACGAACTCCGCGATCGGGGCGGTGCCGCGGCTGGTCGACATGGGGATCGAGCCCTACCTGATCGAGGACTCCCTGATCGGGGTGATGTCCCAGCGCCTCGTGCGCCGGATCTGCCCGAGCTGCGTCGAGGAGATCGCGGCGACTCCGGAAGAGCTCGAGTGGCTCGAGGAGGAGGCCGCCCTGCTCAAGCACGGCCGGGGTTGCGAGCGTTGCGACGGGACCGGCTATCAGGGCCGGATCGCGGTCGTGGAGATCTTCCTCCCCGACAACCGCGTGGCCGAAGCGATGCGCGAGGGCGCCGGGGCCGACCGGATCGAGGAGCTCGCCGTCGAGGCCGGCTTCCGGACCATGGAGGAGGACGGCCGACGCCTGGTGCAAAGCGGGATCACGACCCGGGAGGACATCCTCCGGGTCAGCCGCAGTCTCCGCCTGACCAAGGAGGAGCGTGAAGGCATTTGAGTACGTCGCCGCGGACACGTCGGGGAAGCTCACCACCGGAACCGCGTGGGCCGTGTCCGAGAACGAGCTCGACCTCGACCTCGAGTCCAAGGGGCTCATGCTCACGCGGGCGAAGGTCGTCGCCGACGAGCGCAAGGGTCGCGCGAAGAGGATCAAGCGCGAGGAGCTGATCAACCTGACGA
>CAYRXS010000156.1:0-15380 GCA_964428225.1 uncultured Planctomycetaceae bacterium
GGGGATCCATCCTCCCGAGGAACCACTTGTGATCGTCGGAGCTCAGGACCTCCTCCATCTTTGCCCGAAGCGCCTCGGCCGCCTCCGCCTTTTCTCCACCTTCGGCCAATCCCCTCTTGATGAGCCCCTGGAGCGCGGGAACGAGCTTCGTGTAGAAGCTCTTGGCGAAGCCGTACGAGCCGTACCAGTGCGCGTAGTCCGGTCCCATCATGGACGCTCCGTGCCGGCCGCGCCGTCCGTCGAGGTGCCAGAGCTCGAACCAGATCCACTCGATCTCCTCGTTGAAGTCCACCGCGTCGAGGAGAGGCTTCGCGGCGTCCATCAGCTCCTCCCCGGGCCGGGCGTACTTCTCGTTGTAGAGCTCGATGTAGGCGTCGTACTGCGTGTAGAAGTTGTTCACCCAGAGCTTGCCGTGACAGCTCGTGCAGACGTCCTGCATGTTCGCCCGTCGCTTCTCCCGGGGCAGCTCCTCGCTGCCCACGTGCACGGAGATCGCGGGACGGTTGTCCCAGCTGATCCGCCGCCCGGGATCGTGGGTCACCGGCTGCTTCCGGGTGGCGGACAGGTGACACGTAGCGCATACCGGAGCCACGTGGTAATCCTCGCCCACGATCCACTTCTGGGCGTCGAGGTTCATCTCGTCGGTGTGGGCGGCGAAGGCGATGCCGTGCTTCGATTCTGCGTAGATCTCCTTCTGCGGGTGATCGGGGCCGAGGTGACACTTACCGCACACGTCGGGATGACGCGCCGCCGAGGCGGAAAAGCGGTGGAGGGGATGACACGCGAGGCACGTTCCCTCCGAACCGTCGGGATTGATCCGGCCGATGCCGGTGTTCGGCCAGGTCGCGGGATCGAGCATCCCCTCCCCGATGACCTTGACCGGGGAGCCGTGGCACTGCCAGCAGCCGCTGACCTCCGCCGCCGAGTTGCCGTCGGGGAACCCCGGAGTCACCATCGCGTGGTTGCCCTCGACGACGGCACCCAGGTATTCCTGCAGCGAACCGTCGATCCGCCCCGCCTTCGAGTGGCGTGAGCCGAGGAACTCCTCGACCTGCTTGGCGTGGCACCGAGCGCAGTCCTTCGGGCTCACGATGATGGACATCGTGTAGTCGAAGTGAGTGAACGCGTCCGGATCTCCCTCGTCCGCGCGATGACACTCGTAGCAGCCGACGTTCGCGCCGTAGTGTTTGCTCGATCCCCAGGCCTGGTACACACCCGGCGTCTTGCCGCGGTGGCAGTTCATGCAGTCCCGGGATTCCTCGCTGAGCTCCTTCAAACCGATCGCCTGGGGCGGCGCGGTCGAGGCCGGCGGGGTCGCCTCCGCCGTCGTGATCGACAGCGTCAGCAACGCCACGGCGCCCAGGCCGAGCGCGGTCGTCTTCAGATTCATCATCTTCATCCTCCGTGAGGGCTCCCGAGGCTCCGCGCGGAGGACGACGGCGCTTCGGAAGGACGGGATTCGGTGCTCCGGCCGGCAGTCAGGCGACCGGAGAGTACGGGTACGGTGATCCGGACGAGGATCGAGTAGACGAGCAGACCGAAGGCCCAGATGCCCAGGCAGACGATCGTCTCGTTCCAGGTGGGCGAGTACTCGACGATCTCCCCGAGGGGCGTGGGAACGAAACCGGGGATGACGAAGAGCATCGTCTTGTCGAGCCAGAGCCCGGCCACCATCGCCACGCAGGCGACGTTCATCCCGCGGGCGCTGCGCGAGACCGGCAGGACGAGGATCAGGAGCGCAAGGACCGTGAGCCCGATCGACGTCCAGGCCCACGGCACGAGCGCTTGGTGATCACCGGCGCCGAACAGCAGGTACTCGACGGTGACCCCGTGCGACGAGCCGACGTACAGCTCACCCGCCAGCAATGCGAGGTCGAGAGCGAGGATCACGACGAGGGCCCGCCTCAGGTTCGCCAGCACGCGCCGGGGAATCTCCAGGGCCCCGATCGCGGCGACCAGGGACAGCGTGATGGCCAGGAAGCCGCCTCCGACGCAGAGAGAGGCGATCAGGAACCGGGGAACGACGATCAGGGAATCCCAGAACGGACGGCTCTCGTAGCCGACGAAGAGGAGCGCGTCCCCGACGGGCACTCCCACCGCCCATACCGTGGCCAGGACCACGAAGGGAAGGAGGAGGATCCGGGCCGGTCGGCGGCCACGGTACGTGGCGTACATCGTGTAGCCGCCGATGTGCAGCAGGACGAGCAGGAAGCCGCCGAGCACGACCACGTCCCAGGCGAGCATCGAGTCCGGGAGGTTGAGCCGCCGGAACATGTGCAGCATGCGATCGGGCCGCCCCAGGTCGACCACCACGAAGGCCATGGACATCAAGAGGGCGGTGCCGGCCAGGAGCTCTCCACAGACGAGCAGGGACCGTGCCTCACGGCTCCCCCGAAGCTGGTGCGGGAGGGTGAACAGAACCGCGCCGGACGCCAGGCCGACCAGGAAGACGAAGTTGGCGATGTAGAGGCCCCACGTGACGTGATCGGTGAGGCCGGTGGTGGCCATCCCCTCGACGAGCTGTCGCGCCCAGGCGTTCAGGCCGAGCAGGGCGACGATCGTGAGGAGCGTCATCCACGCGTGATATCGCCAGTCGCCCACGAAGCTGACGCGGAAGCACCGAACCAGGAAGCGCAGGTACCCGATCATCCCGCGCCTCCGGGACGATCACGCCGTGCCGTCAGATCGCCGGCGGATTCCGCCTCGCCGAGCGGAGAGAGCGCCTCGTCGCAGTAGTAGAAGAACCGCGGGATCGTCTCCGCGTCCTGCTTCAGCACGAAGACGCGCTTCGAGCGCAGGACCCGGGAGACCTCGGTCTCCGGATCGAGCAGGTTGCCGAACTTGCGCGCCCCCACCGGACAGGATTCGAGGCAGGCGGGCAGCAGACCGCGTCGCGTGCGCTGCAGGCAGAACGTGCACTTCTCCACCACCCCCTTGGGACGGGGGCGGTTGGAGAGGTAGGCCATGTCGGGGTTCAGCCGCGCTTCCGGGATCCGCGGAGCCGTGAAGTTGAATCGCCTCGCCCAGTACGGACAGGCCACCTCGCAGTAGCGGCAGCCGATGCACCAGTCATAGTCCACCACGGTGATGCCGTCGTCCTCCTGCCAGGTCGCCCCCACCGGGCAGGCGTCGACGCAGGGCGGCTCGGCGCACTGGTGACACTGGACGGGCAGGTAGTAGTGATCCGGATCGGGAACCGTGACGCGGTCGTAGCGATGGTCGCCCTCCTCCAGGTCGCCCGAGCCCCGCGGCATCTCGAGCACGCGGATGTACTGGATCTCGGGGGAGCGGCTCGGGTTGTTCTCCTCGACGCAGGCGTGGACGCAGCGGCGGCACCCGATGCAATGATCGATGTCGAGCGCGAAGCCGAACTTCACCCCTTCTCGAGGGCGCGGATCGGACACGTTCGCCTCGACTCCGTATTGATCGCGGACACGATCGGCGATCCGGGCCAGAACGGCCCGCAGCTCCTTCTCGTCCAGCTCCTTGTAGTGCCGGGCGAGGAGCGCCTCGAGCGAGGGAACGTCGTGGGGATCCAGGTGGCGCAGCGGGCTGAGCGCGGCGAGAAAGGCGGACATCCCGCCCACGACCCCCGCCCCTCGCAGCAGGAAACCGCGGCGCGAGAGGATGGAGTCTTCCGGATGCGGATCGCCGTCCATGCCTCTCAATCCTCGTCGATGAACGTCCGCAGGGCATCCGGGCCCGGCAGGGGCTCGATAGGGTCGAACGCAGGAGCATGTGGATCGTGGCACTGGACGCACTCGAGCCGCGCGTGGGCCTCGTCCTCCGCGTCCCAGGCGCCTTCGGTTCGGCCGTGCACCCCCGCCTGCCAGTCCTTCGTCTGGGGCTCGTGGCAATGGCCGCAGAGCCGAGTCGACTCTGCAAAACCGATCACCGGTCCGTCCCGCAGCTCGAGCGTGTCGTGATCGGCGATGGAGTGGCAGTCGAAGCAGCTCTCGATCGTTCCGTGCACCAACCGCACGTGATCGTGCTGGTAGAGGACGCGCGGGGGCTCAGGGTCCGACGGGAAGAGCGCGTGGCAGTGCGAACACTCCAGGACGAGATTCGCAACCCGGAGCCCCGGAGGATCGGGAACCGTCTCCCGGGGAACGACGGGCAGCAGGCCCGCGCGAGGCAACGGATCCGCGGCCGAGCCCCCCAGATCCTCGGGCAACGACGTCGACGAGGCCCCGACGAGGAACCAGGCGGCGAGGGCGAAGAAAGCGACGGCGATGAGCGCACGCATCGGGCGGGATTGTAGTCCCGCCCGAATTCCCTTCCCACGACTCTCCGGTCTTCCTCCGGATCCCGGCGTCCGCCCGAGACGAGGTCGCGCCTATTCCAGACTCTCGAGCCACTCCAGCGGCAAGCGCAGGAAGCGCGGCCGGTAGATGCGCGCGTCCCGTAGGAGCTCGCCCCAGAAGTCGAGCGTGTTGACGTTGTAGCTGATGAGGACCTCGCCGGGTGACGAGAGATGCGGGTGAGCCTTGGCGTTGTACACGAAGACCTTCTCCGCGAGGTCCACTTCCGGACAGCGCCAGATCCGACGCGACGGGCCGAAGGGGCCGCGCGGCGATGCCCCCAGGCGCACGCCGACGTGCTCGCCCATGCCCCCTTCCTGGAAGACGAGCAGGTAGCGACCGTCGGGCAGCGGTGTCACGCTCAGCTCCGAGGAGACACCGCCGCAGACCGCCGCCAGGTCCTCGATCTCCTCCGACCATCTCTCGCCGTCGAAGAAGCGCCAGGCCGCGGGATCGCCCACGGCCTCCGGCCTCACGCGCGCGACGACCAGCTCCTTGTCGAAGCCCCGATTCCAGGTGCCGTAGACGTACAGGTAGCCGTTCGGATCGGCGGCTCCGCTCTCGTCGTCGTGCAGGAGCACGCCGGAGCCGAGCGCCAGGTCCGTCCGCCCGTCTGCCGCGGGACTCCACAGCGGCAGGTCCTCCTGGCCCGACTCGATGATGGTGCCGTCCGCCTCGACGCGAAGTCGTACGAGACAGTGGGCGCGCTGCTGGAAGTTCCACACCCCTTCCTTTCCCGGCCGGAACATCCGCAGCCCGAAGATCACGACGGTACCGTCGTGCACGAAGCCGTCTCCGAGCCAGTACCACTCCTCCTCCTGCGTGGCCGGCGTGCTCGGCTCGAACATGGAGCGAGGCGATCCGTCAGCGCTCTTGCGCCACGAGAAGCGGAGGCTCCCTCGATCCGGCTCCGGCCCGACGAGCGACGCGCAGGTGTTGTTCACCATCCGCATGCCCTTGGCGTAGCCGCCGTGCGGGGCCACCTCGCCGATGGTCGTGTCGCTGAACCAGAACAAGGTGCGGGTGTGCTCGTCCGCGGAGCCGAGGGCGTCGCGCCCGCCGAGTGCCACGCAGAAGATCCCATCCGCCCCGATCCAGCCCTTCTCGCGCGCGAACAGAGCGCTCCACTTGGGAGCCGGCTCCGCGGGCCAGGAGGAGGTCGGGGCCGGCTCCTGCGCGGGCACGACGCACGCCGCGAGCGCTGCCAGGGCCATCAGCCAGTTCTGCATGCGGGTATGCTACCCCTGATGCCACGCACGGGAAGTTCCGATCGGCCTGCAGCCCTCGGGACGCGCGATGCTGATGTATCCGTCGTCCATGTCCCCTCAGCGTACGGTACCCGGTGCATTCTTCGACTCGGGGCCACCGGGTACCTCTTCACGAAGCCGCCCTTGCGAACGTATGGTCGTTTTCGCCAACACACGGCATTGCGGTGACATCTGCTCTTGTGGGGACGTGAGAGGTCGCGCCGGGCTCCGGAGCCCTATCCCACGGATTCCTCCGCCACGGGTACACTGAAGAGCGGCCGAGCGCGTCCCACGGACCTGACCGGGAGAACTCCGATGAACGCCGTCCGCCTCCTTCGCACTGGCTGCGCACTCGCTCTCGCCTCCGCTTCTTTCGCCGCCCTGCCCCGAGCTCAGGCCGGCCGGGTTCTCTCCGAGCAGAAGATCAGCCAGACGGAGGGGGGATTCGCCGGCCTCCTCGACGACGGGGATGATTTCGGCGTCGCCGTGGCTTCGATCGGAGACCTCGACGGGGATGGAATAGGGGATCTGGCAGTCGGAGCCTGGCAAGACGACGATGGAGGTCCTGGTCGTGGTGCGGTCTACGTGCTGTTCCTCCAGTCGGACGGGACCGTGAAATCGCACCGGAAGATCAGCCAGACCTCGGGTGGATTCTCCGGCACCCTGGAAGACCGCGACTACTTCGGGAAGTCGATTGCTTCGCTCGGAGATCTCGACGGCGACGGCGTCGTCGATCTCGCCGTGGGAGCGCCCGGACGCATCAGCAATGGTCCCGGGATCGGCGCGGTGTGGATTCTGTTCCTGAACCCGGACGGCACCGTCCAGTCGGAGCACATGCTCGACGCGTTCTGTGCCGATCTCGATTCGATCATCGGCGGCCAGAGCGTGGCCGGCATGGGAGACCTCGACGGTGACGGCATCGTGGACCTCGCGGCCGGAGCGGCGTTCCACGCAAACTACCGGGGAGAGGTGCGTGTCTTCTTCCTGAATGCGGACGGTACGGTGAAGGACGTGGCGAAGATCGGTCACCGGACGGGGGCGTTCCCGGGCGCTCTGGAGTACGGCGACCTTTTCGGGAGTTCCCTGGCCGCTCTCGGAGACTTCAACGATGACGGCGTGACCGAGCTTGCGGTGGGAGCCAGCCAGGACGACACCGGCGGGTATGACCAGGGGGCGGTGTGGATCCTGTTTCTGCATTCGGACGGCTCGGTGTATTGGGGACGGGAAATCGCTACCGGCCTGGGCGACTTCGAAGGTGATATCGGGAATGCGACCTACTTCGGGGCATCGACGGCTGCCATCGGTGATGTCGACGGCGACGGAGTTATCGATGTCGCAGTGGGCGCGACCATGGATCGGGACCACGACGATGGCGGCGACGGCGTCGACGCGAGGGGAGCCATCTGGATCCTCTTCCTCGAGCCCTCAGGATCGGTCAAGGGGCATCAGAAGATCAGCGACACGGCCGGCGGTTTCGAAGGAGAGCTCACGGCCATGGATCTATTCGGAACGTCCCTGGCATTCCCCGGCGATCTCGACGGCGACGGTTTCGGCGACCTCGTTTCCGGAGCAGTTGGGGACGACGATGGGGGCAGCGGTCGCGGCGCGCTCTGGTTGCTCCATCTGCAGGGCTGTCCCGCCGCGAGCGCGACCTTCCGCAATCCCACGGTGGGAGGCATCACGAATCCCGCGGTGTACGATGTGGTCGCCCTGCCGAGCCTCGACGGCGAGTTCGTGGCCGCAATCGACACCACCGGCAAGAACGGCAGTTTCCTCGTCGGCTATGCGAGTCCGTTTGCTCTGGCCACTGCGTGGGGCAACCTGCTTCTGGATGTCACGGATCCGCTCGGCGAGCTGCTCGGATGGCCGTCTGCCACCGGCAAGCCGTCGGTGATATCGATCGCCCTTCCCGACGAGCCGGTCCTCTGCGGCTTCACGTGTTCGACCCAGGCGATCCGCTTCGGCGGCGGTTTCGACCTGACGAACGCGCAGGATCTCGTCCTCGGGAGGTAGCGAACGGGCGTGGGACGTCCGATCGAATCGATCTCGACCGAGGAGCTCCTGGCGCACTCCCGGTGGATCCGCCGGCTCGCGGAGCGGCTGACCTCCGACGCAGGAGCGGCGGACGATCTGGTGCAGGAGACGTGGCTCGCGGCCCTGCGGCATCCGCCCAGGGAACGCCGGGCGTTGCGGTCGTGGCTCGACCGGGTCCTTCGGAATCTCGCGGGAAGAATGTACCGCGGCGAGGGTCGGCGCAGACGCCGAGAAGCCAGGCACGTGCGTGAGGCGCCGGCGATCGACGTGCCCTCGACCGACGAGATCGTGGAGCGACTCGAAATCCACCGCGTGCTCGTCGAGGAGCTCCAGGCGCTCGAGGAGCCGTACCGCACGACGATCTTGCTGCGTTTCTTCCAGGATCTCTCATCCGCGGAGATCGCCAGAAGTGCGGGCCTTCCCCCGGGCACCGTGCGATGGCGGCTGAAGCGGGGGATCGATGCGATACGCGAGCGGCTGGACGCGCACTTCGGCGGCGAGCGTGACGTCTGGGGCGTCGGCCTCGCCGCTCTCGTGGGAAGGGGGATCGGAAGCACGGCGGACGGAGGAGGATCCGCCACGTCCACGACGGCGGGGTGGCTCGTCGGAGGGCTGCTGAAGGCCGGAGCGCTCCTCGCGCTTGTCTCCGTCGCCGGTCTCGGCCTCTGGTCGCTCGATCTGCTTCCCGGGATCAGGCAATCCTCCTCCGAGGGGAGCACGGCCGCCGCCCCGACCGTCTTCCCGAACGCCGGTGACGAGCGCGAAACGGGAGACACCCTCGTTCCGATCCCTCCTGCAACCTCGGAGTCGCGCGGGGCCGTCCCCGGAGGCACCTCGAGTGAGGAACCGGGACATCGGGTCGCAACGCTCCTCGTCCGCTTCGTTGACCTCGACGGAAGACCCCTCGAGGGCGTGCGGGTGAGACCGGGACCGCTCACGGGATTGCCGGACACGATGAGCTCGGCCGACGGCCGGGTGGAGATGATCGTGGAGGAGGCTTCCCCGCTCAGCCTTACCGGAGCCCGGCCCGAGGTCCAGTTCGTGGGCACTCTCGCGGGCTTCGGCCTACACTGGCTCTCCGTCCCCGTGACCTGGGGCGAGACGACGAATCGCGGCGAGGTCGTCCTGACACCCGGCGCGCTGGTCGCGGGCCGTCTCACCGACCTCGAGGGGAGAGCGGCCGAGGGAATACCCGTGTTCGCAGCTTCCACGATCTCCGGCATCCGAGTCCGTGGCGCAGATGCGGGCCGGACGGGGGAGATCCCGGGAGCGAGCCCCGAGCCCCGGACCGGCATCTTCTGGGCGTGCCCCTCCGCGACGAGCGGCCCGGATGGCGCGTTCCGGATCGACACCGTACCCGCCGGCCGGTGCCGCCTGTGGGCCGGAGGAGGCGGGTGGCGCTACTCGTACTCGGCAGTGATGGACCTCGCCGCGGGAGACGAACGACTGGGCCTCGAGCTGGCCCTCGAGAAGCTGGACGACCTCGACCTCATCGCGGGCGTCGTGTTCGCGCCGGATGGGGAGCCTGTACCGAACGCCCTCGTGGTACTGGCGCCGAGCAGCGAGGGAGGTCGGGCCGCTTGGCCAAGCAACGCCGACGAGCAAGGACGCTTCCGCCTCCGGCTGATTCGCCGGGCACCGCACGACCTGACCGCCGTGGATCCCGCCCAGGAGTGGTTCCAGGTCATGCTCGACGGCGTGGCTCCGGGGACCCTGGACGTCTCGCTTCGCTTCGATGAGCCCGTGATGGTTCCCCTGCGCGTGCACGACGGCGAGGGGAATCCGATCGAGGAGTACCGCGTGCAGGTCTTCGAGGGAGAGCGGCGCGGTCCCGCGGGGCGTGTGCTCGCTCTCTGCGGCCGATCCCCCGCCCGACCTGCTCGCGCCCGCGCGAACGCGCACCGGCCAGCGGGGCGCTCGGAGATTCGCGTTCCCCCTCGCTCTGTTGAGCTCGACGTCATCGCGGACGGCTACGAGATCTCGACGATCGGGCCGTTCGTCGCGGGAGTGGTGAACGCTCCGATCGATTGTGAGCTCGTTCCCCTCCCGCGGATTCGCGGCCGGGTGACCGCCGAGGGGCGGCCGATCCCGGGAGCGAGCGTCGAGCTGCTGGCCGTTGCCGCGGAAGGACACGTGCCGGTGCACGAAGGCATGCCGAGCCTGGTGGACGTGGTGTTCCTCGACGTCTCGACCACCGACGAGGAGGGCTACTTCGAGGTCTTCGCTCGCTACGAGGGCATGCCGATCCACCTCACTCCCGTGCGCCGGGACCTCGTTCGGCTGCGAGCGACGGCTGAGGGTTGGGCGCCCGGCTTTTCCTCGCCGTTGCCCGTTATGGAGACCGGGACGCGTGATGGGATCGAGCTGGAGCTCGCCCGGGCCGGGGCGATCGAAGGCCGCGTGCTGGTTCCCGAGGGCGGGTCGGCGACCGGGGTCTTCGTGAGCGCGACGAACGGCGACGGTCATCCGCGGAGCGCTCGAGCCGGGGAAGATGGGCGGTATCGCATCGAGGGATTGACGGAGGGAGACTGGTTCGTGAGCTTGGTGGACTCCGACGAGTATCAGCCATACTCGCCCGGGCTGACAGTGAACACCCCCTTCGAGCTCCCGGTCTCGTGCCGCGTGCGGCCCGGTGAGACCACGCTCTACGATCTCGATCTCGGTCGGTCGCTCAGCCGCCTCGACGGACGGCTCTCCCTGACCGCAACGGACGTCACCGGCTGGGTCACGACACTGCAACCCCTCGACGCCTCGGCGAGGCTCACGCGAATCCAGACGACGAGCCTCGACCGCCACGGTCGGTTCCGGTTCGAATTCGTCGGCGGAGGCGTCTTCCACCTGACGATCCGGGGCGGCGGCCCGACTGACGAGGGATTGCGGATCTCGGACGTCGTCGAGCTTCACGGAGATCCCGTGGACTGGAGGCTCGATCTGGAGCTCGTCCCCCTCGCCGTATCGAACTCACCACCCGACCTCCACCACCTATGGCGCGGAGGCAGAGACCTCGAAGTGCATCGCATTCTGGTGCCCGAGCAGGGGGTCGTCTCCCCGACACGCGTACCGGCTGGTCCCTCCCGGCTCGTTCGCCGGCCACCGGACGGGACGTCGACCGACCCCGCGAGCTGGCCCGTCGTGAAGGAGCTCGTCCTCCTCCCCGGCGAATCCCACTCCGTGAGGTTGTGACGATACCGAGCCCGCGCATCCTCCACCACTTGCGCAGGCTCGGTATCACTTCCGGTGGAGTCACTCTCCCCGCTCGGCGAGATCCACCACCTCGACGCGCAGGTCGCGGCCGTTGGCCCGGATCTCGGGCACGTACATGGCGTGGGCGAGCAGCGGCATGGCGACGAAGCGCCCGGGGACCTCCGCGCGCAGGTCGTAGCGAAGCTCCCAGAAGCCCTCGGAGAGCTTGTCCGCGAACATCGCCACCTTGCGGTCGCGCAGCTCCTGGTGCACGCCCCGGGTGTGGCCGGTGTAGCCCTCGCCGCGGAAGCTGCGCTCGTGCGGGCCGCGGAAGCCTCCGATCTTGCGACGTTCCTGGTCTTCCTTCAAGAGCGAGGGATCGAAGCGCATCGCCGCCTCGCCGCGCGTGAGCTGGCGGGTGACCATGCGCTCGCCGCTCCGTACCTGAACGGCCTCGAAGCCGGCGGGCTTCAGGTCCTCGAAGATCATGTACTCGAGGTCGTTCTTGGCCTCGACGGTCAGGACCACCTCGATACGCTCGCCGCTCTCGACCGTGTCACCGTCGCCGAGCGGAACGCGGTCGTAGACGTAGCCCTTCAGCAACGTCGGCCGCCCCACGAGCTTGTAGTACTCGCGGCGGACGAAGACCTCGTTGCCGCGGGGAGGAATCGGCTCCTCGAGGCTGAAGAACGTCGTGTGGGCCGCGAAGTACAGCGGCGCCGCTCCGGACGTGCGCTTGATGCGGATCTCGTTGGCGCCGTTGCGGATCAGCTCGGCGTCCACGACGAATTCGCTCGGCGCACCGAGGAGCTCGGCCTTGGTGAGTGTCCTGGTCGCGATGCTCCCGCCGTTCACCAAGACCTCGTAGCCCACCTCGGTGGCGAGCTCTCCGGAGGCAATCAGGTAGTCGTTCAGCGCGAGAACGGTGATCGCCGTGTCCCGCGTGTTCGACCACTGCGCGCCGCGACGGTTCTTGACGAGCCAGTTCGTTACCGGCTCGACGAGCTCGTGATCGGGATCGATGGCGAGGATCGCCCGCAGGGCAAAGGCCGTCGCCTCCACGGGCCCGTCGGACCACCGACGCCAGACCCCGTCGCTGCCCCAGTGAGCCGTCTTGATGACGTAGGGCTTCGAGGTCTGGGGGCCGACCTGGACGATCGAGGTGTCGGGCGTCTCGTCGATCCTCACTCCGTTGTAGAGGTTGTCGAGCAGGCGCCGCGCCTCGTCGTCACGCCCCATGTGCTTCGCGGCAAGCGCGAGGAGCGCCCGCGTGTAGGCGTTGAGCCGGACCCGGTTCTTCTCGGCGAGATTGGCGAAGGCGGTGTCCAGGAACTTCTGCCCGTCCTCGTCCAGCTCTCCCCCGTACACCGCGATGGCGTGCACCATCCAGGCCTGGCTGTCGGGGTGGTTCTCCTCCTCGACCAGCTCGCGCGTCAGCCACCGCGCCGCCTTCTCGAGCACTCCTTCCCGCACCTCGATTCCTCCGTCGCGGGCGAGCGAGAGACCCCACAGTACGTAGGCGGTCATGAAGTGATCGCTGTCCCCGGTCTTCCACCAGGCCCAGCCGCCGTCGGAGTGCTGGAAGTCGTAGAGACGCTCCAGCCCCTGCTCGACCATCCGGTCGAGGTCGTCCAGCGACTTGCGGCCGCCCGGGTGGGTCTTCTCCGCATAGCCCGGCTCCACGCCGCCGAAGACGCGGGTCATCGCATCCTCGGCCGACAGCCCGAGGTCGGCGAGCGTCTTCGCGACGATCGCGCTCGGCAGGAAGCGGCTCAGCGTCTGCTCGGTGCAGCCGTAGGGATAGTCGATGAGGTAGGGCAGGGCGTCGAGCATGGTCACCGCCATGCTCGGCGTGACCTGCACCACCATGCCGGTCGTGCCCGGACGCCGGGCGGCGGGAACGTCGACGGTGAAGCCGAGCTCGTTGCCGTCGAACTTGCCGCCGGTGGCGAGGAACACCTCGATGCCCCTCGAATACACGGGCAGCTTGCGCTCCATCGCGTCGCCGTACTTCCGGCCCACCGCGGTGAGCTTCAGGGTCGCCACGCCGGGATCGACGACGCGCACGATCCAGTCCACGCGCGTCTCGCCGCCGCCCGGAACCGTCACCGGCTCGGGCTGCGCGCCGCGCAGAACCCCGTCGGCGAGGAAGCCGACGAGCTCCAGGCCCGCGACCTCGAGCGTGGCGCGAACTTCACGGTCCTCGTCGGTGTTGTTGTTCACGTTGCCCGAGATCGTCACCTCGTCGCCGGTCTGGAAAAACCGGGGAGCCTGCAGGCGGGCGATGATGGGCTGACGCGTGCGGGCCGATCCCGCGCCGATGCCGATGCGCGTCCCGGTGTCGGCGGCGCGGACCGTCGTCTGCCAGCGCGTTGTCGAATCGGGGAACTTCACGGTCACCGTCGCGACACCGTCCTCGTCGGTGATCACCGAAGGCGTCCAGAGGGCGGTGTCGCGGAAGTCGCTGCGGACCCGGACTGCCGGACCGGTGCCCGCCTCCCCGCCGCCGCCGGCGATTCCGCCCGAGGTCGGAGGTCCCCCGGGCCCGGGAGTCGCGGGACCACCGGGGGCGAAGCCCCGCGACCGCTTCTCGCCGCCGAGGGCGAAGGAGTCCGCTCCGGACTCAGCCTCCTCTCGCGCGGAGAACGCGCCGTTCTGCATCGCCAGCGCCTTGTCGTCTCCCGAGTAGCCGAGGGCGCGCAGACTCTCGATGGTTTCCGCGTCGAGGTCGCGCTTGCGATTCGATTCGTCGAACCTCCACGCATAGCGCTCGTCGACGAGCTCCCCGCTCTCCTCCTTGACCAGGCGGATGAACGAGCCCTGGTGGAACGAGCCGTTCGCATGGATGCGGAGGTTGCGGCGGCTCCCGTAGAAGAACTTCCGCAGGTCGCCGGCGTAGTCGCCCTGGATGTAGGAGAGCGAGGCGTCGACCACGGAGATCGCGAGCTCGACCGAGGCGGGTCGCCCCTCGTGATCCTTCACGGTGATCTTCAGCTCACCTTCCTCCCCGGGCAGGTAGGCGCTCGCGTCGTGGGCCACCTCCACGTCGAGGAACTGCTTGATGGGTGGGATGATCAGCTCCTCGGTATCGCCGTAGGCCTGTCCGTCCCATACCGAGGTCGCGGAGAGGTAGACGTTGGGGACGTGCAGCTCGCGGATGGGGATGCTGAGCAGCTTGACCGTGCCCTTCAGCTGCACGACCTCGTAGTGGTACATGTCGTCGCATTCGACGGTGAACAGCACCCAGCGACCGCTCGCCGGCGTGGCGAGCATGACCGCGGCCGTGTCCCCCACCTCGAGGGTGTCCTGGTCCACGAGGATCTCGACGCCGCCCGGCAGGTAGCCGAGCTCGCGCGTGTCCTTGTCGGCCACGAAGACGTGGGTCTCCCCGTCGACGGGCGTCCCCCGCGAATCCTCGCCGATCCAGGCGATCTTGTAGTACCCGTCCCGGTCGGGGGTGAACTCCCAGAAGGCCTTCCCGGTCTCGGCGTCCGTGGTCAGGTCGGTCTCGGCCACGACGTCCCGCTCGTAGCCCCGGAACTTCAGCTGCCACGGCCTCAGGTGCGGCTCCACGGGGGGAGGCCAGGTCGTGTGCTGGTCGCGGAGCTGCCGGAGGGCGCCGCCCTTCACCTCGGTGCCCTCGGGAGTGAGCCATACCTCGATCCAGCGCTGGCGAGTGACCACCACGTGCCCCTGGGCCTCGAGGGGATTCCCGTTCGGGTCGGTGGTGGTGAACTCGAGCTCGACGGGATCCTGCGGGCGGTGGATCGAGTGCTTGGTCTCGACGTTGACGTAGTACTCCTGGCGCGTGACGCGCACCGAACCGCTCCCGATGATCTCCCTCCGGGACGAGTCGGTCACCCGCGCCTCGATCGTGTACTCGAAGTCGGAGTTGGTGTCCATCGGCGTGTTGAACACCACCGTCGCCCGGCCTTCCTGATCCGTCTTGATGGTCTCGTGCAGGATCTGCTGGCCGTTTCCACCCCACCAGTTCCACTCGTTCTGATCCGGATAGAACCAGGGGTAATCGCGGACCTTCGTCCACCGCTGGTGGTGCGGCTTCTGGTAGACGAACACCTCGACGTTCGCCTCCGCGACGGGCCCTCCGAAGTAGTAGGTGGCCTCGACGTCGAACTCGACGCGATCACCGACGATGTAGAGGCGCGGCGAGCCGGGCCTCTCGGGATCCTCGGGCACGTCGACCGAGACCTCGAACTCGGGGAGCTTGTACTCCTCGAGCCGGAAGAGGGTGGCGTTGCCGACGTGGCGCCGCCTCCCCTTGGGATCGGAGTAGAACCGGACGCCGTACTCGCCGAGCGGCATCGTCTTCGTGGTCTCGAACGTGGTCCACGCCGCCCCGAAGGCGTTCAGCCTCTCGGTACCCTCGCCCACGATCGAGCCGTGCGGATCCCGGATCTCCCAGCCGAGCTCCACGTTGGCGGGCGTCGAGTACTCCGAGCCGTCATAGGTCCGGGCGATGAGCTTCCAGCTCACCTCGTGGGTCGGCCGGTAGGTGGACCGATCCGTCATGGCGTAGATACGCCAGCTTTCCGTGGGCCGCAGCGCGCGGGGCAGATTGCTGACCGCGTAGCCCTGGCGATCGCCAATGGAGAAG
>CAYRXS010000157.1:0-15374 GCA_964428225.1 uncultured Planctomycetaceae bacterium
GCCTGGGCGAAGGTGGCCCGGCGAAAGTCCTGATCGAGTGCAGGACGAACTGACCGGGGCGGACGGGGCACTAGCTTTCGACGCTTGGGACCGCTTCGGTACCTGTTGGCACGATGCCGGCCGTCTCGACCATGAGCACGACCGTTCTCTTTTCGGCAATCGGCCGGTGCCTCGTTCCCCGAGGCACCACGTATCCCTGCTGTTCGCCAATCTCGACGGAGCCACCCCACTCCCATCTGCAGTATCCTGGCCAGCCTGAGGGTTTCGCCTACGGCAACTCGGGCGTGTGGATTCCCGGATCGATCTTCCTCGCTCTTGGCGGCTGGGCGAGAGCCACGGGCCGAGGAGGAACGCAGCAGTGACGGAGAGGTCTCTGCTTCATGTGCGCCCCCACGCCCCCCGCCGTAGCCACCCCACATCAATATCCTGCATACGAATCAATCATGAGCACGAATCAACACCTCGAGCGCCGGACGTTTCTCAAGGGTGCCCTCGTGGCCTCGGTGGCGGGGATCGCCCCGTTCAACATTCTCAAGGCCGGCCCCTCCCCGAACAGCAAGCTCAACATCGCCTGCATCGGCGTGGGCGGCCGGGGCGCGGGTGTCGCCGGTGGCATGGCGTCCACCGACAATGTCATCGCGATGTGCGACGTCCATCCGGAGTGGCACAAGAAGGCCATCGCCAAGACCACCAGCCTCCACGAGGCCAAGTTCTGGAAGGACTACCGCGTGATGTTCGACAAGATCGGCAAGGAGATCGACGCCGTCATGATCGCGACTCCCGATCACGCCCGGTTCGCCCCCGCCATGGCCTCGATCCGGCGCGGCAAGCACGTCTACGCGGAGAAGCCCCTCTGCCACACCATCAACGAAGTGCGCCTGCTCACTGAAGAAGCCGCCAAGAACCCGGAGATCGTCACGCAGATGGGAAACCAGGGACATTCGAGCTCCAGCGCCGCACAGATCAACGACTGGGTGACCGCCGGCGCGATCGGGAAGGTCCGTGAGGTCCTCGCCTTCTCGCGGAAGAACTACTGGACCGACAAGCCGATCGTCCAAGGCAGCGCCGTCCCGGACGGACTCGACTGGAACCTCTACCTGAACCGCGCCGGCGAAATCCCCTTCAGCACGAGCTACATGAACCGCGAGTGGATCCGCTACAGCCACTTCAGCGGCTCGGTCGGCGACATGGGCGGCCACACGCTCGACGCCGGCTACTACGCGCTCGGCCTGACCGCCCCCTCCAGCGTCCGGGCCGAGGTGACAACCCCCGCCACTGCGTGGTCGATGCCGCGGGCGGGCGTGATCACCTGGGAGTTCCCTGCCCGGGGCGACCAGCCGCCGGTCACCATGAAATACTACCTCGGCACCGACATCGAGTTCCCCCGCCCGAAACACCTCGAAGCCTCCGACGAGATGATCTCGGCCGGTTCCTTCCTCGTCGGCGAACAAGGATCGATCCTGGCCGGAAGCCACAGCCAGGGGGCGCGGCTCATTCCCAAGCCGCTACTGGAATCAACGCCCAAGCCGGCCGCCACCGCCTTCCGCTGCAAGGCGGGGAACCACTCCGCCAACTGGATCATGGCGTGCAAGGGCGAGGACAAGGCCATGTCGTCCTTCGACTACACCGGACCGCTCTCCGAAGTCGTCGTTCTTGGCAACATCGCGCTGCTCCACCCGGGAGTGACGCTCGATTGGGATGCCGCCAGGATGGAAATCACGAACCACGAAGCCGCCAACAAGAGCCTATTCATGCGCCGCCTGGACCCGCGCGACCACGAGAGCTGGTTCTAGAACCGCCCCCGGCGCCCGACGCCAGCGATGCTGCATGATCGTGATCAAGCCCCAGCCGGCGCTTCCGCCATCCCGTGTTGCCACGCGGCGCACCCTCTGGTTCTCTCCCACCGTGGTGTGCCGGCACCCGCATTCCTCATTCGTCGCCTCCTTGTCCGACAACATGGTAGGCAGGGCCTGACTCGTTCGCGGGCATGGAGGTACGATGCGTTCGTCAACACTCGATGGCGGAAGCATCCAGCGTTCGGCTGAAAGACTGTCCCATGGGAAGGAACCTCCTCGCGCTCGTCGCCCTGCTCGCGGCATGTGTCTCGTCCACCGGTCCCGTTCCTTCCCACGAGCCCGAATCCGGCAAGCCAAACGTCGTCCTCATCTATGCGGACGATCTGGGCTATGGCGATCTCGGGTGCTACGGCGCGACGAAGCTGAAGACCCCGAACATCAATCGGCTGGCGAGCGAGGGTCGGCGGTTCACCGACGCCCACTCCGCCTCCGCCGTCTGTACCCCTTCACGGTACGCGCTGCTCACTGGTCGACATCCCTTCCGGAGAAGCCTGTACTCACCGGTCTTCCACGAGGCGGGCCTGGTGATCGACCCGAACCGGTTCACCATCGCGGATCTCATGCGCGACGCCGGCTACACCACGGCCTGCATCGGAAAGTGGCATCTCGGATTCGGAGACGACGCGCCGGACTGGAACGGAGAGCTGAAGCCGGGACCCCTGGAGCTCGGTTTCGACAGCTTCTTCGGAATCCCCGTGGTCAACAGCCACCCGCCGTTCGTTTACGTCGAGGACCATCGCGTCGTGGGGCTTGAACCCGGCGATCCGCTCGTCCGCGACGTGAGGGCGGAGACTTCCGAATGGCCGGAGAAGTTCGGCCTGGACTGGATGGGAGGAGCGGGGGCCGCGCATGCGCTCTACGAGGATCACCTCGTGGCCACGACTCTCGTGCAGAAGTCGGTGGAGTGGTTGCGCGCTCGAGACGACCAGCCGTTCTTCCTCTACCTCGCCACGACGAACATCCATCACCCGTTCTCGGCACATCCGCGATTCCGCGGCACTAGCGAGTGCGGCCAGTACGGGGACTTCGTCCACGAGCTCGATTGGATGGTGGGCGAGATCCTCGAAGCGCTCCGGGAACTGGGTTTCGCGGAGAACACGCTGGTCCTCTTCACCAGCGACAATGGAGGCATGCTCAACCAGGGGGGTCAGGCCGCGTGGCGGTCGGGACACCGGTTGAATGGCGAGCTCCTGGGCTTCAAGTTCGACGCCTGGGAAGGCGGACACCGCGTTCCGTTCATCATCCGGTGGCCCGGGAAAGTGGAGGCGGGTACGACGTCGAACCAGCTCCTGGGTCAGGTGGATCTGCTCGCCACGCTAGCCGCGGTCGTGGGGCACGAGCTGCGAAACGGCGAGGGGCCCGACAGCTTCAACATGCTGCCGGCGCTGGTCGGAGACCCGGAGACGTCGATTCGAGACAACCTCGTCGCCGCCGCCGAGCACGCGTCCCATCTCGCCTTGCGGGAAGATGGTTGGGTCTACATCAGTGGCCGGGGTGGCGGGGGATCGATGGCCAGCCATCCCGGCGACCACGGTCTCGGTGGGCCCGGCGCGATGCTCTTCACCGGACAGACGAACTCCGACATCACCGACGGCCGCTTCGCACCGGATGCTCCCTCGGAGCAGCTCTACGACCTCGAGGCGGATCTCGCCCAGGGCACCAACGTGGCGCGCGAGCACCCGTCGATCGCCGCGCGAATGCGGCAGAGGCTTCAGGAGATCAAGAGCAACGCCCACACTCGTCCCGCGCCGACGCCATCGGACGGGAATCGGTAGAGATCCCACGACGAGTTCGGCGGATACGGAATGACGAGCGCCGTGGTCGTCCGACGACTTCCCGGCAGTTCAGAGCCAATTCCGAGTCCCGTCGGTTCCACACTGTGCTGCGCCCTTCACCCTCCCCCGCCCTTCGCGCCCCGGGCGAGGGCCTGATCGGGTCCTACCGCGCGCCGGTGCAAGTCCAAGCCTGGCCGGGTGGTGTCGAGTTGGGCAGGGGCGAGAAAGACCGGTCTACTCGACGGTCAACTCCCAATTGGCAAGGTCCGTCAAGGCCGCCTGGTCGGTCCAGTCGAACTGCAGCGGGGTGACCGTGACATAACCCTCGTTGAAGGCGGCCGTGTCACTCCCCTGGGGGGCGCGGCGGTCGTATGCCAACTGGGCGATCACCCCGGGCTCACCGGCCTCGGTGTCGCGCTCGGACCATCCGCGGGTAACGAGGTAGGAACCGCCCATCGGCCGGGCCGCGACTCCCCTCACGCCCTCTGCCCTCCCCGCGGGGACGTTGATGCAGTAGACGAGGCCCGGACGGGTCTCGCGCGCCAGCATCTGGTCCACGAACCCGGCCGTGAAGCGCGCGCTGAAGGAGTAGTCTCGAGTGCGTCCGCCCTGGGACACGGCGATCGCGGGTATCCCTCGATAGGCGGCCTCCATCGCGGCCCCGACCGTGCCCGAGTAGTGGGAGAGGTCGCCCACGTTGGCGGCATCGTTGATGCCTGACACGACCAGGTCGAAGGGCTCCAGCTTGCCGAGTTCCAGGAGGCCGCAGCTGACCGCATCGGCGGGGTTGCCGCCCACGGCGATGGCCAGGGTGGCGCCCGGCACCTCGGCCTCCTGCACGGTCATCGCCTCGTTCCAGGCCCGCACGGATTGGCTGCTACCCGAGCGGTTGCTGTCGGGCGCGCACACGACCACCTCGGCATGCTCGGCGAGCGCGACCACGAGTTGGCGCAATGCCCTGGACTGAATGCCGTCGTCGTTCGTGACGAGGATGCGTCTGCCGGGCGTCTCCGCCTGGGCGGGCGCTGCCTCCTGGGGCGCCGGGCTCGGCAGGAGGCACAGGAGGGCGAGGACGGCGCAGGCGAGACCGGGGAGGCGGGAGCTGGTGTTCGGCATGATCCTAGCCACGGGAACGGGGAAGACGGGTGCTTCGGATCGCGGACTTCGTTACACCCCCACCGTGCACTCGTAGGCGCAGTGCAGGCAGATGGGGAAGAAGCTGGCGGCCTGGGTGTAGAAGACGAAGCCGGAGAGGCTGGAGTCGCTCGGCACGGAGACGTTGATGAGGGCGGGTTCGCCGAAGCCGGAGGGCAGGCCGAGGAGCTCGCCGTTCGGGTCGGCGATGTTAACCAAGAGCTCGCCCCAGGCGCTCGGGAAGGACCACGATGTGGAGAAGCCAGCGAGGAACGCACCCGCGTTTCCGGTCGCGCAGCCGGTGACGGAGGCGCTGAAGGAGCCGCCGAGGACCGCCGGGTTCGTGATGACGTAGCCGTCGGTAGCCGTGTTGGCTCCAGTGCCGCAGTACCAGGCACAGGATGCCGTGGGCGCGCCGAAGATCCGGAACGCGTTCTGGGTACCCCCGCCCACGACGTAGGCACTCCCCAATCCGTCGACGGCGACCCCTCCGGCAAGGGTGAGCCGGTTGCCGGCTCCGTCCCCGTTCGTGTCGATGATCTCGGTGATGGTCTGGGAAGGCAGTCCCGGATCCGTGATCCGGAACACGTTGGCACTGTGATAACCCGACAGGTAGAGGGTATCCGGTCCATCCAGGGCAAAGTCGAAGGAGTGATTCAACGCATTGCCCAACCCGTCCCCCGTCGCATCGATGATCTGGGTGATCACTCCACCCGGGGTGACCTTGAATGCATTGTGGGTGTAAGCACCCGCCACGTAGGCATTGCCCGATTCGTCCCCGATGACTCCGTTCGGCCCACCGAGTCCATGCACTCCGTCGGCGGTCGCATCCATGATCTCCACGATCGTCTGCGTCGGCAATCCCGGATCCGTGATCCGGAACGCGTTGTGGGTGTGGTAGCCCACGACGTAGGCGCTACCCAATCCGTCGACCGCGATGTCGATCGGGTAGGTCAGCTGGTTTCCGGCTCCATCCCCGGAGAGGTCGATGATCTCGGTGATGGTCTGGGTCGGCAGTCCAGGGTCCGTGATCATCAAGGCGTTGTCGGTGTCGCCGCCCGCCACGTAGACGTTCCCCACCGTATCCACGGCGATGCCGGGCGGACCGAGGAGCGTATTGCCCGCACCGTCCCCCGTGATGTCGATGATCTCCGTGATCGTGCCCGTCGGGGTGATCTGGAATGCATTGCAACTGCTATAGCCCACCACGTAGACGTTCCTCGCTCCGTCGACGGCCACCTGGTAGGGCATGGCGAGCCCATTGCCCGCTCCATCCCCCGTGGGGTCGATGATCTCGGTGATCTGGGCGGTGCCGATCGACGATGGGAATTGCACCGCGAGCAGCAGGAGTACGGGCAGCGAGGCGAGGCGCACAGCGAATCGAGCAGACATGGTGTCCTCCGAACGGAGCAGGGGAGATGGATCGGTTTTGCACCAGTCTAGGCAGCCCCCCGGATCCGTGGGGTACGACCTGGCATCCCCCGCTGACGCCTTCCCGAGCTGCATGTCGGGGGTCGGGTCCCCTCGCGGCTCCATGTAAGTGGCGGTCATTATGAGAGTTGTGGCGGTCGAGGCGCTTTCGCCATCGCAGGTGGAGCGGGGAAGAGCCGACCTGGCGCCATGCATTCGCGACCTCGGGTCCGCAAACGGGCGGCGGACGCGGTTCGACTCCGCGCCGAACGGCAGGCTGACCCGGCGCTCCCGCCACCTGCGGATAGAATCGCTTCCCTACCGGGAGGTGACCATGCACGCGCTCGTCTCGTCCGCTGTTGCCCTTGCCCTGCTCGCCGCGCCTGAACCATACGCCCAGGACGACGAGGACATCCCGGTCCTCCGAGTGGGCGAGGCCGTCCAAGGTAAGATAACCAACTCCGACGCACCCGTCTTCACCGAGACGCTGGAGCGCGACCACGGCGAGGTCCTTGGCAAGCTCTTCCTCGTCGAGGTAGAGGAAACCGGCCCGTACCATCTCGATCTGCGGTCCAATGCCTTCGACACCTACCTCGTCCTGCGCGATGAATACGGAGAGGTGCTCGCCGAGGACGACGATGGACTGTTCTGGTCGCACTCGCGCCTGGTGGTCGAGGAACTGCGAGCGGGCGCGACGTACTGTGTCGAGGCGTGTGCCAAGGACGATGCACGGGGCGCCTTCGAACTGCATCTGATCCGGGGCGCGCCGCAGGAGCTCTCTCCGGACGAACACTCCAGGCAGGAGGCCGTGGAGTTGATACGGATCGTGGAGGCGCGGCTCGGATCGCAGACCGCAGAGAGCGCGAGGGAGCTGCACAACCGGGCCTACTCATACCACAGCGAGGGGGCTTTCGACGCGGCCCGGCTTCTCTACGAACGCGCACTGGAGATCCGCGAGCAGGTCCTCGAACCGGAGGACGCCGACATCGCCCGGAGTCTTTCCTGCCTGGCCACCGTTCACCACGGTCGGGGCGATGGCGCGACCGCCCGTCCGTTCTATGAGCGGGCACTCGTCATCAGCGAAAAGACTCTCGGCGAAGATCACATCGAGACCGCCAAGATCATCAACAACCTCGCCATCTTGCTCCGGGCTCGAGGCGACGACGAGGCCGCCCTCCCGATGTACGAGCGGGCCCTGGCAATCCATGAAAGGGTGCTCGGACCCGAGCACCGCGATACCGCCAACTGCCTCAACAACCTGGCCAACCTCCTGAAGTTCCTCGGCGATCATGCCGCGGCTCGTCCCCTGCTGGAGCGAGCGATCGCGATTCGAGAGAGGATCTACGGAGCCGATCACCCCGATACCGCCGTCTGCATCAGCAATCTGGCCAACTTGCTGAGGGCTCAGGGTGACTACGCTGCGGCCCAACCCCTCTACGAACGCGCGCTGGCAATCCAGGAGAGGGTCAACGGGAAGGAGCATCCCCTGACCGCGGAGAGCTGCAACAACCTGGCCGTCCTGCTCTGGAATCTGGGCGACTACCCGGCGTCCCGCCGACTTTTCGAGCGCGCCATCGGAATCTGCGAGAGGACCTTTGGCGCGAAGCATCCTCACACCGCGTCGGCGCTCAACAATCTGGCCATCTGCCTCGAGAGTCAGGGCGACCATGCCGCTGCTCGCCCGGCCTACGAGCGGGCTCATGCGATCTACGAAGAGACCCTGGGGCCGGAGCATCCCTTCACCGCCCTGTCCCTCTGCAACCTGGCCGTTCTGTTCGTCGACCAGGGTGATCATGCATCGGCCCGACCCCTGCACGAGCAGGCCCTGGCGATTCGAGAGAAGGTGCTCGGGGTGGAGCATCCCAGTACCGCCGAGAGCCTGCACAGTCTGGCCATTCTGCTCGCCGACACCGGTGAGCTGCGCGCCGCACGCGATCACATTCATCGTGCCCGCATGGGAACGGGCGCCCACATCAAGCGCCTGCTCGCCTCGATGAGTGAGGGGGAAGCCTACCGCTTGCTCGCGGTGATGCGAGTGCACGTCGATCTCGAGTTGAGCCTGGCTCCCTTGCTCGACGACCCCGGCCTGGACACCGAGGCGTATGACTCCTTCCTGCAATGGAAGGGGCAGGTGGGGCGTCTGATGACGGCGAGCCGTGGGCATCTGGTGGCCGCGATGACCGACGAGCAACGATCCTGGCTCGAGCAACTGCGCAGTACGCAACGGCAGCTCTCCCAGCTGACCTTCTCAGGGGAGATTCGCGATGCCGAATCCCATGATCGTCGCCTGACGGACCTGCGGGCCGAACGCAATCGCCTCGAGCTCCGACTGCAGCGATCGCTGGAAGCCTTCGCGTCCGAGCCCCTCGGCCGCGAAGAGCTGCGCGCGAGCCTCCCCGACCGTTCGGCCTACGTCGACTTCTTCGTCCACCGCCGGTACCGGCCCGCTCGTTTCCAGGACGGAGCTCTCATCGAGCGAGGAGAATGGTTCGATCCGGAGCTGTCGGTGTGGATCACTCGCGCCGAGGACCAGGACGTTCGGTGGAGGAACCTCGGCCCGACAGCCCCGATCGAGAGGGAAGTGCGGGTCTTCCTGGAGGATCTCGCGGGGGCTCGAGGTGCGGACGACCTCCGGGGGGTGGTCGCCGATGACGAGGAGCGGGGGGACGCGAGCCAAATCCTGCGCGCCCTCCTCTGGGACCCCCTCGTCTCCGACCTCGAGGGCATCGACACGATCTTCGTCTCGCCCGATGACTTCCTGGGGATGCTGCCCCTGGAGACCCTCGTCGGCGAAGACGGGCACTACCTCGTCGAACGTCTCGCATTCGTCTACGTCCCGGACGCAGCGAGCTTCGCGCGTCGGGGGAGCAGGACCGCAGGCGAGCTCGACTCGCTGCTCTCCACGGGAGGCGTCGACTTCCAGAATCGAGACGAGAGGGCGGCCCGATCCATACGTGCGACCTCCCCCACGGGGAGCGAACAGCTTTCGAGACGAGGGGGAATCGGCACCAGATGGAACGCGCTGCCGGCCACGGTGCTCGAGTCCCAGGTCGTCATCGATCTGCACGCGAGCGCGTTCCGCGAAGGCGGAAGACTCCTTCTGCAGGGTGCTGCCGCCACCGAGGAGAGGCTGAAGCTCGAGATGCCCGCCCATCGAGTGCTGCACCTGGCGACGCACGGCTTCTTCCAGCCCGAAGGGCTACCCTCACTATGGGCGGCGGCCCTGTTCGAAGCCGGAGAGCGCCAGATCCGCATGCGCGACGAGGGACGAGAACTGGTGGGTCTCCATCCCGGTCTGCTCTCGGGTCTGGTGTGCGCGGGTGGGTACACGGAGGTTCCCGAGGGCCGTGAGGAGGGGTTCCTGACCGCCGAGGTAGTGGGCTGGCTCGATCTGTCCGGTGTGGATCTGGTGGTCCTGAGTGCGTGCGAGACCGCCCTGGGCGAGACACGCTCCGGCGAAGGGATGATCGGCCTCCGACGTGCGTTCCAGACCGCGGGAGCGAAGACCGTCATCAGCTCGCTCTGGTCGGTGAAGGACGAGTCCACGAGCGAGCTGATGCAGGCGTTCTACGAGAACCTCTGGCTCGAGGGCATGGGCAAGGGCGAGGCGTTGAGGCGAGCTCAACTGGACATGCTCGAAAGGAACCGCAGCGAGCACGGGGACGGGCTGCCCTCGACCTGGGGCGCGTTCGTGCTGAGCGGGGATTGGAGGTGACCACTCCTGCCCTCGCTTCGCGCTCGTGCCGCGCGGGGCCTCGAGGATGCGGGGGCGAGCTCGTGGTACGATGCGAAAGTGGATTCCGCCGTCCCCGCTCTGCCTGACGGATCCCAACGCTCGTGGAGAGGCGGCGGATTCTGCGGTGAATCCCATCCCGAGGAGGAATCGATCATGAAGCTCCCTTTCGCGCTTGCCATTGTCCTGGCCTCACTTTGTCTGACCGGCAATGTCCGATCCCAGGTCGGTAGTCCGGCAGTCCCATCTGGTGGACCGCAGCTCATCCAGACCACGGCCCCCTCCGGCGCCGCCCCCGGCCCCTGCAACTGGTACTGCGGAACGGGGACGAACCTGGGTGGCTTCGTGGTCTTCAACTTGCCCACCGTCGGAGGTTACTTCGGCGGGAGTGTGAGCTCGTTCGGCCACGTCGCCGCTTTCCTGGCCGCCTACGCGGCGCCGTACAGCGGGTTCTTCTTCCCGGGTGGCGAGCTTCTGCTCGACGTGACCGACCCCGGCGGGGAGCTCACCGGCCTGCCCTCGTCCTGGGGCTCTCCGAAGGTCATCACCATCCCGATCCCGAACGACCCGGCGCTGATCGGTTACGTGTTCTACGTTCGGGCAGCGAGTTACCTGGGTAGCCCTCTCGCCCTGCACTGTGCCTACGAGTGCACGATAACGTAGAGGCCATTCCAGGACATCTCCAAGCAAGGACGCGCTTCTTCGAGAGCGTGATCAGCGCGTCGAGCCTCTTCTGGCCGCCCGCCGTGGGCGCGGTGTCCCCCATGGTCCTCTCGAGCCCCCTCGCCCGCTCCACGTAAGTGGTTGTCGTTACAAAGGTTGTGGCGCCTGATGTCATTGCGCCATCCCAGGTGGGCCATCGATATTGCCGTTCGGTGCCACATGGCCTCCGCCAAACTTCCTCGGGAATTCTGCGCGCGGGGAGCGGTTCTTGTCGTATGAGTGCGGCATCCACCCAGGCGCTCCTGCTCGCAGCCGCCCCCTGCCCTTGCGCCGCGCCGCCTACACCTCTTTCCCCATCCCCACGAGCAACGCTCCTCCCCGACCGCTCTTCAAGTGTGTCCCCGGAGGCGCGAAGCAGCCGAGCCCCCCACTTCCGGGTGGCTCCTCACCGATACTGAAACCGAAACTGATGATCCGCGTATCTGAGCCTTTCCGCTGGTTGGACGGGTAGCGATCGCAGACCACGGAAAGGAAAAGACCCGATATGGGAACCCGACTCTACATTGGAAACATGTCCTGGGACACCTCCGAGGACAGCCTCATGGCCGCCCTCACCGAGGGAGGCCGCACCGTCAAGGACCTCCACGTCGTGACCGACCGCGAGACCGGCCGCCCCCGCGGCTTCGCCTTCGCGGAGTTCGCGAACGAGGCCGACGCCCAGGCCGCCATCGACGCGCTCGACGGCACCGACCTGGACGGACGCACCCTCAAGGTGAACGAAGCCCAGGAACGCAAGCCCCGCGGAGGCGGTGGCGGCCGTGGTGGCGGCGGAGGCCGCGACCGCTGGTAAGCGAAAGATCCGTACCGGCCGCTAGCAGGCCGGAGTGAAGAGGGCCGTGGGCGCTTGCTCACGGCCCTTCTTCGTTGGTCGAATGTTCCAGTCCCCAGCGGAGGCGACACTCGCCCCTCTCTCCCCGCACTCGTGCTGACGGTAGCCAGTCGAGCCAGTGGATGCTTCCCGGGAAGGGACGACCTGCACCTACATGGTATAAGCTTGCACAATGGACGCGGTTCGCTACTGGGTAGGCTTGATCCTCATCGCCCTCGGCGTCGGCGTGTTGCTCTACTGGCTCTCGATTCATCCGTTCATCAGGCTCTGGCGTCGTGTCGGGGCAATCCCGACGGTGGCGGTGCACTGCGCGGCCATGTTCGTGCTCGCGGCGGTGGTCATCTGGCAGCGCGACGCGGTGATGGTGGGCAACCTCGGCACCAACTACGTCATGATTGGCCTGGCCGTCGCCGTAGTTGCGTCGTCGATCGTCATGCGTCGTCGGCAGGCCCGCGGTTTCGACACCAGGTTCCTCATCGGGCTGCCGGAGCTCGACCCGGGGCGCTACGACTCCCACCTCGTCACGACCGGCCTGTACGAGCGGATGCGCCATCCACGTTATGTTCAGCTCTTCCTTGCACTGCTGGGATACGGACTGTTCGTCAACTACGTGATCGTCTACATCCAGGTCGTGGTGATCCTCGTCGTGCTCCGCATGGTCGTGCGGTTCGAGGAGCGTGAGCTCCTCGATCGCTTCGGCAACGAGTACCGGGATTACATGGCCCGTGTGCCGCGGTTCATTCCCCGGCGAGCCGATCGCGGCTGATGAGAACTCTGCAGAGGAACCTTCATCTCCATACGCGCGCGTGGGCGAAGGGAGTCCGCTTCGGTCCTGGCTCTCCGTCGGCGAACTCAGCTCATGAAGAGCTTGTCCGTGGCGAACTGAGGATCGCAGGTCAGGTTGACGCCCAGCCTGCGCAGGCCCTTCTCGTCCCCCGGAGAGGGGATGTGGGTCATGTGCAGCTCGCATCCCCGCAGCTCGCCCAGCTGCTCCATGGCCTGCTGCGCGACGGGGTTGGTGGTGGCGCTGATGCTCAGCGCGATCATCGTGTTTTCCAGGTTCAGGCTGATCGTCTCACGGCCGAGGATGTCCTTGCGCAGGTGGCCGATGGACTCGATGACGTTGCGGCTGATCAGGTCCAGGTGATTCGGGATCCCGGCCAGCTTCTTGATGGCGTTGAGCACCAGCGACGAAGCGGCGTGGAAGAGCGGCGAGTTGTTCCCCACCACCACCGTCTCCCCGTCGGACAGCAGCAAGGCGGCGCCGCAGAACACTCCCCTGTGCCCCTTGTCTGACCTGGACTCAGCCGCGAGGGCCGCCTCCCGGGCTTCGACCGCCACCGTCCGGCAGTCCGCGTCTACGTCGAACTCATTCATCAACGCCTCCACCCGCCGCACGGTCTCGGGCTCCTCCATGCCCGTGACGACATCGCAGGCGTAGCGGTAGTAGCGACGGATGATCTCCTGCTTGCCGGCTTCGGCCGCCAGCTGGTCGTCGACGATGGCGAAGCCCGCCCGGTTCACGCCCATGTCGGTGGGAGAGTGGTACATGGACTCACCGGTGATCTTCTCCAGGAACCGTTTCAGCAGCGGGAAGGCCTCGATGTCGCGGTTGTAGTTGACCGCGCGCTCGTCGTAGGTGTCCAGGTGGAAGGGGTCGATCATGTTCACGTCGTGCAGGTCGGCGGTGGCCGCCTCGTACGCCGCGTTGACCGGGTGCCGCAGGGGCAGGTTCCAGATGGGGAAGGTCTCGAACTTGGCGTAGCCCGCCCGCACGCCGTTGTGGTGCTCGTGATAGACCTGCGACAGGCAGGTGCCCATCTTTCCGCTGTTGGGCCCTGGCGCGTTGACCACCACCAGCGGCTTGCTGGTCTCGATGTACGGGTTGGAACCGTAACCCTCCTCGCTCACCACCAGGTCCACGTCGGCGGGGTAGCCCGGGATGGCACGGTGCACGTACACCCGGATGTCGCGACGCTCGAGCTTCCTCCTGAAGGCCACCGCCGCCGGCTGGTCGGCGAAGCGGGTGATCACCACGGCTCGCACGGTGAGCCCCCAGGAGCGCAGGTCGTCGATGAGCTTGAACGTGTCGGAGTCGTAGGTGATGCCGAAGTCGGCGCGCATCTTCCGGTTCTCGATGTCGCCGGCGTAGATGCAGAGGATGATCTCCGTATCGTCCGCGAGCTCCTGCAGCAGGCGCATCTTGACGTTGGGATCGAAGCCGGGAAGCACGCGGGAAGCGTGGTAGTCGAACATCAACTTGCCGCCGAACTCCAGGTAGAGCTTGTTGTCGAACTTCCCGATTCGCTCCCGGATCGCGGCGGTCTGCTCGGCGAGGTACTTCTCGTTGTCGAACGCGATGGTCATCCTGCGGTACTCACTCCATTCGCTGTGGTTGGGGGGCTCGCGTGCCGGTTTCTCGCTCACCGTGGTACGGAGATGCCTCCGCCCAAGCAAGGGGAAATGCGGAGGAGCCCGCGGACGTCGGCTCGACGAATCGACAAGAGTACGGTGCCGTATCCCCAAGAGCGTTGCCGTGGGGTAGCTTGGATCCCCTATCCGGAGGTTCGTCTCAGGCACAGGAGCTTTGCCCCCATGATGCACTCGACTCCCGCCGCCATCCTCGTGCTGGCACTCGTGTGTCCGGCACTCGCTGCCGACCCTCCCCCCGCGCCCGAAGGCTACGAGTGGGTCCCCAACCCGCGGTTCACCGACGAGTTCGAGGGCGACGCGCTGGATGCCACGAAGTGGCACGATCATCATCCCCGCTGGAAGGGCCGTCCCCCCCCGAAGTTCATGCCATCCGCCATCTCCCTGGAGAAGGGAATGCTCCTGATCAGGAACAGCATGCTCGACGAACCTCAGGGGCCGTAAACCATCGCCGGCGGCGCGGTGGTGTCCAGGAGCACCGAGGCTCACTTCGGCTACTACGAGGTCCGCATGTAGGCGTCCCGGATCTCGATGTCTTCCACTCACCACCCGAAGCCCTTCGAGCGGCCCATGCACTTGAACCTGGTGACCGAGACCTACGACTGGGAGACCCCGCCGACGCCCGAGGAGCTCGGCGACGATTCCATCAACACGACCCATTACGACTGGGTGAGGGCCTACGTGCTGGTGAAGAAGGAAGAAATCACGCCGGTGAAGTAACGGCTTCGATACCCATCCTCGTCCCTGGCGAGGGGCGGTGGTCGGCCCCTCCTAGCACCTCGGATACTCGACCTGATCGATGCCCGGGCACCATGTGCGGAGTTTCTGGCGCGTGTTCATGAACTCCAGGAAGTCCACGACGAGCATCACGAGGCGCCGGGGGTGATCGGACTGCATCGTGTACCCGAGCATCTTCTGAAACGCACCCCTTTCGGAGGGTGAGCAGTCCGTGATCAGAAACCCGAGGAACCTGCCCACGAACCCGGGCATTCCCCGATCCTGGCGACCCTTGGGGATCTCGAGAGTGTCCTTCACCCGCGAGTCCTCGTAGTGCTCGAAGAACAGCCGGTAGCGTTCGACGAAGTTCTCGGGCTCGTAGAGTCGCCAGAGCAGCCAGTAGATGCCTTGCTTCAGCTGTTCAGCGGTCATCTGCTTGGGGACGAAGGAGATCGACTCGAGTCCGTTGAGCACGTGGGGACCATCCCCATCGCAATGTTCCCAATCGACGTACCGTCCTTCCTCGACCATCCGTTCCTCGAGACGCGTTCCATCCAGCACCTGAAGAGGACCGACCTTCACGACCGAGATCCCCGACTGCATGAAGAACTCCAGGTGCTTCCTGAAGATCGACAGGCCGTCATGGTCGAATCCGACGATGGCCCCGCTCGCCGTCTTGATGCCATGCTGATGGAATCTCCGGATACCCTCCAACCCCGTCTTATTCATGACGGACGGTATTCGGGCCCAACGGGGCGACACTAAGC
>CAYRXS010000158.1:0-15208 GCA_964428225.1 uncultured Planctomycetaceae bacterium
GCCGTTGGTGCGGATCGCGCAACCGAACTGCTCCCCGGCGGTGATCGCGGTGTACACCTGCCAGCCGAGGTTGAGCGAGTCCTCCGAGCCCCGTGTGTACAGGAGGTTCAGGACCTGGCCGTTGAAGTGGTAGTGGAAGAGGTTGTAGATGCGCGTGTCCGCGAACAGGACCACCTGGAAGACCGTCCAGAAGCCCCCCTGCAGCACCCCGAGGAGCCGGGGCTTCCCCACGAAGTGGGCGAGGAGCAGGAAACCGATTCCCGGTAGCAGCGTGAGGGTCAGGACGCTCGACAGCAGGGCCCCCAGCGCGAACAGCCACATCTTCACGCTGTCGACGTCGGGAACGTGCGCGAGCAGGTTCGTGCCGAGAAGCGTTCCGAACGCCAGGTTGGCCAGCCAGAGGAAGAAGGCGGCCTCCCGACGGACACGCGCCGAGGGTGTGGGGGCGGAGGGCATCATCCGGCTTCTTCGTGAAGCCATTACAAGCGTTGCGCATAAAAACGGAGAAGGCAAGGACTCCCGCCCCGGGAGTGCGTCCCGCCCGCCCCGCGGCTCCCTGCAGGCCCGGGTCGACGCTCAGGGACGCGTCGCCGGGGGCTCCGGGGGCAACCCGCAGCGGTTCTCGAGGGTGTTCGTCGTGCGGATTCCCAGCACTTCCCGCGTCGCCAGGATCTTGGAGACGGCTTCCGGCGGAAGGGGCGACAACCCTCCCCGCGCGGTGTGGGCGAGCCAGAGGATCCGGGCCATGTGCTCGATCATGTCGAGTTTCTTGAACGCCTCCATCAGGTTGGTGCCCAGGGTGACCGCTCCGTGGTTCTTCATGATGAGCGTGTCCGAGCACCGCACGATCTCGCGGATCGACTCCGCGAGCTCCCTCGTCCCGGGGGTGGCGAGAGGAGTCGTGGGCACCCCGCCGATCGTGACGACGACCTCGGGGATGATCGGCACCTGCAGGTCGATCCCCGCCACCGTCATCGCGACCGCGTGGGGGGGGTGCGTGTGGATCACCGCGCGCATCTCCGGGCGCTCGACGTAGGACACCAGGTGGATGGCGGTCTCCGAGGAGGCGCGCGGGCCGTCGTCCACGACGCGGCCGTCCATGTCGACGTGGGCGATGTGGTGGGGCTGGAGGAAGCCCTTGATCGCGCCGGTGGGGGTGATCAGGACGGTGTCGTCGGGAAGGCGCACCGAGAGGTTGCCGTCGGCGCCGGCGATGAGCCCCCGCTCGTAGCAGAGCGCGCCCAGGCGGCACAGGGACTGGCGGTGACGCATCTCGTCCTCGGAGGGGACGTGCGAGGGAGCGGAATCGGGAGTCATCGGGCCAGCCTCTCCAGCGGTTCGCGGTGGCGGTGGTCGAACACGAGCTCGTCGCCGAGCTCCACGAAGTCGACCACCCCCACGATGATCGTCTTCACCGGAGCGTCGGGCGCGTCGAGCAGCTGCCGCCCCGAGTTGCCCTCGTCGATCGTGAGCACGCGGTCCCCGACGCCGGCCTGCGCCTTGTCGATGCCGACGCGCGTCGTGCCCGTGGGTCGACCGTGGGCGTCGAGCACGCGCAGCAGCAGGAGCCGGCGGCCCTCGAGGATCGGGTGCTGCACCGGCGAGACCACCGTGCCCACGACGTCGGCGAGGAACATCAGGCTTCCCCCTCGTTCTCGTCGCGGCCGATCCGGCGGCCGTGGGAGACGGCCTGCTCGACGAAGCCCATGATCGTCACGTCCACCGGCACGAAGGTCTCGGGGCACGCGAGGGCGGCCTCGCGCCCGTCGACGAAGTGCACGAGATCCCCGGGCCCGGTCGAGACCACGGTGCAGGCCACCAGGGGATCGCCCATCTCCTCGCCGTCCTCGTCGAGGGGCTGGATCCACTGGAACGGGACCTCCGCCAGCCCCGGGTAGCACTGGGTGGCGACCACCCGTCCGATCACGCGCGCGAGGTACATTCCCTCAGGCCCACTTCTCGTAGACGTTCACGCCGTCGATGTCCCACGAGTCGACGATGGCCATGATCGCCGCGTCGCAGGGCTTGTTGTCGGTCAGGACCGTCTGCCGGGCGCTCGAGCCCGTGGCGTAGAGCACCACGTCCCCCGGCCCCGCCTGCACGGAGTCGACCGCGACGACGTACTGCTCCTTCGGCTGGTTCTGGTGGTCGTGCACCTGGACCACGAGCAGCTTCAAGCTCTCGAGCTTCTCGTCCTTCTGCGTCGAGACGACGCTTCCGACGACCTTTCCGATCAGCATGTTGTCGATCTCCTTCTCCTTGGGCGATCCGCGTCTCGAACGGTCACTTCAGGACCATCTCCACCGCCTTCCTCGGCATGACCTCCTCGATGAAGCGACGGCGCAGCTCCTCGTGGACGTGCTCGGACATCTCCTCCCACGGAGGACTCTCGCGCACCGCGGACAGCCACAGCAGCGCGACGCCGGTGCCGAGCCGGATGGGACCCAGCATCTGGCCCGCGGCGGGGATCTTCCCTCCGGAGCCGATGAACTCGAAGACCTCCGCCCGGATCTCCTGGGGATAGCGCGGGTCGTCCCGCCGCAGCCAGCCCAGCTCGCCCCGGTTGCGGCGCACCGACGGCTCCTCGGAGTACTCCGCGGAGGTCGCGGCGAACTCCCGCAGGGTCGAGATCTTCTCCTTGAGCCCCTCGAGCTCGGCCTCCGCTTCCGCGAAGGTGCGCGGGTTGAGCTCGTTCTTGCGCTGGGAGGCCACGAGGAAGATCAGGTAGGTGTGGACCGACGTGCCGTACAGGCCCTCGTAGTGGTCCCGCTTCTCCACGTAGTCCGCGCGGATTCCCTCCGGGCCCTTCGTGCGGTCGATCCAGAGCCGCGTCAGGGCCGCGATGTGGACGGAGGGATCCCGGCGGAGCTGCTCGAGGTTCGAGCCCCGGGCGACCAGGATCTCCTCGAAGGTGACGCCCTCGGCCTGGGGCTGGGTCTGGGCCAGGGCCTTCTTCCGGCGCCGCTCCATCTCCGCGTCCACCGCCGCCTTCCGCGCCGCCGGGGCGAGGTCGGGCATGCGCTTCTCGACGCTCTTGAGCAGGAGCAGGTGCCAGCACGTCTCCTTGACGTCGAGCGAGTTCAGCTTGTCCAGCAGCTCCTCGCCGTAGCTCCGGGCGGTGACCTCGATCGATCCGCAGCGCGCGGCGACGCCGTTCTCCCACGGGGGCGGGGGCCAGGAGAGGGCGCGGTTCCGCATCTCCTGCTCGAGCCAGATCTCCTGCTGGGACACGGTCACCTCGGCGTCCTCGGCGAGCTCGAGGGCCTCCCGGGTGAGCCGCTCCTGCAGGAGCGTCAGGCGCAGGTACTCGCGGAACTCCTCGACGCCGAGGCCCCGCCGGGCCAGCTCGGCGGCCAGCCCCTCGGACTCGCCCGCATCGCGCGCCCGCCGGTCGAGCTCGTTCCAGAGGGCGGCGATCTCGGCCTCGGAGGCGTCGATGCCCCGCTCCCGCGCGATCAGGTCGATCAGGCGCGAGCTGACGAGCAGCTTGAGCAGGTCGCGCCCGTCCCGGCTCATCGCGTAGCGATCGAGGAGGAGGGGGATCACCTCCGATCGCCGCACGACGAGGCCCTCGCCGCGGGCGACGACGGCGTCGGTCGCCTCCCCGGTCGACACCGCGTCCGGCCGCGTCCCCTCCTGGGGGGCGGCCCCGGCTCCCGTCGGGACGAGCAGGAGCAGGACGCCCACGAATCCTCCGAGACCAGTCATGGACGGCAGGATATCGCGTGGGCGGCCGGACCGCGACCGTACGACGTCCGGCTCAGCTCTCGATCGCGAAGCGCGGGCGTCCGGCGCGGATCGAGACCCGGATCCAGCCCGCGTCCCGCGCGGCGGGCTCGAGGAGGAGGTCGGCGAGGGGAGCCTCGATCGTCCGCCGGATCACGCGGAGGATCCCGCGAGCGCCCTCTCCCTCCCTGGCGCCCTCGCGGGCGGCCCAGCGGGCCACGGCGGTGCTGAAGCGCACCCGGCGGCGGCGCCGGCGCACGCGGACGGCCAGTTGGCCGAGCTCGAGCTCCGCGATCCGGGCGAGCGCCCCCTCTCCGAGCTCGTCGAACGGCAGCACCTCGTCGAGACGGGCGAGGAACTCGGGGCGGAAGGCCCGGTCCAGCGCGTTTCGCGAGATCTCCTCGATCGTTTCTCGCCCCAGGGGTCCCTCGCCGCGGAAGCCCATCGCCCCCGCCGCGCGGGCGAGCTCCCGGGCCCCCGTGTTCGAGGTGAACAGCACGATGGCCCGTCGCAGGTCCGTGGTCTGGCCCTTGCCGTCCGTGAGCTCTCCCTCCTCGAGCAGGCCGAGCAGGAGGTGGTGCAGCCGGGGGTGGGCCTTCTCCACCTCGTCGAAGAGCACGACGGAGTCGGGCCGGCCGCACAGGGCCTCGGTCAGGAATCCCCCGTCCTCGTGCCCCACGTAGCCCGGAGGAGCCCCGATCAGCTTGCTGTACTCGTGCCCCTCTGCGAACTCCCCGCAGTCGATGCGCACGAGGGGGGCGAGGCCCAGCTCCTCGGCCAGAGCCCTCGCCATCTCCGTCTTGCCCGTACCGGTGGGCCCCACGAAGAGCAGGCGGGCGAGGGGCCCGCGGCCGGCGGCCAGCCCCGCGGCGCCGCGACGGATCGCCGCGGCGACCCTCGAGACCGCCGGATCCTGGCCCACGATGCGCCGGGCGAGCCGCTCCCCGAGGCCGCGCGCGCGGCGTCGGAGCCGGCGGCGCACCTCCCCGGGGGCGCGCCGGACCTCGGGGGTCGGCAAGGGCGCCGCGGGCTCGCCCAGGCTGACCGCGTGGATGTCGAGGGTGGGATTCACGGACAGGGCCAGCTCGAAGAGCCGCTCGAGGGCGGATTCGTGCTCCGCGATGCCCAGGGCCTGCAGCCCCTCCTCCGGCTCCTCCATGCCCTCCACGCAGGCGGCCACCACGAGGCGGCGGTAGCCCTCCCCGTCCAGGCCCTCGCCGGCCCGCAGGCCGGGGCGCACGGGATCGAGGACCCGGACGCGAAGGAAGCGGTCCGCGGGCTCGAAGTACTTGTGGACGAAACGGCTCTCGGCGGGATCCACGTCGGAATGGAAGCGGAGATTCCTGGACCGGAGATGGGGTACGATGCGCGGAGAACGGGCCCGGAACCCCCTGCGGCCCGCTCGGGTGATTTCGGTCTTCCGGATCGGCGATCTTGAAGTCGGTGCGGTTTCCAGGCTGGAATGTCGTTCTCGTCCGGCCGAGAAGCGGTAGGTCGGTCGCTTCCGATCCGCAAACTCATGCACGACGTCGAGTTCCTGGCCCTTCTCGTCCACCGCGGTCACCTGGACCGCGCGGCGGCCGAATCCCTCATGCCCCGGCTGAAGGCCGGGGAGGAGCTGGACGACCTCCTCGTCTCCATGCTCGGCTGGGACGAGGCTCTCGTGGAGAAGCTGCGGCGCACGCGCGGGGGGGAGATCCCCGAGATCCCCGGGTTCGACGTGATCGCCAAGGCCGGCACCGGGGGCACCGCGGACGTGTTCAAGGTCCGCGAGCGGCGCACGCAGCGGCTGATGGCCCTGAAGGTCCTGAAGCCCGAGTCGACCCGCCACACCCCGACGCGAAAGGCGTTCATCGCCGAGGGGCGCCTGCTCGAGCGCCTCCGTCACCCCAACCTCGTGCGCTGCTTCGGCATCGCGCGCAGCGGCAACACGTTCTTCTCGAAGCTGGAGTACGTCGAGGGCAACACGGTCCTCGAGTTGCTCGACGAGGGGAACGACTTCCCGGAGGAGGAGGCCCTTCGCGTCACGCTCGAGACGGCGGAGGTGCTCCAGTACCTCGGGGAGAACGACGTCGTCCACCGGGACGTGAAGCCCGGGAACATCATGCTCGACAAGGACGGGCGGGTGGTCCTGATCGACCTCGGCTTCGCGGCCGAGGGCCAGGGGGAGCCCGCGAATCCCGAGGACAGCGCCTCGGGCACGGTGGCCTACCTCTCGCCGGAACAGGCCCGGGGAGGGGCGTCCGCCGATTGCCGCTCCGACATCTACAGCCTGGGAATCTCGCTCTTCCACCTCGTCGTGGGCCGGCTCCCCTTCGAGAGCTCGGACGACCGCGAGGTCCTACGCATGCAGATCATGGAGTCCCTCTCGTCCCCCGAGCTCAAGGGACGGGGGATCTCCCCCCACCTGCACTACTTCATCGAGAAGATGGTGGCCAAGGAGGCCAGCCACCGATACCAGGACTTCGCCGAGCTGATCGAGGACATCCGGACCAACCTCGCGGGCCGCGAGGGCATCAACTTCGCCGACGAGCTGCGCGAGCGGAGCAGCCGCCACCGCCGTCGCCGTTGAACGAAGGCCGGGAATACGGCGGGGCAGGGCCCGTCGAAGGGCAACCATGGTGATTCGCGCATCGGCACCCCGAACCTCTCCGCGCGGGGGGGGATCCGCCGGCCGGGGCGGGGAGGGCGCCCCGTGAGGGTCCTCGCCGCCGTTCTGGGGGTCGCGCTCGTCGGAGGCGGATTCGTCGCGCTCTGGATCTGGAGCGGCGGCGCGAGCGAATCGGATCCCGCGGGGGACCCGGAGGGCGCGCCCGGCCCGTCGGTTCCTCTCGTCTTCGAACGCCACCCCGTGGGGGAGGGATCCCACCCGGCCCCCGCGGAGGATGACGTCTCGGAGATCGAGCGCGCCTGGATCGAGCGCAACAACGACGCGCACCGGATGCTCGAGGAGGGGGAGCTCGAGGACGCGGTGGAGCTCCTCGAGGCCTGCCACGAGGCCCTGCCCGAGCGCACCGTCTTCCGCCGCAACCTCGCCGAGGCCCTCGTCCGCCTCGCCCGCCAGGAGCGGGAGATTCGGGATCTCGCCCCCGCGATCACCCACCTGGAGCGCGCCATCGCCCTGGCCCCCGACCGGGACGACGTCGAAACCCTCCGGGGCCACCTCGAGCGGTGGCGCAAGGAGTGGGAGCACGCCCGCGACCACACCACCGAGCTCTCCCTCTACTTCCAGGTGTCCTACGACGCCGCCCGGGACGACATCCTGGAGAACTCCCAGGACGCCATCCGTTTCCTGGACGCGGCCTACGTCGAGATGACGGAGTGGTTCCTGGTCGATCCCGTGCTCCACGAGGGCAAGCCCAAGCTCGCGGTGGTGCTGTACGACCGCGAGCAGTTCGACGACATCACCGGGCTCGGCGAGTGGGCGGGGGGGGTCTTCGACGGCACGATCCGTGTCTCGGTGGGGCACCTGACCACCGAGGCGGAGCAGTGGGGCCGGGTCCTGCGCCACGAGCTCGTCCACGCCTTCGTGGGCGAGGTGGCGGGCACGGGCGTCCCCGGCTGGCTGAACGAGGGCCTCGCCCAGTACCTCGACGCCTCCATCCACCTGAATCCCCACCGCACCGAGAGCGTCCGGCGGGCCCGGGAGAGCCTGCGGGGCAAGGAGCTCTTCCCGCTCGACGAGCTCGCCGGCAGCCTGGCGAGCTGGACGGACACGGAGGCGATCGCCCTGGCCTACGCCGAGTCCCTCGCCGTCGTGGACTTCATCGCCCGCGAGTACGGCGTGGAGGCCCTGCGCCAGATGATCGAGGGCTGCGCGAGCGACGAGGGGGTCGAGGCCGCCTTCCTGCGCTGGACCGGCGGAGTTCCCCTCGGCGAGGTGCTGGAGATGCTGCAGCAGGACCTGGCGAGCTGAGCCTCCTTCGAGCCCGGATCCTGCTCGGGAGCCCGCTGGGAAAACAGGCGGCCGCGCTCACGCGCAGCCGCCTGCCCATGCGCGAGAGAGCGTTCGCGCACGCCCGCGGCGACGTCAGGCGCTGATCCCGACGTACCGGGCGCTCGAATGCCATTCACCCGGGCCGCGGTTCAGGAGGAACATGACGATTGCTGTCACCCCTTGATCTCCACGAGCCGGCCGGGATGCCGCATGAATGAGAGTCTGCGCGCCCTCCACGGCGACCGGCGGAACTTCGGGATGTACGGCTCTACTACCAAATCAATCGGGGCCAAGCGACGGAAGGAGCACCGCTTGGCCCGTCTTTTTGCGCAGGTGTGGCCCGGATTCTCGGATCTGGGGCAACCGGCCCCGAACCGGAGAGTCCTGGTGGCGTGACGGGGCAGGTGGGATGCACGAGAGCGGCTCTGGTGGCGGACGAGGAGCTCCTGGAGACGCCGGACCGGCTCGCCATCCTGCTCGGCTCGTCGCCCGGGGACGGGGCGAAACGGGCGCGGGAGCTGCTCTCGAGACGAGGGCTCCTCGAGCTCTCCCGGTCGGGGACGGCCGAGCTCGTGGCGGAGTTCGGCCTCAGCCCCCTCGCCGCGGCCCGGCTCGTCGCCGCCTTCGCCCTGGGCCGCCGCCTCCAGCGCCTGCGCCGGCCCGCGCGCCCCTCGATGCGCTCCGCGCTCCGGGTCTTCGAGGAGGTGGGGCCGCGCCTGCGCGGGCTCGAGCAGGAGACCTTCCTCGCCCTGCTCCTCGACGGCAAGCACCGCCTGCTCCGCACCGTCCGGGTGAGCGAGGGCACGCTGACCACGTCGCTCGTCCACCCCCGCGAGGTGTTCCGCACCGCGGTCCGTGAGTCGGCGGCGGCGGTGATTGCCGTTCACAACCACCCGAGCGGAGATCCCGAGCCCAGCCAGGAGGACGCCGAGGTCACCCGCCGCCTGCGGGAAGCGGGCGTGCTGCTCGGCATCCCGCTGCTCGACCACGTCATCGTCGGCGAAGGAACGTACGTCTCGATGCGAGAGCGGACGGGGCTCTGATCAGAAACCTCACCCCATCAGGATCACGCCTGCGACCGCCAGGGCGGCCTCCGCCGCGGTTTCGATCCGCAGGACGTGGGGAGCCACCTGGACCGTGGTGGCGTCGCGCTCGAGGAACGCCTCGACCTCCTCGGGGGAGAAGCCTCCCTCGGGACCGACGACGAGGACGATCGGGTGGACGCGGGTCCCCACGCCTAGGGGCGCGGGATGCAGCGAGCGCAACCAGGTGTCCAGGGACATCCCCGCGCCGGGATCGAGGAGGGCGATCGCCGCCCCCTTCCGCTCCCGGGCGAGCTCCTCGGGGCTCGTCCTCCGGCTCCAGCGCGGCAGCCAGGTCCGGCCGCACTGCTTGCAGGCCTCCCGGGCGATCCGGAGCCAGCGCTCGGGCGTCTCCTCCGGGGCCTCGGCCGGGCCGCCGTGGCGGGCGAGCAGAGGCGTGATCCGCGCCGCCCCGAGCTGCACCAGGCGGGAGATCATGCCCTCCGCGCGGCTCTTGCGCGGCCAGGCCACCGCGATCTCGATCCAGGGCAGGGGGGCGCCAGGGTCCCCCGGGGCGGGGTGGCACGCGGGGGCGCCGACGATCTCGAGGCCCAGGTCCCGCTTCCCCTTGGCCACGATGCGCAGCCGCCAGCGCCGGCCCTCGCCGTCGAGGCCCAGGATCTCGTCCCCGTGCCCCAGGCGCAGGACCCGGAGCGCGTGCTCCGCCTCCCCCTCGGCCAGGCGGGGGGGGTCCTCGCCCGGCGGGCCATCGAGGAAGAAGGTGGGGGGGGAGCTCATGGGTCGACAACGTCCCGAGATCGGGCGGAGGACCCTGGTATCGTATTCCGCGGGGCCTGGCCAGGGACTACCATCCTCCCGCGCCCATCCACGAATCCGCGTTTCCCGCAACCCGGGCCCGGAGAAGAGGTTGGGATCGTTACTCGAACCCCCGGCTCGGATATCGCAGGGGCGATCCGGGGACGGACCCCCGCCCCGGGAAAAGGCCGCGGCTGCGCCGTTCCTGGCGGCCTCCCCCGTCCCCCGGCGTTCCCCGCGACGCTCCGATCCCTGGACGACCACCCCACTCTTACCGCATGGACTCGCGGGAATCGCGTTACTGGCTGCGCATCGAGACCGGAGCGAGGCGAGGCGAGGAATCGCCGCTGAGCGACGGAGGCTGCTCGATTGGCCGTCGCTCGGAGAACGACCTGACCCTCTCCGACGCCTCCGTCTCGGGGCGACACGCCGAGATCCGCGCCGAGGGCAAGGACCTCCTCCTCGTCGACCTCGGGAGCACGAACGGCACCAAGGTGGCCGGTGAGCGGATCGAGAGCCACCGCCTCGCGCACAGGGACCACTTCGTCCTGGGCAGCGTGGAGCTCGTCTTCCTCGACGCCCACCTGGCGGAGGCTCCCGCGGGCGCCTCGCCGGACGAGACGGTCGGCCGCATCCAGGCCGTTCGCGCGGGTTCGTCGAACCGGCGCGGGATCCTCTTGCTCGCGCTGCTGGTCGTCGTCGTGGTCGGAGCCGGCGGCACCTGGTGGCTCCGCAACCGCGGCGAGGAAGGGCCCGCGGTGACGCGGGTGCCCGAGGTCCCGGGCAACCTGCTCTCCGACGGGACCTTCGAGGCGGGCGCGGAGGGACCGGACTGGGAATCGGCGGAGACCGCGCCCCAGTCGTTCTACCGCGACCGCGGCTTCGCGGCGACCGGCGGACTGGGGATGGGCGTGGCCCTCGAGGAGGGAGAGTGGGCCCTGGCCACCTCGCCGTCCTTCGCGGTCGGACCGCGGAGCGCGTACGAGCTCCGGGCCAGCCTCGTCGCCGAGGACGCCGCCCTGGCTCGGGTGGGGATCCGGTTCGAGAGCTCCTCGGCGCCGGGAAGCGAGTGCGTCGTCTGGAGTCGCGTCGTGGAGCCCTCCGCGGACTTCACCGAGGTCGAGCTCGTCTTCACCGGGCTTCCCGGATACGACCGCGCGAGCGTGGTGCTCGCGGGGCTCGGGGACGGAGCGGGCGTCGTGGCCACGGACGACGTGAGCGTCGTTCCCTCCGACCGCACGGTCGAGGCCGCGGCTCGCTTCAACGAGTTCGAGGCCCGCCTGTACGGTTCCGGCGCGACGACCGCGACCTTCGTGCGCAGCGGTCACGTGCTGTTCACGGGGATCGACTTCGCGCCGTGGGGAGAGGCCGCCCGCTCGGGATGGGGCGAGGGGCGCTGGACGGCGCAGGCGAGCGTCAACGGGCTGGACTACACGTGCGCCGGCGCGCCGGCGGACGCGACCCTGGAGCTGACCCTGAACACCGCGGACCGCGGGGCGAACGCCGACCGGGTGCGCCTCGCCGCGATCGGGGCCGACGGCTACCGCTCGCTGGCCAGCGAGTTCGAGATCGGGCGCGCCACGAGCCTGCTCCTGGGCCAGGGCGTCGACCTGGTGCGCCTGTGGTTCGACGAGCCCGTGCGGATCACCGGGGCCATGCGCGAGGGCGCGATGCGCATCCGGGTGGCGATGGGGGGGCTCGACACCTTCCACCTGCAGCTCACCTTCGTGGAGGAGCGCAACCAGGCCCGCGAGCTCGCCCTGCGGGCCCGCGACCGCGAGAAGCGCCAGGAATACGGGGCCGTGCTCGAGGCCTGGTCCACGTTGCTCGACGAGGTCCCGTTCGACGAGGAGCTCGTCTCGCAGGCCGAGGAGGCCCGCGCCCGCCTCGTCCAGCAGGGCATGGAGAGGGTGGAGGAGATCCGGCGCGACGTGGAGCGCGCGCGGTTCTTCGCCCTTCCCGAGCTCTACCGGCAGTGCCGCGAGCGCGTGGTGACGGTGGGCGGCGGTTACGGCTCCAGCGATGTGGCGACGGAGGCCGCGGCTCTCGTGGGAGAGATCGACGGCGAGCTCGCCACGCTCGAGGCGGAGACTCCGGACGCGAAGCGCGAGAAGCTGCGGTCCGTGTTCGACGCGATCAAGGAAGACGAGGCGCCGAATCTGAAGGCGCACGTGGGAGCGGCCCTCGGCCCGGACGAGAGCCCCGAAGACGACAACTGAGACAGGCGACGACCGAATGGCACGATCGGCTACCGGAATCGACATCGGCACCTCGACCGTGAAGCTGCTTCGCGGCGAGGTGAAGGGGACCGGCTTCCTGCTCACGGACTTCGTCGTAGCGCCGAACTCCGGCGGAACGACGGAGAGCGGGTGGAGCTCGCTCGCTCCCGGATTCAAACCCGGGACGTGTCGGATCGGGTTGACCGGTCGGGAGGTCAACGTGCGGTACTCGCGCGTACCCCGCGTTCCCGACTGGCAGCTACGCAAGCTGATGAGGTTCGAGGCGGCGGAGATCGGCGGGCAATCCGACGCCGTGGTCGCCTCCGACTTCAACGTCCTCCCCGAGATCCCCGAGATCGAGGGGGAGGACATGGTCATGCTGTGCATGGCTCGCGAGTCGTTCCTCGTGGAGCACATGGACGGGCTCGCGTCGATCGGCGGGAAGCTCGATGCGTTCACCCCGAACGCCGTGGCCCTCTACAACGCCTTCCTGCACTTCGGCGTGGTGATGGACGACACGGTGCTCGTCGCCAACATCGGCCGCGAGAACATCGACGTGATCCTCGTCCGGGGAACGGACCTGCTCTTCGCGCGCAACCTCTCGGGGGGCGCCAAGCTCTTCGACGACGCCATCGCTGAGCGCTTCCAGATCGATCCCCGGCGCGCGGAGCGCTTCAAGATCGACGAGGGCACGATCGATCCGTCCGCGAAGCACGAGACCGCCAACCAGGAGAAGGCGAGCCGGGCCATGATGGCGCCCGCGGGCCAGCTCCTGAGCCTCCTGCAGTCCACCGTGCTCTTCTCGAAGAGCCAGGTGAAGCTCTCCACCCTCAAGATCGACCGCGTGTTCCTGTGCGGAGGAGGAGCCGCGCTCGACGGGCTGACCGGCTACCTCTCGAACGCCCTGAGCGTTCCCGTGGAGCTCTTCGATCCGTTCGTGGTGGTCGACTCCACCAAGCTCGATCCGGAGAGCGCCGACCTCCTCGAGGAGCATCGACTCGAGGCGGTGCTCGCCCTGGGGCTGGCGACGTCGGCCTCGGACTCCGACGCCTACTCGATCGAGATCCTCCCCGAGAGCGTGGCCAAGCGGCGCGCGTTCATGACCGGCCCCGCGTTCCTCATCGCCCTCGCCGCCCTCGCCGTCGTGTTCCTCGGGGTCAAGGTCTGGTCGATGAAGGGGGAGCTCGGCGACCTGAAGGTCGAGTCGGGGAAGCTCACCACCCAGCTCCGGCGGGCGCGCGGCAACGACCAGAGCACGCGCGCCCTGCTCACCGAGAACGAGGTCCTCGCCGAATACGCGGACGAGCTCCACGCGCTGGCCGGCTCGGGCGAGCAGCTCGTCCGGACCCTCGACGCGATCGAGCGACACCTGCCCGAGGACTTCTGGCTCGACTCGCTCGTCAGCGCCTGGTCCACGAACGACGCCCTCGGCGTGGAATCCCCGGACCTGCGGCCGATCCTCGACATCACCGGGCAGACGCGGGAGGGGACCGACTCGCCCACCCTGCTCTTCGAGGAGTTCGTCACCGGGATCCGCGAGGACATGCCCGCCGAGACCCGGCTCGTGCACCGGATGGCCGCCGTCGCCTCCAACTTCACGCTCGAGCTGACGACCCTCGTTCCACCGGTTGAAGCTCCCGAGGAAATCGACGAGGAGGAGATGTAGGCCATGGACCTCAACGACTACTGGCAGGAGAACAAGCGCTTCGTCACGATCGTCGTCGGCGGCCTGGTCGTCTTCCTCATCGCCTACTTCTGGATCGACGGACACTACGGCGACGACATCGGCGCCACGAGGGGGACGATCCGGAACCTGCGCTCCGACCTGGGAGAGGGCATGTACACCGCCTCGGACCTCACCGTCGCGGAGGACGAGAACGAGGCCCTGAAGGCGGACGTCGCGGAGCTGGAGGGGGCGACGCGCTTCCGGCCCCGCGAGGAGTTCGTCCTCGACGAGAACCTCCCCTACCCGAGCCAGTACCTGCGCGTCCTGAACCTGGTGCGCGAGGACCTGCTGCCCCGGGCCAACCAGGCCGACCTGACCATCGACTCCGGCCTGGGCATGCCGAAGTTCTCCCCGACGGTCGACGCGGAGATCGAGCGGTACGTCGAGGCGCTCGACGTGATCGAGACCGTGGCCTCCATCGCGATCGACTCCCGCGTGAGGCGCATCGAGGGAATCAGCATCCGCCTGGATCCCGGGCTGACGTCGCGCGCGGGCCTCGGGCGCGTCGAGCACACGCGAGTCTCCTTCGACATACGCGGCCCGTCCCTCGCCCTGACCCGGCTGGTCGCCGCGACCCAGCGCCCGCGCGACGGGCGCGTCCTCCACGTCGCCGACCTCGAGATGCGGCCCACGCGACACAAGGACGACGAGGTGCAGCTCGACCTGGTCCTGACCATCCCCCGCCTGCGGGAGATCGAGCTCGAGGAGGAGGGCTGATCCCATGCGACTCCGCCAGGAACAGATCGTCTTCATCGTCGGCCTCCTCGTGCTCGGGCTCCTCTCCTGGGGTCTGCTCACCGGCGGCCCGCCCACGAAACGTCCGTCGCGTGGGAGCGGCGACGAGGTCGAGCTCACGCACTACGGCGCTCCCAACCTCGCCCTCGCGCTGCCCGACGAGACGGTGGCTCCCCCGCTCGTTCGCGAGCTCTTCGCGCCGCCGCGCGACACGCGCCCCCTTCCGCCGCTCGGGCTCGTCGAGCCGCCCCGTCCTCCCTTCACCGGGCTGCTCCCCCCTCCGGTTCCCGGGCCCGCGCCGCCGGCCTACGGTGACCTCCTTCGCCACGAGGTGGAGCGCCTGATCCTGCCCGCCCTGTTCGAGGACGTCGGCGGGGTGGCAGTGAACGAGCAGGACTCCTCCTTCTACGACGCCCCGGAGGAGGACGAGCGCGATCGCTCCACCATCTCGCTGCTCAATGCCACCGCTCCCGCGGACGATCCGTTCAGCGACGAGACCCCCGAGGAGCGGACGGCCCGGCTCGAGAGCTACAAGAAGCGCTACGACTGGATCCTGCGCACCGCGGGCGGGCTGATGTTCGGGAGGATGGAGAACCCGGATCGCATGGGGCTCGCCACGAACACGAGCCGCGCGAGCGAGCCCATCCTGTTCGTCGAGATCGATCCCGTGACCGGCCGCGAGGTCCACGCGGCCACCGGCTCGCTGGCCCTGCCCGTCAACCGCGAGGGCGTGATCGAGTTCGGCTTCGCGGGCACCCCCGCGAACGTGATCGACCTTCGCGCGAGGGAGCTGGGCGACCAGCTCACGCGGGGGAGCTACGAGGAGGCCATGCAGTTCGCGGACTCCTGCGTCCGCCAGCGCCTCGACGCTCCGCGCGCCCTGGAGACGGCCGAGCGGTTCTACCAGCTGTGCGCGGCGTTCGATCCCGACGATCCGGCCCCGCACCTCGGTCTCGCCCGGACCTTCGAGGCGGGCTTCCGCTTCGAGCAGGCCTTCGACCTCTACCGCGAGCTCGTCGAGAAGTTC